>DASXKD010000102.1:0-3141 GCA_036497045.1 Streptosporangiaceae bacterium | reverse complement strand
TGAGGTCTTCACGTTTCAGTGAGGCCTATTTTCACGTTTGGGTCTGACATTCGGGTGGGCATCCTGGTGTGATTGTGGGTGCTGCCGTGTCGTCTGCGCTTTGTGGTCGCCTGGTGGCTTTCTGTGTGTCCGGGGCGGGTTGCGGGCATGCTGCCGCTGTCTGTGTGCGGTGACTGGGCTGTCGGAGGTGCTGGTGGCGGGTGCGGGCGTGCTCGTCTTGGCCTAGGGCGGCGCGGTGATGGCAGCGAGTGCGGTGAGCGTCTTGCGGCGCCGGCGCCGGGTTTTCGGGGGAAGCCCGGCGGCGGCGCGGCGGGCGTTTTCGTGCTGGCGGGCGTTCCAGGCTTGCAGGATGCGCTGGTTGCGGACAGTCAGCAGGGTGGCGGCGAACAGCATGAGGGGCGTCAGTCCCATGAGGCGGCACCAGCCGCGGCTGATGTTGTTGCTGGCGGGGTCTTTGGCGGTGGCGAAGCCGCGTTCGGCGCCGGTGCGGCGGGCGTAGGAGCGGCGGTGTGCGGCGGAGGGGTAGTCGTGTTTCTGCGCGGTCTTCGCGGTGACCTGGGGCGGGACGGTGAGGGTCTGCTGGGTGCAGCAGGCGGGCGGGTGTTCCGGCGGGGTGAGGATCTCCGGCCGGTCCCGGTCTAGAGTCATCGAGGCCGGGCGGAGGGGGCAGCGGATCTTTCCCATGGCGGCGGGGCACATGACCCGGTGGTAGCCGTCTTCGTCGTCGCGGGTGATCTTCCCGAGCTTGTAGCGGGCGAGCTCGGTGGTCTGCTGGCCGTGCGCGGCGGTCTGCTCGCGGGTGGCGTCGCGGGCGAGCGGGCCGAGTTCCGGCAGCGGCCGGGGCGTGGCCGGGCAGTAGAGGTTGCCGTTGCTGATGATGGCCCCGTCATGGGTGCCCTTGGGGCCACGGTCGTGCGGGTGCAGATCCTGGATGAGCTGCGCGCCAGCGGCCCGCAGCGGGATGGCCCAGGCTTCCGCGTCGCGGTGGGCGTAGCCGGAGTCGGCGAGGATGTCGCCGAGCGGGATCCCGGCGGCGGGCATGGCGGCCAGCACGGGGACCAGGGCGCGGACCGGGTCGTGCCGGCACGGCGAGATGGTGACGCGGCGGGCGAACTCGGGAACGGCGGGCCCGTTCTCGCCGGGCATCATGATCCCGGCGGACAGGTAGTAGCCGAAGAACAGCTCGTCTTCGCGGCGCAGCAGGTTGTTCTTGCGGTGCCCCCAGGACGCTTCGGGGTCGGCGCAGTCCCCGCCTTTGGCGGGCGGGGGCCGGGAGAAGGACTCCATGTCCGTCCAGTCCACCGCCAGTGACCGGCTGGCGTCCTTGAATTCCTCCGGGACGCTGGCCTCAGGCAGGTCATCGCAGGCCGCTTGCAGCACCTGCGACGGCAGCCCGTCAGGCGCGTCCTTGGCCAGGGCGGTCATGACGAGGCCGGAGGTCCGCTCGGTCTGCCGGTAGGTGAGCTGGTGAGGCCCGTGTTTCCAGTCCGCGATGATGCCGAGCCGGACCTGGTCGTCTTGGGGCAGGCTGGTCAGGGCCTGGTGCACCCGGGTCAGATGGGCGGGCCGCCCGTCAGCCTGGGTCAGGCACATGCCGGCCAGCAGGGCGCGGACGCTCAGCTGCCGGGGCCGCACCCCGGTGGGCAGCATGGCCTCGAGCCGCTCCGCGACGCCGGAGGCATCGATGATCCCCTCGAACATCCTGACCGGGATCATGGCCTGCGGGCTGCCCCGGGCAGCCGCACCGCGCCGGCCTCGCCGGCCGGCTCCAGCCCGGCCAGCAGGTCACCCAGCCGCTGGGAGCAGCTGATCCCGGCCGCGTGCAGGAACGTGGCCAGCCCCAGCAGCTCCGCGCAGTCCCGCAGCCAGGTCGCCCGCAACCGGGACGTGTCCAGCCGCGGCAGGCCGCTCCCGCCGTCCAGCGCGGCCACCAGCGGGTTCGCCAGATTCCGGCGGCCGGGATCAGTCCCGCAGATGATCAGGCCGTCCCCGGCGAAACGGGCTGCCGCCAGCAGCGGGGCGTGGTAGCGGGCCAGCACCGGGACCGTGCGCGGCCGGGCGCCGCGCACGGTGATCACGACCCCGCCGGACCGGCACGCCACATTGGTGCCGCGCACCTCGCGCAGGTCGCCGCGGATCAGCCCGGCACCGGCGCCGAGGCAGACCAGCGCGGCCGCGCGCATCCGCCGCCGCTGGGTGGGCTGGGCGTCCGCCAGCGCCAGGAACCCGGCGATCTCCGCCGCGCTGTACGGCTTCTTAGCCCGCTCCCGCGGCAGCGGCAGATCCTGCGGATACAGCTGCGGCACCACCCGGCGGCCGGTGAACCGCAGGTTCGTGCGCAGCGTCCGGCGCGCCACCGGCGACAGGCCCGGCGCCGTCCGGGTGAATCGCTCAGTCACCGGCGGGTGCAGCAGCACCTCCGGCGCCGCCTCCAGCCCGAGCGGGAGCGCCCACTCCGCGAGCCTGCCGGCCGCCCACAGCAGGTTCTTCGCGCGCTCCTGGCCCTGCGGGGCCGCCCGCCCGATCACGCCCCGGGCGAACGCGGCCGCCGGTGGCGAAACCGGCGACGGCCGCCACCGCGTGATGTATCCGGCTGTCCCAGGTGCTGGCACCAGCAGGCCTCCCGGCGCGAAATGTCCACAGGAATATACTGTGGACATCAGCCAAGCCCGCGGATCTGAGACGGTGTGTCGCATGGAACCAACCGCAGCCCAGCGCGCGGCCCGCGACCGGATCGCCGCTGAGCTCGCCCAGGCGGGCTTCGCCCTGCCCGGCACCCTCACCGTCCGCGCCTACGCCTGCGGCAAGCCGAACTGCCGCTGCCACGCCGACCCGCCCCGGCTGCACGGCCCGTATGCCGAATGGACCCGCAAGATCGGCGGTAAGACCGTGACCAGACGGCTCACCCCCGCCGAGCTCGCCAAATACCAGGCCCTGTTCGACAACGCGAAGAAACTCCGCGGCCTGCTCAGCGAACTCCAGGACCTCACGCTCGAGATCGTCGAGGCCGGAAGTCCCCGGCAGCAGAACCCGGAACCGGAGACCCGCGGTCCGGAAAACGTGGGCTAACTCCGCTTAACCTGTGGGCAGCCCTCCAGCCAACCCTCGTTCCTGCAGGTCAGCCCCAAACGTGAAGACCTC
>DASXKD010000101.1:0-2840 GCA_036497045.1 Streptosporangiaceae bacterium | reverse complement strand
GGGGCTGAATACCGCAGTCATCTACCGGTCTCCTTGATGATCGGCCTGTGTTGTGGCCGCCGTGGCGGTGGATCCGGGCTGCGTGGGAGCGTGGTCCCAGAGCCGCAGCCTACATCGTGACCCGGAACCGGCCGGAGTAGTCGGCGCCTTGCCCGCTCGTCTGGATCACGCGCGGCGCGCCGATCGGCGGCTATTCGCGCCTCAGCGCTGGCCAGTCTTCTTCACGGAGGGTGATCCGATTTCAGGCCGGCCTGCTGCGATATCGCCGACTCGGTGCGTGCGGCGCGGCACCTTTAAGTGACGGAACCGCTTGGTAACTCCGCGTGCTATGGGCTGCTACGGGAGAGGGCTTCGTAGGCGTGGTGATGGGTCGGCCCACAATGGCCGCTGAGGACACTGCGACGCGCCGCGGGCGCTCCTATCGTCGACTGCCTCACCAGCTGGGGAGAGCGTGCACGAGTGGCGCGGGCAGCAGCTGCGCGAGCGCCGCCGCGGCAAGGCTACTTTCCACCGCTCGGGGCCCCTCGAATGGCAGATGGTTGGACTGGCACACGGTGCCGGCCGGAGGCAGCGTCAAGTTCACCAGGTAGCCGGTGATGTAGCGGTCGATGCAGGCGCTGCGGCCTAGCGAGGTATGCCCCCAGCCGTTCAGCGTGAGTTAGTTACCGAGTGCCACCTGGTTCTGCTGCGACTGCGCACGGATCGGCTCCTCTCTGTCAAGTCGTGTGGCCGAATCGCTGTTGTGCTGCCTGCCGGGTGGTGCCGAGGCTGGCTCCGATGGCGGTCCACGATTGGCCGGCTTGGCGGGCCCGGATGACCGTGGCAGCGAGTTCGGCTTCGGCGGCGCGTAGCTGGGCTTGCGCCTGGGTGACCCAGTGCAGCGGGTCGATGGGTGGAGCGGCGGGCAGCGGGGTGGCGGCCTGGCCTTTGCCGAGCGTGGACCGCAAGGCGTCGCAGCTGGCGCATAGGGCCACGCGGCCGCGGCGCACGACCGCTGTTAGCTGGCAGCCGGGGCGGGCGTCTGGCTCGGTGGCGTAGCGGAGCGCGGGGCAGGCATGTCAACCATTGGTTGACATCCGGTGCTGGGCGGCGCGGCGCGGGCGGGCGTGCGGGGCGGGCCCTGGATCAGCGGGGGGTCTCGGCTTGTTCGAGGAGGTCGTGGTGGAGCCGGGTGCTGGCGTCGAGGATTTCGATGCCGACGAGGCGGCCGTCTTCCAGTCCAGGGCGA
The DNA here is from genome assembly GCA_036497045.1 of Streptosporangiaceae bacterium. Lineage (GTDB taxonomy): Bacteria > Actinomycetota > Actinomycetes > Streptosporangiales > Streptosporangiaceae > DASXKD01. Next base: position 1,612 of record DASXKD010000101.1, on the reverse strand, counting down.
CGAACCCGCCGGTGCCGGATGGCATGCTGGCCTGGATCGTGGTGCGGCCTGGTGAGAGCGGCTGGCCGGTGAGGTGGATGCAGGCCGCGTCGGCCGCGGGGTCGTAGGTGATCCGCACTCTTCGATTGTGCCGTGCCGGTCGGCGAGCAGCTGACGGTAGACCAGGTCGGACAGCCGCCGCTTGAGGCACCGCAGCGCTTCTTTCGGGGTCTTGCCCTCGCGGCGTTTCTGCTCGTAATACAGGCGGCCCGGGGTGGCTGGGTAGCGGATCTGGGTGACTGCCATCATGTGCAGTGCGTGGTTGATCCGCCGGTTCCCGGCGCGGGACAGGCAGTGGCGGATCTGGTCTCCGGAGGAGACATCGATCGGCGCGGTGCCGTTGTAGCTGGCGAAGGTGTCCTTGGTGGCGAACCGGGCCACGTCACCCACTTCGGCCAAGATCCGCCCGGCGATCACCTTGCCGACGCCGAACAAGCCGGTCAGGCCGGTACCGGACGCGGTGACCAGGGCGGCGATCTGCGTGCCGAGGTACTTGATCCTCGCGTCCAGGGCGCGGATGCCGGCGAGGAGGGCAATGCAACTTCCAGCAGCGCAGACCTCTCTTGAGCCACAACCTCACCGGGTGAGCAGGGCAGGCCGCGGAGCCGTTCGTGAGCCAGAACACCCGCAAGGGCGACGGCAGCCGATTCGCGAGCGAGCCCGCCCCGCTCAGCGCCCGAGGATCCCAGATCCCCAGGCTCCCAGCCACGATCTAAACAAGTTGCCGATTCTGAGCGCTCGATATCTACGGCGCGGCGGTGCGGTGCCCGCGCGCAGATCTCCAATTTGGTGTGCTTTCGACCGCCCGGACCCGCTCCGGCCGCGCCGCTGCCTATTGCAGCAGCCGCCTGGCCTGGATCGCCGAGGCCCCCGTCCGCACTCGGCAAGCATGCCTCATCTGCGCTGACGGCCACCGCCGCACGCGAGGCCTTATGCAGTCCAACGCCGATCATCACCGCCGCTACGATCTGGATGCAGGTGCCAGGCGAGGCCAGCTCAGGCCAGTCATACCAACAAAGTGCATGATCGATCCTGGAGTGGCGCAAGCCGATGGGGCGGCTATTCCCTCCGCCGGAAAGGTCCCGAAACCTGCACCGGATGCGGGACGGCTGGGCGCGCGCCGATGAATTCCGTTGCCCCGAGGCGTCCACCAAAGTGCGAGCAACTCCAGCCCGTGAGGCAGCGCCGCTGATCCGAAGTGTCTTCAGCCGCAGGATCGGCGGCGGCCGTAAAGGAGTGAAAGATGACCGATACGAATGACTGAGCTCGAGCCAGTAACCGAACTGAGCGCCTTCAGCAGCGGCGGCGCGATCCCCACAGGGTGGGGGAAAGGGCGCAGGGAGCTGCAGGATGCCGAAGTGTACTGGCTGTCAACGGTGCGTCCGGACGGCCGTCCACATGTCACGCCGCTGCTGGGAATCTGGCTGGACGACGCCCTGTACTTCTGCACCGGCCCAGACGAGCGCAAAGCCAAGAATCTCGCGCGCAACCCGCATTGCATCCTCACGACCGGTTGCAACAGACTCGACGGGCTGGACCTCGTCGTCGAAGGCCAGGCTGCAAAGGTGAGCGG
>DASXKD010000100.1:0-9042 GCA_036497045.1 Streptosporangiaceae bacterium | reverse complement strand
GACGCTGCGGGACGCCGGCCAGCGAGACGGTAGGCTACGGAGCGGTTCAGCGGGATGTGGCGCAGCTTGGTTAGCGCGCCTGCTTTGGGAGCAGGAGGCCGCCGGTTCGAATCCGGCCATCCCGACCACGAAAGCCCACGTCAGACATGTGGCCTGTCACCGAGCTCCAAACGGGGCGGCCCAGTGAGTAACTACGCATCAGGCTGCTCACTGCCGTACCGAGCATGCCGGACAAGAGGCGTGTGTACGGCGAAGACTCGATCTACTTCGACCACGCATCTGAATGCCGCGATGCCCAGCATCACCAGGGCTTCCGGGGACGACGGCGGGGCTCTGTCTCCTGGTCTTCGGCCCTGATGGGAAGCGGGTCCAGAATGCGGTGGACGACTGGCTGGCTCACGGACTCCAGGACCGGTCGGCGAAGACGATCTCCACGAACCGCGAGGTTCTGCCTCCCCTAACCACGCGGGGTCTCACCCGCCGTCACGGCCACGGCCGGCCCGCCGCGCGGCCGCCAGCTCGCGTGCGGTTATGAAGCAAATAACGGCCATCGCCCGAGCGTATCCATTCCTTTCCGGATGATCGCTGGGTAACCTTGCCCGGTGCGGATGGGCGTGAACGTGCCGAATTTCGGGCCTGGCACCGAACCCGGCGTGTTGCGCCGCTGGGCACAAACGGTGGAAGGCCTCGGCTTCGACCTGCTTATGATCTCCGACCACCTCGCGGTGACCCCCGACGTCGCCGAGCAGTATCCGGTGCCGTTCTACGAACCGTTCACCACGCTCGCCTGGCTAGCCGGCATCACCGGCAGGATCCGGCTCGGGACGACCGTCTTGATCGTCCCGTACCGGCACCCGCTGCTAACCGCCCGGATGGCCGCGAACCTCAACGACCTCAGCGGGGGACGCCTGGTCCTCGGGGTAGGGGCTGGCTGGGCGGTGCAGGAGTTCGACGCACTCGGCGTCCCGTTCGGGCAGCGGGGGAAGCTGACCGATGATTACCTGCGGGCCGTCCGTGCGGCCTGGGCGGACGAGCAGGATTACCGCGGCGGCCGGATACCGATCTGGGTCGGTGGCAACAGCGACGCTGGCCTGCGCCGGGCGGTGCGTCTGGGTGAGGCGTGGCATCCACTGCGGTTCACCATGTCCTGGCTGCGCGAGGCGGTAGACCGGATGACGGCGTTCGCGGACCAGCAGCGACGACCGGTCCCGGGCCTGGCGCCGCGCATCGCCTTGCGGCTGGCTGAATCACCGGTCATCGGCCCCGGGCGCCTGGCCGGTGAGGGTACGATTGACCAGGTCCTCGACGACCTCGCAGAACTGAGCCTGCTCGGCGCCGGCACCGTCGTACTCGATCCGTTCAACGGCGACCCGGGCGAGACGCAACACCCGGAGGTGGCCTGGCAGGCGCTCGCGACGGTCCGGGCGGGAATGCCCAATCGGGGGGAGTAATCATGGCAACAGAGGTCACCGAGGCCGACTTGCCGCGCCTGCGCCGCTGCGTGGAACTGGCCACGGAGGCCGTCGAGGCGGGCGACTTCCCGTTCGGCTCCGTGCTCGTCGCCGCGGATGGGACCGTTCTCGCCGAAGACCGGAACCAGGAGGTGACCGCGGGGGACCCGACGCGCCACCCGGAGTTCGCCCTGGCGCGGTGGGCGGCGGCGAACATGACCCCGCGGGAACGGGCCGCGGCGACTGTCTATACCTCAGGTGAGCACTGCCCGATGTGCGCCGCCGCCCACGGCTGGGTCGGGCTGGGGCGCATCGTGTACGTGACCTCATCGGAGCAATTGGGCATCTGGCTCGCCGAGCTGGGAGTCAGCCCGGGCCCAGTCTTGCCCCTGGCGATCACGCAGGTCGTTCCCGATCTCGTGGTGGCGGGCCCGGTCCCCGATCTGGCGGAGCAGGTACGCGAGTTGCACCGCCGATTCCGCTCGGCGTAGCGGCAAAACCAAATCACACGCGGGCCTTGCCCCGGACCGACCGCGAGCGCCGAAGACCTGGCCATCGGTGACCTTCGCAGGCCGGTCACCAGGAAGAACAGCGCCCGCAGGCCCAGCAGGGCGAACGCATAACGCTGAAGCGGGATCACGCAGCCCCAAGGTCCTGTGCGTCCTGCCAGGATGACCGTGAGACGCCACGCGAGCAAATCCTCCTCAATCGCTTCTCATGAGTGATCATTACTCGTGCTTGGTCCTACGGGCACGTCTTGTTCACCGGCGTGCTGCAGGGTGTTCGTTGCGGTTGCTGGACAGCCCACGCTTACCGACCGCGGACATCCCGGCCTGCCGTGACTCCGTGACTCCTGCTGCATCCGGGAGTACCGGCCAGAGGGGAGATGCTCGCTGATGACGGCCACACCGCCCGCCCCGGCCCCGCAAACGGGTGAGGTCCGCACGCTTCACTTGTCGGAGTTGCTCAAGCGCCCGGTCACCGCCCGGGACGGCGAGTCGCTCGGTCGGCTGTCCGACGTCGTCGTCCGGCTGCGTGGCTCTGAGCTGCCGCTGGTCATCGGCGGTGTGGCCAGCGTTGCGGGCCGGGAGGTGTTCGTCCCCATCGAGCAGGTCAGTTCCTTCGATGGTGAGGTGCTAAAGCTCACCAGCGCCAAGCTTGACCTGCGCCACTTCGAGCGCCGCCGGGGTGAGGTCCTGCTCCGGGCCGACGTCCTGGGCCACCGGCTCATCGACGTGGAAGCTGCCCGCCTGATCAGGGCTGCCGACCTCGAACTGGAACAGCGTGACGGCGAGTGGGTGCTCACCGGAGTGGACACCCGCCGTGGGCGGCGCGGGCTGGGCGCGCTGTTCGGCCGCGGCGCCCCTGAGCCCGAACAGCACTCGTTCCGGGAATGGTCACGGTTCGAGCCGCTGATCGGCCACACCGGCAGCTTGACGCTGCGGGGCCCCTTCGCGCGCATCCGGCGGCTGAAGCCGGCCCAGATCGCTGACCTGCTCGAGGAGGCGTCCAAGGCCGAGGAAACAGAGATCCTCGGGCAAGTGCATGCCGATCCCGAGCTTGAGGCCGACGTGTTCGAGGAACTGGATGAGGACCGGGCCACCCGGCTGCTCGGCGCCCGCACCAATGCGGAAGTCGCCGAGGTCCTGTCCCGGATGCGGGCCGACGACGCGGCGGACGCGGTGGCCGAACTCCCTCAGCCTCGGCGTCAGGCGGTGCTCGACCTGATGTCGGCCGGCCAGCGGACCAAGGTGATGACCCTGATGGGCTTCAACCCGACCAGCGCGGGCGGCCTGATGGGCGTCGATTTTCTGGCGCTGTCCCCCGGCGCCGCCGTGCGCGAGGCGCTGGCGGCCGTCGGCGCCTCGAATACCCTTCAGCCGGAGGCCCTCACCAGCGTGCACGCTGTGGACGGGAGCGGGCGGCTCATAGGAGTCGCCAATCTGGTCGCGCTGCTGCAGGCGGACCCGGACGCGCCGCTCGGACAGGTGTGTGACACCGACCCCGTCCGGGTGGGCGCTGACACCGACGTGGTGGACGTCGCCGTCCTGATGAGCGATTACAACCTGATCACGATCCCGGTCGTGGACGAGCGCCGCCGCATGATCGGCATCATCACTGTGGACGACGTGCTCGAAACCACGCTCCCCGCCGACTGGCGCCGCCGGGAGGTCGCACAACCGCCGGACGCCCACGCCGGGGATGGCCAGTGACCAGGGACGACGGCGAGCCCCCCCGGGTGGCCCGGCCGCCGGCCGATCCGCACCGGAAGGCGCAGCCCGCGCCGGCGCCGGCACCACAGCGGCCGGGGGAGCAGGAACGGCCACCGCCCGGTGAGCGCCCGCCCGCCCGGGAGCGGCTCCCACCGAAGGACGCTTCCCCACCCAGGGGCCCAGCCCCGGCGAAGGACCCTGGCTTGGCGAAGAGCCCTCCTCTGGCCAGGGATCCGCCCGTGGCCCAGGACACTGTCCCGTCCGCCGGCGGGCAGACACTGGCGCGGCCCAGCGCGGTGCTCGATGAGGCGCACCTGGGGGACATCGAGGGCGCGCTCGGCCGGATCCGGGTCGGTCAGGAGTACCGCAGTGGCTGGCGGCGGCGGCTGATCACGTTCCTGGCCATCATGGGCCCGGGCCTGATCGTCATGGTCGGGGACAACGACGCGGGTGGGGTGTCCACCTACGCGCAAGCGGGCCAGGACTACGGGTACAGCCTGCTGTGGGTGCTGCTGCTGCTGATTCCCGTGCTGGTGGTCAACCAGGAGATGGTCGTGCGACTGGGCGCGGTCACCGGGGTAGGGCATGCCCGGCTGATCAACGAGCGGTTCGGCAGGTTCTGGGGCTGGTTCAGTGTCGGGGACCTTTTCCTGCTCAACTTTCTGACGATCGTCACCGAGTTCATCGGCGTCTCGCTCGCACTGCGCTACTTCGGCATCAGCCCCTACATCTCGGTGCCGGTGGCCGCCGTCTTGCTGGTGGGCATCACCGCGAGCGGCAGCTTCCGCCGGTGGGAACGGGCGATCTTCCTGTTCATCGCGACCAGCCTGGTGCTGTATCCGCTGGCCCTTGCGTCGGAACCGCATTACGCCGCGATCTCCTACCACCTCGTGGTGCCCGGAATCCAGGGCGGCGCCACCTCGGCCGCTGTCTTGCTCATCATCGCGATCGTGGGCACGACCGTGGCCCCCTGGCAGCTGTTCTTCCAGCAATCCAACGTCATCGACAAGCGCATCACGCCCCGGTTCATCGGCTACGAACGGGCCGACACCGCCTTCGGCGCCATCGTCGTCGTGGCCGGGGCGATCGCGATCGTCGTGGTGGCCGTGTTCGCCGTCCGCGGCACGGATCTGGCCGGGAAGTTCACCGATGCGCTGGGGGTAGCCCGCGCGCTGGAGGCACACGGCTACTGGTACGGCGCGCTGTTCTCGATCGTGCTGTTTGACGCGAGCATCATCGGCGCCTCGGCGGTGACCTTGTCCACCAGTTATGCGTTCGGTGACGTGTTCGGCCTGAAGCACTCGCTGCACCGCAGCTTCCGCGACGCCAGGCCGTTCTACCTGAGCTACACCGCCCTCGTGGTGGTTGCCGCGGGCATCGTCCTCATCCCCGGCGCGCCGCTCGGGCTGATCACCACCAGCGTCCAGGCCCTGGCCGGGGTGCTGCTGCCGAGCGCCAGCGTGTTCCTGCTGCTGCTGTGCAACGACCGGGAAGTGCTCGGCCCCTGGGTCAACCAGCGCTGGCTCAACATCCTGGCCAGCATCATCATCGGCGTCCTGCTCACGCTGTCCGGCACCCTCGTTGTCAGCACAGTGTTCCCGGGTCTGAACGTCGCCGGGATCGCGATAGTGCTCGCCGTCGCGCTGCTCGTGGGCGGAGGAGGGGCTGGCCTGTGGCTGGAGATCACCCAACGCGGCCGGGGCCGGGCCCGGCCGGCCCCGGTGCAGATGACGGCGCAGGAGCGCACGAACTGGCGGATGCCCCCAATCGCCTTGCTCAAGCCGGTGGCCTGGTCACCAGGGACGAAGCTGGGGGTGCTGCTGCTCCGCGGCTACCTCGTGGTGTCGGTCATCCTGCTCATCGTCAAGGCGGTGCAACTGGGCGGCGGATGAGGGGGCTCGGAGCAGGACTTGGAATGCTCGACGTGAGGCGCCTCACTCGCGCCGAACCCGGCGCCCATGAAGTCGACCAAACCCAGGCCGGGGGCAGGCAACATCGGCTACGTGGTCGGCTTCTTCGGCAGCCGCACGCTGGTGCCGCGGTCCGGTGCCAGCGCTATGCCAGGCGCTGAGGCCCACTGCCCGGGGCCACAGAATGCCGGAATCTGGCCGTCCCGGTCGTCTGCGCCGAGAGGTGGACGACGCGCCATTAGCGGGTCGGCGCGCGCTTATTTGGCGCCCGACGGCGGCCACGGTCTCATCACCTTGGACTTCCCCGCGACTGCCCTGGCTTGCATGGTTATGCGTGCTCTCCTGTATCCGATCAACGCACGCACATGCCGCTGGGCGGGCGCAACTGTGGCGGTGGGAAGGCCGGCGTTGCTGCTGGTAGTGGTTACCGGCCTGACGGCCGGACCAGTCCCGAGTCGTATGCGGCGACGGCGGCCTGCAGGCGGTCGCGGACGCCCAGTTTCGCCAGCATGCTCTGCACGTGGCTCTTCACGGTGGTCTCCGCGAGGTGGAGCTTCGTACTGATCTCGGCGTTCGACAAGCCGCGTGCGACCAGGAGCAGCACGTCGGCCTCCCGGGCTGACAACAGGTTCCTGATCTCGTCGGCATCGTCGGGCGGCTGGGTCGAGTCCTCGGCCATCCGCTCGAGCAGGCGGCGGGTGACCGAGGGCGCGAGCATCGCCTCGCCTTCGGCGACAACGCGCACCGCATCGACGAACTGGTCCGCGGTGGCCTCCTTCAGCAGGAATCCTGACGCGCCGGCCCGCAGCGCTTCAGTGACGTACTCATCTGTGTGGAATGTGGTGAGCATCACGACTCTGGTCGGCACCGGCGCGGCACCGCGCAGCAGCGCGCGGGTGGCCGCGACACCGTCGAGGCGCGGCATGCGGATGTCCATCAATGCCACGTCCGGGCGAAGCCGCCGCACGGCTTCGACCGCCTCGGCCCCGTCCGTGGCCTCGCCTACGACCTCCATGCCCGGTTCCGACTCGATGATGGCCCGCAGGCCCGAGCGGACCAGGGTCTGGTCGTCGGCGATGAGGACTGTGATGGTCATGGTGCCTCCTCGCGCATGGGGATGAGCGCTTCGACCTCGAACCCGCCGCCCGCCCGGGCGCCGGTGCGCAGCGTCCCGCCGTAGACGGCCGCGCGCTCGCACATTCCGACGATGCCGTGCGCCGTGCTCGCGGCCGGACCCGAAGGCCCGGCACCGTCGTCGTGCACCGACACCCGTACCGAACTCTCGCTGCGGACAACGGTGACCGCGGCCCTGGCTCCGGGGCCGGCGTGCTTGAGAACGTTGGTCAGCGACTCCTGCACGATCCGGTACACCGTGAGCGCCACCCCCGGCGACAAGTCCATCGGCTCCACGTCGAGCCGCGTCTCCAATCCCCCCGCGTTCAGCCGCCCAACGAGTTCGCCGAGGTCCGCCAGCCCGGGCGGAGGACTGAGCTCGGCCTCGGCGTCCGGTCGCAGGACGGCCAGAACGTGCCGCATCTCCGCGAGTGCCTGCCGGCTCGCAGCCGAGATCCTGGTCAAGAATCCCACTACCGCGTCCGGGTTCGCGCGCACGGAACGGGTCGCCGCCTCCGCCTGGATCGTGATCAAGCTGATCGAGTGGCCGATGACGTCGTGCAGCTCGCGGGCAATCCGCAGCCGCTCGTCGATGACCGCCCGGGCGGCGCGCTCGCCTTCCTCGGTCTCGAGCCGCGCTGCCCGGGCCTTGAGTTCCCCGATATAGGCCCGCCGCGTGCGGATCGCGTACCCCAGCACCCAGGACGCCGCCACGAGGGCGGAGACCGTCGGCGCCCCCAACGTCCCGGACTGCTGGCTGCGCGCACCCGGCGCCAGGCTCGCCACGCCGAAGGCGATCGCCGCGACGGCAACGACCGCAGCATGACGCAGCGTCACGGCCAGTTCGGCGCCCTCGCCGCCGCTCCCGTATACGGCTACAGCGTAGGCCGCGCAGCATGCGCCGAAGATCGCTGAGCCGCCCGGGTAGCCGGCGACGATCATGAGCACGCCTACGGCCGCCGTCCCGGCGAGAACCGCCGTGGGAGTGCGCCGCCGGGCGAGGAGCATGACTCCCTGCGCGGCGGCGAGCAGAATGATGGCGTCGCGCGGCAGCCACGCCGCGACGGTCGTAACCGAGCCAGAGCCGGTGATGAGGCCCGCGACCAGGCTGACGCCCAAGTCCAGGCTCCGCGGGCCTGTTCTGACCGCTCTCATGGTGACCATGGTGCCCACACGCGTTTGCTCAGCGCATCACGCGTCCCGGCTGCGCAGCGAGAAAGTTGCTAGCGCGCCGAGGACGATGATATAGGCCGCGAGCCCGATCGCCGCGGCGGTCGGCCTCGCGAGCCACCCTGTGTGGGAGAGCCACAGCGCGTTGCCCAGATTCGACGGGAGATACGGCACCGTATGCCGCCACACGCCGCCGTGAAGGCTGTTGAGTAGCGTCGGGAGCACCAGAAAGACGCCGAACACGCAGGTCATCGCCACCGCCGCGCTGCGCGCGATGACGCCGATGAACAGGCCGATGAGGCTGGCCGCTGTCAGGTAGCAGATCGCGCCGAGGACGCGGCCGAGTACGCCCGGATCGGCGAGCGTCACGTGCGGGACGTGGCCGGCGAGGATGCCCTGGCCGGTGAGGAAGGCCGCGAAGCAGATCACCGCCGACGAGAGCAGCGCGATCAGGACGAGCAGGGCCGTCTTGGCGGCGAGGATGAGGCCGCGCTGCGGTGTCGCCACGAGCGTCACACGGATCAGGCCGTTGCCGTACTCGTTCGTGACGACGAGCGCGCCGAGCACGCCGAAGAGCAGGACGCCGATCACCAGGACGTTGAAGTTGGTGTCGAGCGGATTGAACGCGGCCTTGTTCGCGGCATCGAATGTGTGCCACCGTTGCGTGAAGCGCCAGCAGAGAAAGTCCGCATAGCCGATGCAGACGACCGCGGCGAGCGCCGGTGTCACCAGCATGGACCGCAGGGAGCGCAGCTTGATCCATTCCGCGGAGAGCGCGGCCTGCGCTCTCAGGCGCGCGGACGGGCCCGCATGGCGCCCGGAACTCGCGGTCGTGGCTTGCATGGTCTCAGACATCATGCGTCCCTCCTTCGGACGAGCAGGAACGCTGCTGCCGCTGCGGCTGCCACGTAGGCGGCGAGTACAGCGAAGCCCTGCCAGGGGCCGAGCGTGTACGCGCCGCCGTGCAGCAGCTTGAAGATCTCCTCACCGCCACTGTCCGGCAGGAACTCGGCCAGCTGCGCACCGATGTTGCCACCGAGCAGCCCGACGGCCACCGGCACCACGAGCAGGATCCCGAACAGCGCGGCCAGAGCCCCGGGCGTCCGCCGCAGCAGCACGCCGATGAAGAGGCCGAGCAGGCCGACGGCCGTGAGGTACAGGCCTCCTCCGAATACCGCCGTGAGC
>DASXKD010000099.1:0-5381 GCA_036497045.1 Streptosporangiaceae bacterium | reverse complement strand
TGCACCTCGCGCAGACCGAGGAAGCGGTGGTCGCCAGCGTGGACGGCGCCGCCCTGCGTCCCGAGCGGGAGTCCGGGGTGACGGTGGATCAGCTCGCCGACGATATGGTCCGGGCGCAGCGAGCGGACCCAGCCGTGGTCTTCGAGCGGTGGCGCGCGGCCAGGCGCGCGGCGGTACGCGCGCTGCGCGCGGCCGACCCCGGGCAGCCGCTGTCCTGGGTGCAGGCACCGGTGAAGCCAGCCACCATGGCCACCACCCGGCTGGCCGAGCACTGGGCCCATGGCCTGGACATCACCGGCGCGCTGGACATCGCCTTTCCCGACACCGACCGGCTGCGGCACATCGCCTGGCTGGCGCACCGCACGCTGCCCTACGCATTCGCCCTGGCCGGCGGGGAAACCCAGGCCGTGCGATGTGACCTGACCGCCCCGGACGGGGTGACGCTCTGGGAGTTCGGGCCGGACACCGCGGGATCGGCGATCAGCGGCCCGGCCGGCGATTTCTGCCGGGTGGCCGCCCAGCGGCTGGCCCCCGAGCGGTCGGGGCTGAAGGCCAGCGGCCCGCACGGCGCGGCCGCGCTGCGGCTGCTGCGGACCTACGCTGCCTGAGCCTGACCGCCAGGGCCTGTCACACCTGGCCAGTTTCGCGTGTCGAAGATGGGTGAGGACGCACGCTGACCAGGAAAGGACTCCGGACATGGCGCGTATCTCACTCGACCCGCCCAAGACGCTGAGCTACCGGATCGGCACGCGGTTCGCCCGCCGCAGATACGGGGTGATGCTCGACCCCGGCGCCGCCATGGCGCACAACATGAAGGTCGGCCGTTCCTATGCGCTCTTCGAACTGGGCGTGGAGCGGTGGCGAACCCTGGACCGCGGCCTGAAGGACCTCGCCGTCATGGCGGCCGCCGCGTCGATCGGCTGCGCCTGGTGCCTGGACTTCGGCTACTGGGAAGCCACGATGAACCACAAGGTGCCCGCGGAGAAGATCCGCGCCGTGCCGAACTGGCGCGACAGCGACGTGTTCACCGAACTGGAGCGGCTCGTGCTTGAGTACGCCGAGGCGATGACGGGCACGCCGCCGAGCGTCACCGACGAGATGGTGGCGCGGCTGGGCACTCACCTCAGCGAGGCGGAGCTGGTGGAACTCACCGCGATCGTGGCCGTGGAAAACCTGCGGTCCCGGATCAATTCGGCACTCGGGCTGACCGCGCAGGGATTCAAGGACCGGTGCGAGATTCCGGCGGCCGGCGGTGTGGCACAAGCAACCGGGCAGTGAAGGGGAAGGGGAGCCGGGTGGGGTGACCGACGCGGAAGTGTTCGAGGCGCACCGCGGGCTCATGTTCGCCATCGCCTACCGGATGCTCGGCACGATCGCGGACGCCGAGGACGCGGTACAGGACGCCTGGCTGCGCTGGTCGGCGGCGCCCCGCACAGATGTCGCCGACCCGCGGGCCTACCTCGCCAGGGCCATCACGAACACCGCGCTGAACCGGCTCCGTTCGGCCCGTTCCCGGAGGGAGGCCTATGTCGGGCCCTGGCTGCCCGAGCCGCTGTTGACTGAGGCAGGCCCGGACGCCACGGAACGCGCGGAACTGGCCGAGTCCGTATCGGTGGCCATGTTGGTGGTCCTGGAGTCGCTGACGCCGGAGGAGCGGGCGGTCTTCGTGCTCCGGGAGGTGTTCGGCTTCGAGCATGCGGAGATCGGCGCGGCCCTCGGCCGGTCCGCTCCCGCCGTGCGGCAGCTCGCTCACCGGGCTCGGGAGCACGTCCAGGCGCGCAGGCCACGCTTTGACGTGGATTGGAACCAGCAGCGTGAGGTGACCGAGCGGTTCCTTGCCGCTGCCGCGGGCGGCGACATCGAGGGCCTGATGACCGTGCTTGCCCCGGACGTGACTGTGCTCACCGACGGCGGGGGCAAGGCGCGCGCCGCGCTGCGCCCGATCACCGGGGCTGCCAAGGCGGCCCGGTTCCTCGCGGCCATCGCGGGGCGGCCCTACATGGGCATGGACGTCTCCGGCCTGACGCTGGAAGCGGCCGAGATCAATGGCAGCCCGGGCACGCTGATCATGTCGGGCGCCCGGGCGATCGCGGCACTCACGCTGACGGTCTCGGATGGCCGGATCACCGCGATCCAGTTGCTTGCCAACCCGGACAAGCTGGCCGCGGTCTCGGCCGGCCGGACGCTGCCCCGGTGCTGACCATGCGGTCCGGGGAAGGTCGCTCATGACTAACATGCGCGATACATGCGTTGCGGACATCGTCAACCGCGCGTTGACCCTCTACGAGTTCGTGGACAGCTGCCTGGCAGCGGGGGACCAGATACTTGTCCGCCGCAAGGGCGCGCTCCGCCTCGAACAGGTCCGGCTCACCTAGCCGGTCACGGTGAACGTGGCGTTCGTCCCGCCGAAGCTGCGCCGGCCACGCGCGGCGATGACGTGCGCCCCGGTCGTGGCCTGGGGAATCGTGATCGTCGTGCTGAAGCTGCCGGTCGCGGTGGTCTTGGGCTGGCCGAGGATGGTGATGCCATCCCAGTACAGTGTCACGGTCTCACCGGCGTAGAAGCCGCTGCCGGTGACCGTGACCTTCGTGCCCGCAGGGCCGCTGACCGGGTTCACCGACATCAGGACCGGCGTGAACACCTCGGCGGTGCTGGCCGCCGCGGCGTAGAAGGTCGGGCCGCCGCCGGCGACCAGCACGCTGCCGCCGGGCAGCGGCGTGGCCGTCTGGAACACCCGGGGCTGGGTCATCGGCTGCAGCGGGAACCAGAAGCCGTTGTTGAAGATCTCGGCACTGGACAACGCGGGCTGGTTGCTACAGGAGTTGCACCCGCCAGCGGCCAGGACCGTGCCATCGGGCAGCGCGGTGGCTGTCGCGCCGTACCTGGCATCGGTCATCGACCCGGTGGTGCTCCACTTGCCGGTGGCCGGGTCGTACAGTTCGGCGCTGGCCAGAGAGCTGCCCCCGTTCGGCGCGGCTCCGCCGGTGGCCAGAACGTCCCCGTCGGGCAGCAGCGCCGCGGCCCCGGCCTGCCTGGCGGTGCTCATCGAGCCGGTCGCCGTCCAAGCGTTCGTGGCCGGGTTGTACAGCTGGGCGGCAGCGGTGCCACCGCCGGCCACCAGCACCTGGCCGTTCCGGAGCAGCGTGGCGGTGACGAAGCCGCCCTGTGACACCGCCGACGGCCCGGTGTTGGTCCAGGTTGCCTTGGCCGGGTTGTACACCTCGGCGGGAGTCGTCACGCCAAAGCCGGTCACCAGCACGTTGCCAGTGGGCAGCGGCGTCGCGGTGAGGCCGCTGCTGGTTGCGTTCATGGGCGTGGTGTTCGCCCATGTGCCGGTGGCCGGGTTGTACAGCTCCGCGCTGGCCACCGAGACGAAGTTGTCGGACAGGCCACCGGTGATGAGGACCTTGCCGTCGGGCAGCACGGCCGCGGCCGGGTCGGAGCGCGCGGTATTCAGCGACCCGGTGGCGGAGAACGAGCGGGTCGCCGGGTTGTACAGCTCGGCGCTGGCCAGGCTGCCGCCGGTCACCGTCTGGCCGCCGGCCATCAGCACCTTGCCGCCGGGCAGCAGGGTCGCGGTGAAGTACTCGCGGGTGGTGGTCATCGGCCCGACGGGGACCCACGCGTCCGGGCCGCCGCCGAACCCGGTGACCGGCACGCCCTGCGGGCTGAGCGGCGCGTTGTCCGACACCGCAATCGTGGCCGTGCGCAGGGAGGTGGACGACGGGGCGAACCGCACGGCCACCGTGCACGTGCCGCCGGGCGGCACCGGGGCGCCGGCACAGCCGGTGTGCACCCGGAAGTCGCCTGGGTTCTTGCCAGTCACCGTCGCGCCGGTGACCACCAGACCGGCCGTGCCGACGTTGGTGACCTTGTAGAAATTCGCGGCGCTGACCGTGCCGACCAGTTGCCCGCCGAACGCGATCGAGCCCGGCGTGACGGTGACCAGCGGGCCGTTTCCGGCCAGGAATTCCTCGGCGGTGGTCTGCGGCTGGCCGTCGGGGCCGGCGCCGCCGGCCACGAGCACGCGCCCGTTGGGCAACAGCGTCGCCGTCTGGTGGGTGCGGACGGTGCTCATCGCACCCGGCGACACCCAGATGCCGGGCCCAGGCTCGTAGATCTCGGCCACCGAGGTGCCGCCGCCAGCGACTAGCACCCAGCCGTGAGGCAGCAGCGTGGCCGTCTGGCCCGCGTGCTTGGTCGCCATGGAGGCCGTGGGGGACCACGTCCCGGTGGCCGGGTTGTACAGCTCGGCGCTGGAGTACTCGAACTGCCCGCAGCAGAAGCCGCCCTCGTTGAGGCCGCCGGCGACCAGCACCTCGCCGTCGGGCAGCAGCGTGGCGCTCTGCTGCTCGCGCGCACCCTGCATCGATCCGGTCGGCGTCCACGTCCCGGTGGTCGGGTTGTACAGTTCCGCACTGTTGACGTCGCTGCAGAAGCTGTCGTCGCAGTTGTTGAAGCCACCGGCCGCCAGCACCTGGCCGTTCTTCAGCAGCGTGGCCGTGAAGTACTCGCGGCCGGCCTTCATCGACCCGGTGCGGGCCCACGTTCCGGTGGCCGGGTTGTACAGTTCGGCGCTGGACAGGGTGCCCTCGAAGCTGCCGGAGTCGCAGCCGAACCCAGAGCCGTTGCAGCCTCCGCCCGCGACCAGCACCTGGCCGTCGGGCAGCAGGGTGGCGGTCTGCCCGGACCGGGCCACGTTCATCGCGCCGGTCGCGGCCCAGGTGCCGGTCGCGGGATCGTAAAGCTCCGCGTTCGTCACCTGATGGAAGCTATGCACCCCGCCTGCCACCAGCACCTTCCCGTCGGGGAGCAGCGTGGCCGTGGCACCGCTGACCGCCAGCGGCATCTTCGCGGTCGGGGCGAAGCTCCGGGTCGCCGGGTTGTACAGTTCCGCGTTCGTGGTGCCGCCGGCGGCGATCAGCACCTGGCCGTCAGGCAGCAGCGTGGCGGTCTGCCGGGACTGGGCGACGCCCAGCGGAGCCGTCGCGACAAACGTGTTCGGCGGGCCCAGCCCGCCCGCGCTAGCCGCGGCCGCCGTGGTGGCGAGCATGGGCAGGATCAGGCCGGAGGCCAGAGCCCCGGCGCAGGTAAGTGCCGCCATGCGGTGGCGGGCCCAGCGCGACCGCTTCATCACGAGCCAATGCCATCACGCCGGTCAACCCAAGGCAATCCCAGCAATGTCAAACATTTGGTTATATCGCCGGTAACCGTTTATTCACGGTCACCTTTGGCACTCAGACGGGCACGCGGCGAAGGCCCGTGACGAAGGAATGGGGCCTTCAGCCAGCGGGGGTTCCGGGGGTCGTCCCCCGGGCTAACACTGCGTTGAATGTTGGGAAGGGCGAACTATTACTTGTGCAGGAACTCAAGGATCGCCG
>DASXKD010000098.1:0-5661 GCA_036497045.1 Streptosporangiaceae bacterium | reverse complement strand
CGCGGGCACCGGCCCGTTCCCGGCGGAGCCGACCGGAGTTCAGGCCAGGCCGGGCGCGTTCGGCAGCGGTGCCGCCGACGCTCCGTGGGCAGGCGACTTCGCCACCGGACCCGGCGATGCGCCGCGATGGGCGGACGATCTCACCGGGCCGCAGACGGCAGCCCTACGGGGCGCCTCGACGCAGGCCTACACCCCGGGAGCGACCGGCCAACAGGCTCCGTACGACCCGGCCGATCTGCTCAGCCCGGGGGACCCGTTCACCCAGCAGGGCCCGGGCCCCGGTGGCCCGCCAGGCGGACCGGGCGGACCAGGGCGCGGGGCGGCCGCTCCCGGTAAGACCAACACGTTCGCGGTCGCGTCGCTGATCCTGGGACTGCTCGGTATCACGGTGATCGGCGCCATCGCGGGCATCGTCCTCGGCATCCTCGCGCTCGGCCAGATCCGCCGCACCGGGCAGCGCGGCCGGGGCCTGGCCATTGCCGGGCTCGCCTTCTCCGCGCTCTGGCTGGTGCTGATCGGTGCCTACTTCCTTTTTCACGGCAGCAGCAAGAGCCCCGCGCCGCCGCCCGCGTCCAGCGGGCACAGTTCCTCACCGACGCCTGGGCCAAGCACTTCGGTGAGCCCTGGGCCGCTGTCCACCAACGTGTTCGCGCTGCGCCCGGGCCAGTGCTTCCAGAACCCGCCGGCGGGCCAGACCGTGCTCGGCGTCACCTACGTGACCGTGGCCCCGTGCAGCAAGCCGCACAACGCGCAGGCCTTTGTCCAGTTCACCGCCACCGGCAGCAGCTATCCGGGGGTCGAGGCCCTCAAGCGCCAGGCGGACGCCGGCTGCCGCGCACGGATCAAGAAGACCGTGCAGACGTCGAAGATCAAGAACTCGATGACGCTGCACTATCTATATCCGCTGCAGTCATCCTGGGCCAGCGGTCACAAGACCATCACCTGCCTGATCGTGGCCGCCAAGCCGAACCTGAAGACCTCGCTGATCCGCACGCACTCCGGGCATTGAGCCAGGCCCTCGCGGCGAACCAAACCCCGGTTATGCCAGTGCTACCACGCGGTCGCGGTCGCAGCGGGTGCCGCGGGTGCCGAAATGTCGGAGGGCTGCCTTATGCTGACATTGAATCGAATATCAGTTTGAATGGAGGCGGGATGCTGCGGCAGGCGAGCTGTTCCGGAACGGTTCCCGGGCACCACGGGATGTGGAGCGCCCAGGAGCTGGATGAGGAATGGCTGGCATGCGCCGCTGGGGCAGCGGGCGAGGAATGGCCGGAGTGGCCCAGCGAGCCGCCCGGGCCATCCGGCACCTGTGCGGGATTCGCTGCGGGCGGGCAACTCGACCGCTTAGCGCCAGGCCCGGAGCTTGCCGGATTCGCCCAGAACTCCTGGGCGGACGGGCTGGGCACGCTTTCCGACGACGCCCTGGTCGGCGTGCTCCAGGCCTGGCGGCGGCTGGCCTCCTGGGCGGCAGCCGGTGAACTCGCGGCCGTCGCAGAGCTGGACCGCCGCCGCAGGGCCGAGGTGGCTGCCGGGGCCGACCCGCATCTGGCCGAGCACGTGGGCGACGAGCTGGCGGCCTCGCTGACGCTGACGACGCGCAGTGCCGACGCGCTGCTCGATATCGCGTGCGGCCTGGCACGGTTGCCGCTGACCCGGGCCGCGCTGGCCAGCGGCCAGATCGACCGTGCGAGGGCGCTGGTCATCACCGAAGGGGTCAGCTGCCTGAGTGACGCCCACGCCGCAGCGGTGGAATCCGCGGTCGTCGGGCGCGCTCCCGGGCAGACCAGCGGCCAGTTGCGCGCGGCGACCCAGCGGGCGGTCCTCGCCGTGGATCCGGCGGCCGCGAAGCGGCGCCGCGAGGAGGCGCGCAAGGATGCCCGGGTCGAAGTCTGGGACGAGCGTTGCGGCACGGCCGCGCTAGCGGGCCGGGACCTGCCTCCCGCCGAGGTCCTCGCGGCCGACAAGCGGATCGATGCCCTGGCGCGGCAGCTGAAGTCGGCCGGCCAGGAGGAGAGCCTCAGCGAGCTCCGGGCCCAGGTCTATCTGGCCCTCCTGCGGGGACAGCCGATAGGAGGGTTCGCCCGCGGACGGCCATCCGGGCCCGCGACTACCGAGGCGGGCTCCCGGGACGACCGGGACGGCAGCGCCGTGCCCGGGCCGGCCAGCGGCGGCTCTGGTACATTCCCCGCTTGGCCGGCCCCTGCCGGCCCGGCTGCTTCCCAAGCGGCTGCTTCCGGGCCGGCTGCTTCCGAACCGGTACCTGCCGGGCCGGGGCCTGCCAGCTCGGTCAACCTGACCATGCCGCTGGCTACCTGGCTCGGAAGGTCGTCCGAGCCCGGCGAGGCTGCCGGATTCGGCCCCCTTCCCGCCGACGACGCGCGGGCTCTCGCGGATCTCATCGCCCGCCAGCCCGGCGCGTGCTGCTGCCTCACCCTAACCGGCCGGGACGGGCGCGCGGTGGCCCACGGATGCGCCCTGGCCGGCCCGACCGTGCCGGGCCGGGACGGTCGGCCGCGCGGGGAGCCCTGGTCAGGCCGGGATGGCCCGGCGGGCCGGGAACCCGCGGCAGCTCGCGCCGGGCCACCGGATGGCTGGGCGCTGACCGTCACGATCCGGCCACTCGCGGTCGGCGAGTGCTTCCATGAGCGCGAGTCCAAGGCTTACCAGCCGGCCCCGTCGCTGCGGCACGTGGTCAACGTCCGCCAGCGCACCTGTGGGTTCCCCGGCTGCCGCAATCCGGCAGCGCGCTGCGACCAGGATCACACGATCCCGCACCACCAGGGCGGGCGGACCTGCGAATGCAACCTCGCCTGTCTGTGCCGACGGCACCATCAGGCTAAACAGGCCCAAGGCTGGCGGCTTGATCAGCCCGAGCCAGGAGTCCTGGTCTGGCGGCTTCCACACGGCCGCAGCTACCGGGTGGAACCGAGGCGCTATCCCGGATAGCTGGGACCGTGGCCGGAGCTAGGCCTGCCGTATGCGGGGTGCCGCCTGGACGGGGCGGGCGTCGCCCCGGGCCGGCGTGGCCAGGAAGCCCCTGAGCAGGGCGGCCGTGCCGTCGAGGTGCTCGGCGACCGCCCGGCGGGCCCGGGCCGCGTCGCCGGCCAGGATCGCCTCGGTGATGGCGGTGTGCTGGCGCGCGGTGTGGTCGATGTTGTGCTGCAGCACCGGGATCGCGTTCAGCAGGTCGTTCAGCCGCATCCGGGCGTCGGTGCAGGCGGCGGCGAGCAGGCTGGACCCGGTCAGCTCCGCGATGGCCAGGTGGAACAGCGTGTCCAGTCGCCGGTAGTCGCCCGGGGTGGCGTGGTTAAGGTCGGCCAGGCGGGCCAGCAGCACGCCCCGGCCCCGGTCGCCTCCGGAGGCGGCGAGCACCTCGGCCGCACCGGTCTCCACCACCAGCCGGAAGGTGAGTGCATCGGTGAGCTTGCTGCCGTCCTCCAGCGCGATCCGCCGCGCCGCCCCCGGGTCGGGCGGGGGCTGCTCGTAGGTCACGAACGTGCCGCCGAACCGGCCCCGCCGCGGTTCCACGTAACCGGCCTGCTGGAGCGCCCGGATCGCCTCACGCAAGGTGAGCCGGCTCACGCCGAGCAGGGCCGCTAGCTCGCGTTCCGGCGGGAACCTGTCCCCCGGGGCTACCAGGCCAAGCTTGATGACGGTGAGCATCCGCTCGACCGTTTCCTCGAACGCGTTGCCCGCCCGCACCGGGCCGAGCAGAGCGGCGAGGTCAGCTCCCGGCATTCTTTTCCGGCGCAGGTCTTGACATGACCGGGAGTGTAATCCTCAATGGTCAGATACTAAACCATTGGGACACAGCGGCCAGGTGAGACGCCCAGGCGTGCCCCCCGGCAGCACGACCCCGCGGCGTTTACGCCGCGTCACCAAATGAGGAGTTCCCGTGGCCGTCAATGAGCGCGCGGCGATGACCGAGGACGAGCAACGCCTCCATGAGATGGGCTACGCCCAGGAACTGCGCCGCCGCATGTCCGGCTTCTCCAATTTCGCCGTCTCGTTCACGATCATTTCAATCCTGTCCGGGTGCCTCACCCTGTACGGGTACGGCATGAACGTGGGCGGCCCGGTGGTCATGACCTGGGGCTGGCCCTTCGTTGGCGTCATGACGCTGTTCGTCGGCCTGGCGATGGCCGAGGTGTGCTCCAGCTTCCCGACCGCGGGCGGGCTGTACTACTGGTCGGCGAAGCTTGCGCCGAAGAACGGGCCCGCGTGGTCCTGGTTCACCGGCTGGTTCAACTTCCTGGGCCAGGTCGCGGTGACCGCGGGCATCGACTTCGGCGCCGCGTTCTTCATCAACGCCTGGCTCAATCTGGTGTTCGGCACGCCGCTGTACCACTGGGTCACGATCCTGATCTTCGCGGCCGTGCTGCTGGTCCACGGCATCATGAACCAGTTCGGCATCAGGCTGGTGGCGATGCTGAACGACGTCAGCGTCTGGTGGCACATCTTCGGCGTGCTGATCATCGTCGGCGTGCTGATCTTCGTCCCGTCGCACCACCAGTCGGCCCACTTCGTCTTCACGGGCATCGTCAACAACACGGGCTGGCACAGCACGTTCTACGTGCTGCTGCTCGGCCTGCTGCTCGCCCAGTACACGTTCACCGGCTACGACGCCTCCGCGCACATGACCGAAGAAACCCACACGGCGGCGCGCAGCGGCCCCCGCGGCATCGTGATGTCGATCGTCGTCTCCCTGTTCGCGGGCTGGGTGCTGCTTCTCGGGCTCACGTTCGCGATCCAGCACTACGCGACTTCGGCGCTTGCGGTCGTGCCGCCCGCCCAGATCATGATCGACGCGATCGGGACCACCGGCGCGAAGCTGCTGCTGCTCATCGTCATCGGGGCGCAACTGTTCTGCGGCATGTCCTCGGTCACCGCGAACTCGCGCATGATCTACGCGTTCTCCCGCGACGGTGCGCTGCCCGCCTCCGATTTCTGGCACCGGGTGAACAAGCGGACCAGGACGCCCACCAACGCGATCTGGCTCGCCGCGGCCGGGGCGCTGATACTCGGGCTGCCCTACCTGTGGAACAGCGCCGCCTACGCCGCGGTCACGTCCATCGCGGTGATCGGGCTCTACATCGCCTACGTGATGCCCACCTTGCTGCGGCTGCGCCAGGGCGAGAACTTCCAGCGGGGCCCCTGGCACCTGGGCCGGTGGAGCTACGTGGTCGGCTGGATCGCGGTGACCTGGGTGGCGATCATCACCATTCTGTTCATCCTGCCCGTCTACAGCCCGATCACCCGGTCGAACTTCAACTACACGCTCGTGGCGGTGGCAGTGGTCATCGGCTTCGCCGGGATCTACTGGCTGGTCTCCGCGAAGAACTGGTTCAAGGGGCCGAAGGTCCAGGGCACCCCCGAGGAACTGGCCGCGATCGAGCAGGAACTGGCCAGCTGACCGCGCACGCATCGGCTGACGAAGGGACCACCTGACAGTGCCCGACTCCGGCAGCACAGCTGCTCGCCCAGGGATGCTCTCCCTGGACGAGCTGAGGGGGGCGGTGAGCGCGGGCACGATCGACACGGTCGTGCTCGCGTTCACCGACATGCAGGGGCGCCTGCAGGGCAAGCGGGTGTCGGCGGAGTTCTTCCTCGACGAGGTGGTCAGCCACCACGCGGAGGGGTGCAACTACCTGCTCGCCGTGG
>DASXKD010000097.1:0-2843 GCA_036497045.1 Streptosporangiaceae bacterium | reverse complement strand
CTACGCCTCGGGGCTGTGCATGCCCGAGATCGCGGCGCTGGCCGGGCTCGAGCGCCTCGACATGATGCTGAACGACTGCATGTACGGGATCATCTTCCGCGACATCAACCCCCGCCGTACCTTCATCGACCAGCGGTTCTCCCGGCAGATCCACGCCCGCGCCGGGATCATCATCAACACCGGCGAGGACAACTACCTGACCACCGCCGACGCGGTGGACGCCGCGCACACGGTCATGGTCAGCCAGCTACTCAACGAGTTCTTCGGCAAGGAGGCCGGCCTGGCCACCTGGCAGCTCGGGCTGGGCCACGCGTTCGAGATCAACCCCGCGGTGCCGGACTCGTTCCTGCTCGAACTGGCGCACGCCCAGCTCGTCAGGCAGCTGTTCCCCGGCGCGCCGCTGAAGTACATGCCGCCGACCAAATACATGACCGGCAACGTGTTCGCCGGCTACCTGCTTGACGCGTTCTTCAACCTGTGCGGCGCGCTGACCGACCAGTCGATCCTGCTCATCGGCATGATGACCGAGGGCATCCACACCCCGTTCCTGTCCGACCGGGACCTGGCCCTGGAGAACGTGCGGTACGTGCTGCGGGCCGCGGGACGGCTCGGCGAGAACTTCCGGCCACCGCCGGGCGGGTTCGTCGAGAAGCGGGCACAGCAGGTCCTGGCCGAGTCGGTGGATCTGCTGCGCCGGATCACCGCCGAAGGGCTGCTGAACGCCATCGCCGACGGCACGTTCGGGGTGACCCGCCGTCCGGCCGACGGCGGCCGCGGCCTGGACGGCGTCGTCGAGCGCGCCGACGGCTACTTCAACCCGGCCAGCGAGTTCCTCGAAGGCCGGGAACAGTTCCTGGAAGCGGGGCGGTCATGAGCTCTGCGGAGCAGGGCCAGACGGTGATCCGGCCGTACGGGGACACCACCGGCGACGGGCGGATCCAGGTCTCGTTCACGCTGCCGCTGCCATCGGGCACCGAGGAGGAGCGGGCACTCGCGGAGGGCGCGGCGGCACAGCTCGCGGCCAAGATGGGCCTGGAGCCGGCCATGGTGGTGCACGCCAAGGCGATGGGCCCCGACTTCACCTTCTTCATCGTCTACGGCACCGTCCGGTACCTGGTCGACCTGGCCGACGTCAAGGTCGCGCGGCGCGAGTTCCCGCTGATGTCCGCGGCCGAGGTCAACCGGCGGATCCGGTCGGGCCTGGGCCGGGAACTCGTGGTGGTCGGCGCGACCGTCGGCGTCGACGCGCACACCGTCGGCATCGACGCCATCCTCAACGTCAAGGGCCACGCGGGGGAGAAGGGCCTGGAATCCTACGCGGAGATCCGGGTGGTCAACCTGGGCTCCCAGGTCGCGGTGGCGGACCTGGTCGGCCGGGCCGGCGCCGCGCACGCGGACGCGGTGCTGGTCAGCCAGGTGGTCACCCAGCGGGACGCGCACATCAAGGCCGCCAGGGAGATCTCCGAGGCGTTCACCGCCGCCCGCGGCCCGGCCCGGCCGCTGCTCGTCGTCGGCGGCCCCAGGTTCGACCCGGCGATGGCGCAGGAACTGGGCGTGGACCGGGTGTTCGGGCGCGGCACCACGCCTCGCGAGGTTGCCAGCTACCTGGTCCACGCGCTGGCCCCCGAACCGCAGGGAAACGCGGCGTGACCGCGGCCGAGGGCCTGACCGTCACCCAGCGCCGGTACGTGTCCGCGGCCGACGCCCACTACGGCGGGAACCTGGTGGACGGAGCCTACGTGCTGGCCCTGTTCGGCGACGTCGCCACGGAGGCCTGCATCCGCATGGACGGCGACGAAGGCCTGTTCGCCTCCTACTCCGACGTCCAGTTCCTTGCGCCGGTCCTCGGCGGCGACGTGATCGAGACCACGGCGACCGTGACCCGGGTCGGGCGGCGCAGCCGGGATCTCGCCTTCGAGGCCCGCGTCGTGTGCCGTGCCGATCCGGATCGCGGGCCGTCGGCCTCGGACGTGCTGGACGAGGCGGTGGTCGTGGTGACCGCGCAGGGGACGGTGGTCGTGCCTGCCCCGGCGGGCTAACGCAGGTTACCCGTGCTCCCTGACGATGCGGCGAGTAGGCTTGCCGCGCTATGACGAGCGATACCGTTGTGATCGTGCAGCTGCCACGCGGCAGCACGGTGGACCAGTACCTGCGCACATACCCGCCGCCGAGCCTCGCGTCCGGGCGGGTCGTTCTTGACCAGGTGGCAGCCGAGCCGGACGGGCGCCTGGGGCCTCTGGAGACCGGCGAGGTTGTCATGTCGGTCCTTTCCCCCGAGGCGCTGACCCGGGACCAGCAGCAGGTCCAGGACGTCATCCGGCACGCCGCCGCCGGCACCGGGCCACTGGTGATCATCGTTCAGGCCGCCGAAGAACTGCGGGAGGACGAACTCGCCGTGGTCCTGGATGCCGCCGCCCACGCCCGCCGCGATGTGGTCCTGCGCGTGATGGCGGGCGCTTAGCCGCCACCGCTGGCGCCGACCACCCGCAGGCGCCCGGCAGTCTTTCGCCAGGTCTGTGCCGCCTGCCACCAGCCCAAGCCCCGAAAACTGAAGGTGGCTCCTGCTTGCGTGACACTTTAAACTGATAGTAGCATTCAAATTAGAGACGCTACTGGATGGTGGTGAGTGTCATGATCGTGATGACGAAGGGCGCTGGCGGCGGGTGAGCGGCGAGGAAGTGGTGGGCGCTGGGCGGGCTGACGCTCGGCGTGCTGGCGGTCGGGCTGGACGCGACCGTGCTGAGCGTGGCGCTGCCGACGCGGGCGGGGCCGCTGCACGCCTCCGCGACCGACCTGCAGTGGTTCGTGTCGGCGTACACCCTGGGGCTGGCCGTAGGGTTGCT
>DASXKD010000096.1:0-34088 GCA_036497045.1 Streptosporangiaceae bacterium | reverse complement strand
GGACATCCTGGTGCTGCCGCGCATCCAGGAGCCGGATGCCACCGCGGCCGCGGACCGCCCGGTGCTGTCGGTGACGACCGCACCGTCGGGTTTCGAGGGCGAAGGGTTCCCGGTCCGGCGCGCGTTCGCCGGGGTGGACCTGGCCCGCCTCGACCCGTTCATCCACATGGACCAGATGGGCGAGGTCGACTACGCCCCCGGCGAGCCCAAGGGCACCGCGTGGCACCCGCACCGGGGCTTCGAGACGGTGACCTACATCATCGACGGCATCTTCCGCCACCAGGACTCCAACGGCGGCGGCGGGCTGATCACCAACGGTGACACCCAGTGGATGACCGCGGGCGGCGGAATCCTGCACATCGAGGAGCCGCCGGAGGAACTCGTCGTCAGTGGCGGGCTGTTCCACGGCTTCCAGCTCTGGGTGAACCTGCCCGCCCGGCTCAAGATGACCAATCCCCGCTACCAGGACATCCGGGCCGGTGAGGTGGCGCTGCTCTCGTCCGCCGACGGCGGGGCGCTGCTGCGGGTCATCGCCGGGGACCTGGCCGGCCACAAGGGCCCCGGCGTCACGCACACGCCGATCAGCGTGGTGCACGCGACGGTGTCCCCCGGCGCTCAGGTCAAGCTGCCCTGGCGGCCCGACTTCAACGCGGTCGGCTACGTACTGGCCGGGAACGGCACCGTGGGTGCCGAGCGGCGACCGGTGCGCACCGGGCAGCTTGCCGTGTTCGGGCCCGGCGGCTCGATCACGTTCAGCGCCGCCGACCGGCAGCAGGGACCTGGCAAGGACTTCGACCTGCTGCTCCTGGGCGGGGAGCCGATCAGGGAGCCGGTCGCCGCGTACGGCCCGTTCGTGATGAACACCAGGGACGAGCTGGTCAAGGCCTTCGAGGACTACCAGGCGGGCAGGCTGGGACGCATCCCGGCGCAGCCACGGCCGATTCCGCAGGAGCCGCATCCCGGCCACGACGTGTTGTGACCGCGAACCTGCCGCGTTCGTGATCGCGGCGTTGTGGCCCACCCAGCGGCACTGCTTCCATGACCCTGAAAATTCCATGACCCTGAAAACTTCTCAGTCGCGTAGGGCGTTGGGCTGAAACCTTACGGTCTGCTGCGATGGGTCTGTGACCAGGGAGGACTCGCGGAGCGCAGGTTGGGATAGTGGAAGCTGGTGGACCAGCCGATGCTGAGCCCGGCGACCAGCAGGAGGATGGTGGCACCGCGCCAGCCGCGGTCGCCGGGCCCGGGGCGCAGGCCGGGACGGCGCAAGCGGGCATCCGCCCCGACGATGGCAATCGCTTCTATGAGCAGGATCGCCGAGGCGGTGTAGCGGGAGCCGGGTACCCATAGGTCCGTGCTCGCGGCCGAGGCCACCCAGAAGCGAATCAGCGCCGGGACCATGGTGAGGATCATTCCCATGGTCAGCGCCGTGACCGCGAAGACGCGTACCCGCGCACCCCCGCGCCACGCCGCCCACGCGACGACCACAACAACGACGGATGCTCCGACAGCAATGCCGGCGGGAACCCCGACCGCCGACTGCAGGCGCAGCGCTAGCCGCCACCCGGCGGCGAAGGCCAGCAGGACATGCTGACCATAGAAATGGAAGACAGCGGGCACCGAGCCCCACCGGTGCGGCCCGTGAGAGCGAAGGGCCGCTGGGGTCTGGTAGAGAATCCCGGCGAGCCAGCCGGACGTCACAGCCTGTTCTTTAGCCCGGGGCAGTGCCAGCAGGCGCGCCGCGACAAGCGGCAAGTAGAGCAGGTTAAGGATGTTGGAGGCCATCGCCGCGAAGGCGATGGCCCCGGCCACAGCCAGCCCTGGGCGGGACCGGGGCGCCGTCCGTAGACTGCCCTGGTGAGCAACAAGCCGACCCGCGCCGACGCTTCGACCGCGATGGCGGCGACCCCGCCAGGCCAGCCCGCCGGGGCACCTGCAGGGCCGCCGGTGGCTCGGCGGATCCCGAGCGAGCGCACGCACCACGGTGACACGGTCATCGACGAATACGCGTGGCTGGCCGACGCGCAGGACCCGGAGACCCTGCGCTACCTGGAAGCCGAGAACGCCTATACCGCGGCGATGACCGCGGGCCAGGCCGGGCTGCGGGATGCCATCTTCGGCGAGATCAAGGGCCGCACGCAGGAGACCGACCTGTCGGTGCCGGTGCGCAAGAACGGCTGGTGGTACTACTCCCGCACGCTTGCGGGCAAGCAGTACGCGGTTCACTGCCGGCGTGCCGTCCAGTCCGGCGAGGACGCACCGCCGGGCACCGATGGCGGCGCGCCGCTGCCGGGCGAGGAGATCCTGCTTGACGGCAACGAGGTGGCCGGGGATTCACCGTTCTTCTCGCCGGGCGCGTTCAGCGTCAGCCCGGACGGGCGGCTGCTCGCCTACTCCACCGACTTCTCCGGCGACGAGCGTTTCACGCTGCGGATCAAGGATCTGGTCACCGGGGAAACCGCGCCTGACGAGATCCCCGGCACGTTCTACGGCTGCGCGTGGTCCGCGGACGGATCGTCGCTGTTCTACACCACCGTGGACGCGGCCTGGCGGCCGTACCGGGTGTGGCGGCACCAGGTGGGCACGCCGGCCGCCGACGACGTGGTGGTGATCGAGGAAGAAGACCAGCGGTTCTCCGTGGGCGTCGGGCTCACCCGCAGCCAGCGCTACGTGGCCATCGCCATCGCCAGCTCGCTGACCAGCGAGGCATGGCTGCTGGACGCGGCCAGCCCGGCAGCCAGCCCGCGGGTGGTGCTGCCCCGGCGGCAGGGCGTCGAGTACTCCGTGGAGCACCAGGGCGGCCCGGACGGCGCCGGCCGCCTGCTGATCCTGCACAACGACGGGGCACTGAACTTCGAACTTGCCCAGGTGCCGCTGGCCGGCTCAGCGAAGGGGGATGGGGAGGCGGGTGGGGGCCCGATCGCCGACCCCGCGGACCTCACCACGGTCATCGCGCACCGGGGCGACACCAGGCTGCTGGGCGTGGATGCCTTCGCCGACCATGCCGTGGTGCACTTCCGCCGCGACGGCCTCACCGGCCTGCGGATCCTCCGCACCGACGGCAGTGAGCAGGAGATCGCCTTCCCCGAGCCGCTGTACCAGGTGTCCCCCGGATCGAACCCGGAGTACGCCACCAGGCAACTCCGGCTGCAGTACACTTCGCTGGCCACGCCCGACTCGGTCTACGACGCCGATACCAGGACCGGCGAGCTGACCCTGCTCAAGCGCCGTCCGGTTCTCGCGCTGCCCGGCGCGGGCCGGTACGACCCCGCGGACTACGAGCAGCGCCGCGAATGGGCTGTCGCCGCCGACGGCACCCGCGTTCCCATCTCCCTGATCTGCCGGAACGGGGCGCCGCGGGACGGCAGTGCGCCACTGGTGCTCTACGGCTACGGGAGCTACGAGGTGTCGATGGACCCCGGCTTCTCGATCCCGCGGCTGTCGCTGCTCGACCGGGGCTTCGTCTATGCCATCGCGCATATCCGCGGCGGCGGCGAGATGGGGCGGCACTGGTACGACGACGGCAAGACGCTGCACAAGACCAACACGTTCACCGACTTCGTGGCGTGCGCCGAGCACCTGGTGGCGCAGGGCTGGACCAGCCCGGACCGGCTGATCGCGCGGGGCGGCTCGGCGGGCGGGCTGCTCGTGGGGGCCGTGGCCAACATCGCCCCACAGGACTTCGGCGGGATCGTCGCCCAGGTCCCGTTCGTGGACGCGCTGACCTCCATCCTGGATCCCTCGCTGCCGCTCACGGTGCCCGAATGGGAAGAGTGGGGGGATCCCCTGCACGATCCGGCGGTCTACACGTACATGAAGGGCTACACCCCCTACGAGAACGTCCGCGACCAGGCCTATCCGCCCATCCTTGCGGTGACCAGCCTGCATGACACCCGGGTGCTGTTCCGTGAGCCCGCGAAGTGGATCGCCCGGCTGCGCGCCACTGCCCGCGGCGGCCCGTTCCTGCTCAGGACCGAGATGACCGCGGGCCACGGCGGCCGGAGCGGACGCTACGACGCCTGGCGCGAGGAAGCGCTCGTCCTGGCCTGGATCGTCAGCACCGTCCAGGCGGCGACCGCCCATCCACCCGGCTGAGCCATCCGGCCGGCAGTGGTTCCCGGCGGGTTCCAGATGCCCGTACAGAACGCCTTCCCCGCGGGTCGTGGTGGCCAGCGGCATCGGCATTGGGCGCGCCGGCGTGGGGAACAGCCGGGTCCGGTTGGTGACCGGTCAGCGCAGCGAGCGGAGGTGTGACCGGTAGCCCGCGCCGTACGGGGTCGGGTTACCGGCGTAGCTGGTGATCAGGGAGGGACCCGAGGCGCAGGGGAAGTCGGCATTCCAGGCCCAGGCCAGGTAACTGGACGACTGCGAGTCCAGCCAGTTCATCAGCGCGCTGATGTAGCCGGACGCGCAAGTGTTCTCGCCGATCTCCCCGGCGACCACGGGGACCTGTGCCATCACCGGGGCCACCTGGCTGGTCCAGCAGGTCAGGCTTGAGCACGCGTTGAAGTTGTAGGAGTGCCAGGACGCGGCCAGGTTGTGATCGGGGTCGGCGGGCTCGTGGGCTAGCCACCCGGTGAGGTCGTTGGCGTAGGCCAGGCCACCGAGCAGGATCACGTTGCGGGCGCCGGTGGCGCGGACCGCGTCGACCAGCGACTGCATCCCGGCCACGGGATAACCGATCCCCGGGCAGGACCCGCCGCGCAGCCAGCACTGCCAGCCGGCCGCCTCGCTGTGCGCGGCCCGCTCCGGGAACGGCTCATTGAACAAGTCGAATATGACCGCGTCGTTGCCCTTGAACGTGTTCGCCACCGACGTCCAGAACGGAATCGACTGCGCCGTATCGGGCATCGGCTTGAGGCACCTGGCCTCCACCGACAGGCAGTGCAGCGGGTAGCGGCCGTCGGACCAGTGCAGGTCCAGGATCGCGACCATGCCGTTGGCGTTGAGCAGGCGGACGTACGCCTTGACCGCGTTCTGGTAGTTAGCGCCCGCATAGGCCGGGTTGACGTAGGACTCACCGTTCCAGCAGCCCTCGTTGAGCGGGATCCGGACCGCGTTGATCCCCCAGGTCTTCATCGCCGAGATCGACGCCTGATCGGTGGGCCCGTCGAAGATCCCATGGCCCTGCACGCACAGGAACTCGGTGCCCGACCTATTCGCGCCATGCAGCACCGCCGGCCTGCCGTGGGAGTTGACCAGCCGGTTCCCTGACACGTGCAAGCGGGGCGCGGTGTTGTGCCGGTAGTGCCCGTGCCGTGCCGGGCTGGCCTGCCCAGGGACGGGGGAACTGCCCGACGAACAGGCCGGGACGGCGCACACGACCAGGGCCGCCAGGCACAGCAGCCAAATCCGCCTCATGCGGGAAAGGTAGGCCATCCCGGTCGGTGCTGCGCGCATGCCAGGGAATCCGTTGTAGCCCGCGTTGGTGATCGTCACGTTCTCCCCGGCTGCGTCTGTGTCCCGTTCCACGCGTTGGTGATGACCTTAGGCTCGAAAGATTTCGGAAATTTTAGCCTCAGTGCGCGTTGAGGTTTCCGTTGAGCAGGCTCCGGCCGAGCGGGGTCAGCGAGTGGTTCACCCCGCGGCCGCGCCGCACCGTTTGCACCAGGCCGGAGGCCCGCAATGCGGTGGCGTGCTCCGAGGCGGACGGCGCACTGGTGCCGAGCCGCTGGGCTATGGTGCTGCCCATGGCGGGACGCGAACTGCGGGAGATCATCGATCCGGAATGGGCCCAGGCGCTGGAGCCGGTCGCGGGGCGGATCACCGCCATGGGCGAGTTCCTCCGCGCCGAACTCGCCGCGGGCCGGCGCTACCTGCCCGCGGGCGAGAACGTGCTGCGCGCCTTCACCCAGCCGTTCGGCGCGGTCCGGGTGCTCATCGTGGGGCAGGACCCCTACCCCACGCCCGGCCATGCCGTGGGCCTGAGCTTCTCGGTGGCGCCGACCGTGCGGCGCCTGCCACCCAGCCTGCTCAACATCTTCCGCGAGTACACCGAGGACCTTGGCTACCCGACGCCATCCACCGGCGACCTGGTGCCATGGAGCGAGCGGGGGGTGCTGCTGCTCAACCGGGTCCTGACGGTCCGGCCCGGTCAGCCCGCCTCACATCGCGGGCAGGGCTGGGAGGAGGTCACCGAGCAGGCCATCCGGGCGCTGGCCGCCCGGCCCGGCCCGGACGGCACCGGGCGCGCCCCGCTGGTCGCGATCTTGTGGGGCCGGGATGCGCGCAGCCTCGCGCCCCTGCTCGATGGTGTCCCGCTGATCGAATCCGCCCATCCCAGTCCCAACTCCGCCGACCGGGGGTTCTTCGGTTCGCGGCCGTTCAGCCGCGCCAACCACTTGCTGGAGCAGCAAGGCGCGCCGCCGATCGACTGGAAGCTCCCCTGAGCTGTCCCTCCCGCCCTCCGCGAACCTCGGAGATCCCCTTGCCGCGCCGGCCGGCGAACCTCCGGGCCCTCCCCGCTCAGCCCCATCTCGGGCCTGCCTGGCATAGCTACGCTGCTGGGTGGGAGTGACTCACTGAGCGGGATTCCCGGAATTTGTTCGTTCCCGGTGTCGATGGTGCGGTTCTCTATCCGTCTCCTAGGTGTCTCAAACCACCGGACGAAGGGAAGGGCAAACGTGAAGTACATGCTGCTGATCATGGGTTTCCGCGAGGGCGAGGGCATGCCCCCTCCGCCGAGCAGCGGAGCGCCCTCGGTGGAGGAGTTCATGCACTACCAGCGGGAACTCGGGCAGGCCGGCGTGAACGTCGACTCCGGCCTGCTCCAGTCCTTTGAGGACGCCACCCAGGTGCAGGTCAACGATGCCGGCGAGCGGCTGGTGACCAACGGGCCGTTCGCCGAGTCCCGCGAGTATCTGGGCGGCTATCAGATCATCGACGTCCCCGACCTGGACGCAGCGCTTGACTGGGCGGCCAGGTGCCCGGGCGCGAAGTACGGGCGCGTCGAGGTGCGTCCGCTCGCCGAGTTCTGAGGACCAAGGCGATGGGGCCAGCAGGCGAACCGGTCGAGGCAGTGTTCCGAGAGGAGCGCGGCCGTCTGCTGGCCCTGCTCGCGGCCCGGTTCGGCGACCTCGATCTCGCCGAGGAGGTTACCGCTCAGGCCCTTCTGGCAGCGGTAGAGACCTGGCCACGCTCCGGGGTCCCGCGCGAGCCGCTGGCCTGGCTGGCGACCACGGCCCGGCGCAAGGCCCTCGACCGGATCCGGCGGGACGCCACGCTGGCCACCAAGCTCGCCACCTTGCACGCCGATGCCGATCCGGCGCGCCGCGCAGCACCGGTCCCAGAGCACGAGCACATCCCCGACGACCGGTTGCAGCTCATGTTCGCGTGCTGTCACCCTGCTCTCGACCTGGACACGCAGACCGGGCTCACCCTGCGCTACATCGCGGGCCTCAGCACCGCCGAGATCGCACAGGCCTTCCTCGTCCCCCCGGCGACCATGGCCCAGCGCCTCACCCGCGGCAAGCGCAAGATCCAGCAGAGCCGCATCCCCTTCCGCGTGCCCGGCCCGGACGAGCTCGACGGCCGCCTGAGCCTGGTTCTGCACGTCGTCTACCTCATCTTCACCGAGGGCTACGCGGCCACCGGCCACCACGACCTGGTCCGGTGCGATCTGGTGGACGAGGCCATCCGGCTCGCCCGGATCCTCCACCGGCTGATGCCCGGCGAGCCCCGCGTCACTGGCCTGCTCGCGCTCATGCTGCTCACCGACGCCAGACGCCCGGCGAGGGTCGACGGCCATGGCATCGCCGTCTCACTGGAAGACCAGGACCGCAGCCTGTGGGATACCTCGATGATCGACGAGGGCGCCAGGCTGACCACGCAGGCCCTAAGCCACCACTCGCCCAACAGCTGGTCCGTCCAGGCTGCCATCGCCGCACTGCACGACGAGGCGCCATCTGCTCAGGAAACCGACTGGCGCCAGGTGCGCCTGCTCTACGACGAGCTGTTCGCGCTGACCCCGACCCCCGTCGTCGCCCTCAACCGGGCCATCGCGATCGCCTGGCACGAGGGCCCACAGGCCGGCCTCGACCACCTCGAAGCCCTCGCCGACCAACCCAGCCTGACCCGCCAGCACCACTGGCACGCCGCCCGCGGCCACGAACTCGCAAGACTCAGACGTCACACCGCTGCCGCAAAGGCCTACCGGCGGGCCAGCGAACTCGCTCAGACACCCGCCGAGATCGCCTACCTCGCCTCACGCGCCGAGAAGTACACCACTCCCGGCTGAACAGGTACGCTGGCCCGGCCGCGGACCGCCGCCGGGCCCGTACGGTCAGCCGGCCGGGTGGCCGCCGTGGCGACCACCATCCCCAGTGCGGCACCGGCCAGCAGCACCGCCGACACCGCCGCTGCTACACCGATTCCGGGGATCGGCCGAGGGAATCTCACGACGCATGCCTCCTGAGGATCACACCCCCCGCCCACCGGCGAGCAAAACCCTACCGGCCGGCGGCCCGCCGCCGGGGACTGTAAAAACAACGCCGCCGACCGGTATTGCCGGCGGTCAGCCGCCGGCCAGGGATGGGAGGTGTGCCTTCACGCCCGGGCCGTCGATGAGCAGTTGAAGTCGGCGGCTGACCCGGGGCCACGCACCGTCGTAATGTCCCATGAAAGTTTCATGAGATGGTTTTGCGCTGCCTAAAGCGCCATTGCCGGACCTGAAACTTTCACAAGCGCGGTGGCCCGGTACACGTGGGCCGTGGCCGCAACATCGCAGGCCGGCCGCAGGTTCGCCGAAGCCCTTGCCAGTACGGTCGGGATGACCGGAATATCCAACAGAGAGTCGCAGGACCGTAACGCACCCGAAAATCGGGCTGGTGCGCGTCGCTGACAAGCAGTTCGGCACTGGGGAATTGGCCTGCGGCCAATCGGCCGGGCCCGAAGATGGCTGGCAAGGAGGCCGGGGTGCCAGGCACGGACACGAAGTTACGACCCAGGCTGGCTGATGTAGCCGAGCAGGCAGGGGTTTCACCGGGACCGCGTCGCGGGTGCTCACCGGCTCCGCGCGGGTACGGCCGGAGACCCGCCGCGAGGTCGAAGAAGCGATCGCGCGCCTCGGCTATGTGCGGAACCGGGCGCCGGGCGGAGCCGGGCGCCGCGCTCGTCGGCGCCGCGGCGGGCCAGGCCGATCGCGTTCGTCGTATGCGTGGACAACTCGCGCGTCTTTTCCGGGCCATTCTTCCCGCTCATGCTCTGGAGCATCAGCCGGCAACTTTCGGCGTGCGGAATGAAGCTTGCCCTGCTCATGGCACACTCGCTGCACGATTACCAGATAGCATTTCGTTATCTGCGAAGCGGCCATGTGGACGGTGCCATACTGGTCAGTATGCACGGCAAAAGGCCGCTGGACCTGCAAAGTTTCGGGTGCCTGTAGGGCTTGCCGGGCGGCCGTTCGGCAACGACGACGACCTGTCCTACGTGGACGCTGACAACGTCGGCGGGGCACGCATGGCCGTGCAGTACCTGCTCAAGCCCGGCCGCGGCACGTGGCCACAGTGGCCGGCTCGCCCGACATGTCCCCGGCGTGGACCGGCCGCGCGGCTACCGGATGACCATGGCCGAGGCCGGACTGAGCGATTCCGGGCTGATCGTGTTCGGCGACTTCGGCCGTGTCTCCGCCGAGCATGCCGTATACCGCCTGCTAGATCGGAGGACTGGACGCGGTCTTCGTCGCCTCGGGCCTGATGGCGGCGGGCGCGCTGCGGGCCCTGCGCCGTAGCGGCTGCCGGGTGCCCACGACGTGGCCGTCATCGGCTCCGAGGACTCGCCGCTGGCCCGGCACACCGACCCCAAACTGACTACCGTGCGCCAGCCGGTAGAGGCCATGGGCGAGCGGCTGGCGAGCGAACTGCTCGCCTTGGGCGGCCGGCCAGGACCCTGTGAACGTGGTGCTTGACACCGAACTTGTGATTCGCGAATCCGCGTAGTCGCCCGGCTCATCACTGTGAGGCATCGCAGCTCATTGCCGTGATTATCGGGTGATGTCCGGGAAGTGCTGGATTGATCCCGCTTTGCCGTGTCATGATTTCACCGCGGCGAGAGGGAGACGTGTGCATGGTTGCCAGTCGGGCGTTCATGAAACGCGGCCTGGGGCTCTCTCTCCATTCGGTGGGCTAGCCGAATCGAAGGGGAAAATGTGAAACAAACACGCTTGACGCGAGCCATGATCGGTGGTGCCTCGGCACTCGGCATCGGTGTGCTCCTGGCCCTGCCCGCTGCCCTCCCGGCAGCGGCCTCGGCCGGACCACATGTCAAGACCTTCCGGCCCGGGCACGCGCTGTACGACGTGGGTGTCCACGCGCGCATCACGGCGGCCCAGGCCCGTGCGTCGGCGCTTGCCGGAACGACCGTGCCCGAGTACACGGCCAGCGTAAAGGTGGGTACCAAGAACTTCACCTACACGATCGTGGGCAAGAACCCGGCGATCAAGGTGACCAACGCGTCCACGACCGTCAACGCCGAGATCGTGCCGCTGATCATGAAGTTCGCCGGCCACACCTGGGACCCGACCAAGGTCGACAGCTGTGACACCGGCGCCAGCGCGCTCTCCCGGACGCAGAAGTCCCCGGTCATCGTCCCGCAGGCGTGGAAGTTCGGCAGCACGTCAATCGGCACCGGGCAGTACATCGACGCCTTCCAGCGCGCCGAGTTCTGGAAGTTCGCCAAGCCGGGCGGGATCAACCCGACGTTCGGCGTGACCCTGTCGGCGAAGACCCTCACGGCGGTTACCATCAACGTGCCGCTCGCGCAGGCGGCGACCGCGGCGATCGGCTGCGGCAACGGCCTGCTCGGCGCGGCCAACATCAACTGGCTGGACCCGTTCCTGCAGAACACCGTCATCCCGTCGCTGAAGAGCCAGGGCGTCCTCACCACGACGTTCCCGATCTTCCTGCTGCACAACTTCGTCGAGTACATCGGCACCGTGGGCCAGTGCTGCGTGCTCGGCTACCACAACACCTTCAACACCTCGGCCGGCGCGCAGACCTACGGCCTGGCGATGTACGACAACTCCGGCGCGTTCACCGGCTCGTCCGACATCTCCGCGCTCTCCCACGAGGTGGGCGAGTGGCAGAACGACCCCGACACCATCAACCCGACCCCGTCGTGGGGCAACATCGGCCAGGTGAGCGGCTGCCAGGCCAACCTCGAGGTGGGCGACCCGCTGTCCGGCACGACGTTCGCGGACACCCTGAACGGGTTCACCTACCACCCGCAGGAGCTGGCCTTCTTCTCGTGGTTCTACCACCAGTCGCCCAGCCTCGGCGTGAACGGCTGGTTCTCCAACAAGGGCACCTTCAGGACGTTCGCGGCGCCCTGCCCGTAGTCCGCGCATAGCGGTCACGACAACTTCATAGATCCGCCCCGGAGGGAGCCGTAACAAGCCCGCCCCCTCCGGGGCGGATTCATGCCCGGCGTCGGCAAAGCTGACGGCCGCCGCCGGGCAAGACGGCGTCCCGCTCGCGCCGAATACAAGGTGTGCGGATAGAACCTGCGCGGGTGCCGACGGCACCTGGTGGCTTGGTTCGCCGCCCATGTCTGGGGACAGGAGGCATCCATGGAACCTGATGGCGCAGGGGGACGGGCATGAACCCGAAGCGGGCGGCGCGAGCCGTCGCGGTGCTGGCAGCGGTGTGCGGGGCCGGGCTGGGTAACACCTGGGCCGCAGCGGCGTCGCAGCCGGTGGCGTGGGGCACGACAATCAGCGCCCCTGCTGGCGCCCGCGGAGAACTGTTCGGCGTGGCCGCGGCATCCTCCTCCGATGTGCTTGCCGTGGGCGGGTACAACCCGGGGCAGCCGCCGACGGCGCTGCTGACCAGGCCATACGCGGAGCACTGGAACGGCAGCGGGTGGAGCGCCACCCATGTGCCGCTGGGGGCGGTGTACCCGTCAGGCCAGGCTGCCCAGCTCAACGGCGTGACCGAGATCGCCCCGGGCGACGGCTGGGCGGTCGGCACGGTCTCTGATCCCTCGTCGTTTGCCAGCCGGACTCTCGCCTACCACTGGGACGGCACGGCCTGGACACGCAGCCCGACGCCTGACCCCGCGGGCAATGCCCAGACCAACCAACTCGGCGCCGTCGCCGCCCGGGCGGCGAATGACGTGTGGGCCGTCGGCGGCGACAATTACCCCACGGTGTCGCTGGTGCTGCACTGGAACGGCAGCACCTGGCGGCAGGTCAGCGTTCCCGATATCGGCTCACTGGACGCCGTCGCCGTCGCACCGGGGCGCGTCTGGATCGCCGGCGGTGACCAGGTGGCGCAGTTCGACGGGACGACCTGGGCCAAGCTGCCGGTCCCGCAGTCCTCGCCAATCATCACGGGCCTGGCTGACACCGCCGCGGGGCTGTGGGCTGTGGGATACCTGGAGTTCTCCTGCGGAGAGGGACAGACCTGCACCACCTCGTACGCGGCGCTGTGGAACGGCACGACCTGGACCGCGGCACCGGCTGGCGGCGGTACCGGGCTGTCCGGGGTGGTTGCCGCGGGGTCGCAGGTACTGGCCACCTCCGCGATCGGGGTGCTGGCGCTCAGCCTCGCTGGCGCTTCCACGCAGGTCACCCCCGCGATCAACCCGCTGCAGCTCACCGCGATCGGCGCTGACCCGGCCGGGAACCCGTGGGCGGTCGGCTGGACCGCCGCTGGCGGAACGGTCAAGCCGGCCATCATCAACGCGCCCGGCATCGGTCAGGGCGGCATCACCGTGACGACCGGTGCTTCAGCCGCCACGGTCACCTGGGTAGGCCCGGTCACCGGGGCAGGCGGCACCGATCCGAGTGGCCGGTTCGCTGTCGGCGGGCTGCCCGATGGCAGCTACACCGTCACCGCCAGCCTGCCCGGCTGCCAGCCCGGCGTCGCAACCGCCACGGTCACCACAGGACACGTCAGCGCCGTCAACGCGCACATCAACTGCCCGCCATGACCCGGACCTAGCGCCAAGTCCGGGGCGTCCCGGGGCAGCTACCCGCCCACGGGCGTCCCGGCACGCACCGATGCTGATGGTCCCGCCGTGCGTGATTGTCGTCGTTGGCGCCAACGCTGACATTCTTGGGTCGTCGTTGGTGTGAACGCCTACAAACCATCGCGGTGCCAACCCCCCGGCGTGGACCTCGGCGATGCTGGGGTTAGAGAGCGCGGCCACGGCCGCGAAAGGCGGTTAGCGGGCGGCGAGGCGGCGCAGCGCGGCGCGGGCCACCGCGGGGTCGGTGGTGGCCCAGAACGGCGGCAGCGACGCCCGCAGGAAGCCGCTGTAGCGCGCGGTAGCCAGGCGCGGGTCGAGCACGGCGACCATCCCCTTGTCCTCCATGGTCCGCAGCAGCCTGCCCGCGCCCTGGGCGAGCAGCAGCCCCGCGTGCGCCGCCGCCACGGTCATGAACCCGTTGCCGCCGCGCGCGGCCACCGCCCGCTGCCTGGCGGAGGCAAGCGGATCGTCGGGCCGGGGGAACGGGATTCTGTCGATCACCACGAGCTGCAGTGCGGGCCCTGGCACGTCCACGCCCTGCCACAGTGACAGCGTGCCGAACAAACAGGTTGCCTCGTCCTCGGCGAACTGCCTGACGAGCTGGGCGGTGGCGTCCTCGCCCTGGCACAGCAGCGGCTGGCCGAGCACGTCGCGAAGTTCCTCGGTGGCCTGCCGCGCCGCCCGCATCGACGAGAACAGCCCGAGTGTGCGGCCGCCCGCGGCGTCGATCAGCTCACGGATCTCGGTGAGATAGGACGGCGGGAGCCCGTCTCTGCCGGGCGGGGGAAGGTGGCGCGCGACGTAGAGGATGCCGCTGCGCGGATGGTCGAACGGCGAGCCGACGTCACGCCCGGACCAGGCCAGCCCGTGCTTACCGCCGTCGGTGGCGTCATCGGTGGCCGGGTTCTCGCGCTCCGGGCTGTCCGGTGCGGCCTGCCCGTCATCTGGATCCCCGAGTGGCAGCCCCCACTGGCGCGCCAGCGGCTCGAACGACCCGCCGACGGCGAGCGTCGCCGACGTTAGCACCACGGTCCTGCGGCGGAAGACCCGTTCCGCCAGCAGCCCGCCCACCTGGAGCGGAGCCACGTGCAAGGTCGGCGGCCGCTGCCGCTCGTCCACCGCGGCCCGGTCCATCCACACCACGTCCGGCCGGGCAGCGACGTCCTCGCCGAACGCACCAAG
The DNA here is from genome assembly GCA_036497045.1 of Streptosporangiaceae bacterium. Classification (GTDB taxonomy): domain Bacteria; phylum Actinomycetota; class Actinomycetes; order Streptosporangiales; family Streptosporangiaceae; genus DASXKD01. Next base: position 19,940 of record DASXKD010000096.1, on the reverse strand, counting down.
GATCCGTTCGGAGGTCTCCGCGATATCGCTCAGCACGGCGAGCGCGGCCCGCCCCGCCGCCAAGCGTTCTGCATCGTCAGAGATTTCCTTGCCGACGGCGCGCACCTGTGCGGCACACGAGGTAGCGGCGGCGCGCAGCGCTGTCAGCGCCGTCGCCAGCGGCTCGGCCAGGATGTCCAGGCGGCCGGGGGTGACCTCGGGCAGCACCCGGCCCAGGCCCTCAGCCGCCTCTCGCAACTGATCCAGGACGTCGCCGGCCCTGGGAGTTTCTCTGGCAGTGCTGGCCCGGGGGGACGACCCCCCGGAACCCCCCGAAAGAATCCGGGCGGTGCGCCGGGCGGCGGTCTCGGCGCCGGGGGCGGACAGTTCCCTGGACGCTGCCGTGGTGACCCGGCTGACTAGGTCGTGCGCTTCGTCGATGACGACCACGTCGTGCTCGGGCAGCACGATGAAGTCCTCGAGCGCATCGATCGCGAGCAGGGCGTGGTTGGTGACCACGATGTCCACAAGCCCGGCGTGCTCGCGGGCCCGCTCGGCGAAGCATTCGGAGCCGTTCGGGCAGCGGGCGGCGCCGATGCATTCCTTGGCGCTGATCGCGACCTGCCGCCAGGCCCGGTCCTCCACCCCGGGCACCAGTTCGTCGCGGTCGCCGGTCTCGGTGCCCGCCGCCCACTCGTGCAGCCGCTGGACCTGCCGGCCCACCGCGGACACGGCGGCGGGGTCGAACAGGGTCTCCCCCGGCTCCTCGGGCGCGCCACCGTTCAGCCGGTACCGGCACAGGTAGTTGCCGCGGCCCTTGAGGATCGCGAACGTCGGGGCACGGCCGAACAGCGGCTCCAGGGCCGCGGCCAGGCGGGGCAGGTCACGGTCGATCAACTGGCGCTGCAACGCGATCGTCGCGGTCGCCACCACAACGCTGGAGCCGGTGGCCATGGCATGGGCCACCGCGGGCACCAGGTAGGCCAGCGATTTGCCGGTTCCGGTGCCGGCCTGGACCGCCAGGTGCTCACCGGTGTCGATGGACCGCTCCACTGCCTGCGCCATCGCGACCTGGCCGGAGCGCTCGGTCCCGCCGATCCCTTCGACCGCCGCGGCGAGCAGCGTGGTCACCTCGGGCCCGGCGGTGTCCGGGGCTGGGCTTACCGCCCCGGCCGGGCGCTGCTTCTCACCGGTCGGCACACCGGAACGCTACCGCGCGCCACCGACGCCGCCGCGAGGTAGGGCGAGACGTGATGACTTGCGCCACCTGTAGTCGCCGCTCATGTCGAAGGCCCCGAAATCCAGCCGCCGCCGGGCAGCACCATGCCGGAGGCGTTCAGGGCGTCCCGGCCCTCCTCCAGCCCGCCCGCATGTGCACGGCGGATCAGACCAGCGATCACCGCAACTATGGGTGGCTCCTCATCCGCCAGCCACAGCAGGATCTGCTCGGCATGCGTGCCGAGGTCCACTCCGGCCGCCCGGCAGGTGTTTTCCAGCAACCGATGGCAACCGTCGCGCCAGGCGCCGCAGCCCGCCGGGCTGTCGGTGATGTGCTGCACCGTCGCCGCAGCCTCCCGCTCGGTCTGGAACAGGGCCGGAACCGGGTCGATACCTTCCGTCGCAGCCACTGGTCCTTCCTCTGGTCTAGGACGGTGGTCAGCCCCGGTCTGCCTCCGCACACGAAGCGGCCGGGCTGCTTTCGCTGAACTCTATCGCAATATACCATGGTTATTCAACGTTAACGCAGAGTAAATGGCGCTGATCACAGTCCGCTACAGTCACCCGCATGGCAGATGATCAGCGCGCGGGAGAGCCGCCTTACCTGCGGATTGCTGCCGATCTGCGAGCGCGGATCAAGCGGGGAGAGTTCCGACCCGGTGACGCTCTGCCATCCATCACGCGCCTTGCCCAGGAGTACGACTGTGCGAAGACCACTGCGGCGAAGGCGCTGAATGTCCTCAAGCGTGAGGGAGTGGCCCGAGGCGTCCAGGGGTGGGGCACGCTGGTGACAGATAAGCCCCTAGGCGGAGATTAAGGGCTGCGCACCACGTGGCAGCGGCCCCTTCCCGCTACCAGGGTTCACCTGCCACGATGAACTCCATGACGCAACCGACCCCGGCGACGGCCGCCTTCCGGGCCGCCCGCGACCTGCTGCTCCGCAACCGCGAGGACTACGACGCGGCCATCCGCGAGTTCGCCTGGCCGGAGCTTGACGAGTTCAACTGGGCGCTGGACTGGTTCGACGTAGTCGCGGCCGAGCATCCCAGCCAGGAGGCGCTGCGGGTGGTCGCGGAGGACGGCATCACGTCGCTGACCTACGGCGAACTGGCGGTCAGGTCGAGCCAGGTGGCCAACCGGCTGCGCTCCCTGGGCGCCCGGCGCGGCGACCGGTTGCTGCTGATGCTCGGCAACATCGCCCCGCTCTGGGAGGTCATCCTCGCCGCGATCAAGCTTGGCGTGGTGATCATCCCGGCCAGCACCCTGCTCAGCCAGGACGACCTGGCCGACCGCATCGACCGCGGCGAGGTCCGGTTCGTGGTGACCGAGTCGGCCCAGAAGGACAAGTTTGCCGGGCTGCCGGACTTCGGCACCGGCGGCTGGACCGCCGTCCTGGTGGAGCCCGGGGCGACACGCGTCGCGCTGGCCGACGGGTGGCACGGCTACGCTGAGGCGTTCGGCGCGTCCGCCGAGTTCGCCCCGGACGGGCCGACCAAGGCCAACGACCCGCTGCTGCTCTACTTCACCTCGGGCACGACCGCGCAGCCCAAGCTGGTGGAGCACACCCAGGTGTCCTACCCGGTGGGCCACCTGTCCACGGTGTACTGGATCGGGCTGCAACCGGGAGACGTCCACCTGAACATCTCCTCGCCCGGCTGGGCGAAGCACGCCTGGAGCAACGTTTTCGCCCCATGGAACGCGGAGGCGACCACGCTCATCCTCGGCTACGAGCGGTTCTCCGCGGACCTGCTGCTCCGGTCGTTCGGCGAGCAGCGGGTGAGCACGTTCTGCGCGCCGCCCACGGTGTGGCGGATGCTCATCCAGGCCGACCTCGGCGCCGCCGACGTGAGCGCGCTGCGCGAATGCGTCGCCGCGGGCGAGCCGCTCAACCCGGAGGTCATCGAGCGGGTGCGGGAGGCCTGGCAGATCACCGTCCGCGACGGGTACGGCCAGACCGAGACCACCGCCCAGGCAGGGAACACCCCGGGCCAGCCGCTGAAGCTGGGCTCGATGGGCCGGGCGCTGCCCGGTTACACCGTGGCGCTGCTGGACCCGGTCAGCGGCGAGCCCGCCGAGGAAGGCGAACTCTGCCTGGACCTGTCCCGTCGCCCGCTGGGCCTGATGACCGGCTATCACGGCGACCCGGAGCGGGCCGAGGCGGCGATGCGCGGCGGCTTCTACCACACCGGCGACGTGGCCTCCCGCGACGGCGACGGGTACCTCACCTACGTGGGGCGCACCGACGACGTGTTCAAGGCGTCGGACTACCGCATCTCCCCGTTCGAGCTGGAAAGCGTGCTGATCGAGCACGAGACCGTGGCGGAGGCCGCGGTGGTGCCCTCGCCGGATCCGCTGCGGCTGGCGGTACCCAAGGCGTACGTGACGCTGGCGGCCGGTGCCGAGCCCTCCAGCGAGACGGCGCTGGCCATCTTCACCTACACGCGCGCGCGGCTGGCCCCGTACAAGCGGGTGCGCCGGCTGGAGTTCTCCGACCTGCCGAAGACGATCTCCGGCAAGATCCGCCGGGTGGAGCTGCGGGCGCAGGAAGACGCCCGGCACGGTGGTGGCGCCACGGCAGCCCCGGGCCCGCGCGGCGTCACCGAGTTCTGGGAAGAGGACTTTCCCGGCCTCAAGTCCTGACGGCCGGGTCCCTGCTGCCCCGGGAGTGCCAGGACTGGCTGCCGGAACTTCAGCTGCTGATGTCGGCCGAGGTGAACCTGGCCCAGGCGACCGAGCCGAAAATGGCTATGTACACGGCGAACGACACAGCGCCACCCCCATGATCAGCGCCGAGGCCCGTTCACCCATCCTGATCGAATCAGGCCTCTGACCTGGAGCCCCCTTACGTGGGAGCCGCCCATCAGGATCGAACCGAAGACCTTCTCCTTACCATGGAATATGAGTGTTCATCTTACTTTCAGGCCTAGGCCATTTTCTCCGTATAATGGCAGGTAGCAGACATACGATCGGGATCAGCCAATACCGTCGAGTGTCGGCCACTGACGATAAGTCCACGGTCAAATGAGGCTCCCCTGCCGGTCCCGTGGGTGGCTGAGATGGGGCCGAGGGCGGGATGTGGTGCTGGGCAGCGGAAACGGGCTGGCCGGGAGCTGATGCCAGGGTGTCGTGTTTGGCGCCGGTTCCCGGCGGCGTGGTTCGCCAGTGTCAGGGTCTTTGCTTCCAGCCTGGACAGGATGCGCTGGGAACGGCGAAACATCCAGTGCCTCCTCGCCCTGAGCCGCCCGGTGACCTGGATCGTGACTGCGAACAGCGCAGCCTGTTCCTGCTCTGAGAGCGCCCGCGGCCCAGGCTGTGGCCGGCGTGCCGCTCCGCGACGTGCAGGAAGCCGCCTCCCACGCCGATCCCAGGACCACCATCAGATACGACCGCGCCCGCGGCAGTCTCGATCGGCACGCCACCTACATCGTCGCCGCTTCTGCGCCACGAGGCGCAGAGTTGCCCGGGTGCCGTATGTGCCGTCTGCCCAAGCCCAGCAGGGTCTGGAAGGCGGCCATCGGGTGCGGCGGCGGTTGTGCCGGAAGGTGAACTCATCCGGGTAGACCTGCGAGTGCTTGACCGAGGTGCCATAACGGGTGCCGGCGATCCAGGTCAGGCCCGGTCGCCGTGGGCGAGCGCGAAAACCTCGTCGGTCGTCAGGGCCCGCCCGGCGGCGTACTCGGCCTCGAAAGCCTCGGCGCCCATGGCCGAACGCAGCCGCTGGCAGTCGCGATCGCGCAGCTCACCTTCCAAGGGCTCTATGGTTTCCTCCAGGGCGGCTAGCGCCGCGGCGGCAGCCCCGTACAGCTGAGCGGACCGGCTCATCCCCGCCTGGCCACTGCGTGTCATGGCCAGGCCGATCAGCGCGTACGCGACGACCGGCCCGGTCCGCATGCGCCCGGCCAGGTTGAGTGATTCGGTGAAGAGCTCTTCGGCCGCGGTCGCAGAGCCGCTGAGGTACTCGGCCAGGCCGAGGTTGAGGGTCCGGTAGACCACGCCGTAGTGGTCGCTCAGTGCTCGAGCGATATCCAGCGACTCAGCAAGGTGAGCGCGGGCGGCATCGGGCTCGCCGAGCGACAGCTCGGCGTATCCGAGGTTGCCGAGCATCGTCCCGACATGGCGCCGGTCGCCGGCCTGGCGGGACAGGAGCACCGATTCGCGGGCGTCGCGGGCCGCGCCGGCGTGGTCGCCCTGCAGGTCCAGGGCGAACGACCTGGCCTCGAGCAGATGGGCGGTGACATGGGGCTCCTTGTGCTGGCGGGCGAGGCCGAGCCCGGACTCGATGAACGGCAGGGCCTGGCCCGGCTGCCCGCGGCGCAACAGGACGAGAGCGCGCAGGTACAGAAGGTCGGCAGTCAGGTAGTCATCCCTGGCGGCCCGGGCGATCGCCAGCCCTTCCTCGCAATATTCCTCGGCGATCGCGTACCCTCCGGTCTGCTCGAGCAGGTACGCAGCTGCGGCCAGGCCCCGTGCGCGCAGCAGTGCCTGCTCCCCGGTAGTCGGCAGATCGAGGAGGGTGCGGAGGGCCTCAATTCCCTCGGTCGCGTGCCCGCGCGTCTTCCAGAACACCCGCAACGCGGCGGCCAGCCGGATTCCGGGCACGGGATCTCGCCGTTCCAGGCTGTATCCGATCGCGGCCCGGATGTTGCCGAGCTCCAGATCGAGACGGTCCAGCCATTCAGCCTGATTGTGCCCCACGAGCTGTGGTGTCGCCGATTCCGCGAGAGCCAGGTACTGGTCTCGGTGAGCCCTCCGGGCATCATCAGCCGCCGCCGGGCCCAGCCGTTCGAGTTTCCGCGCGGCGTACTGACGGACGGTTTCCAGCAGCCGGTAGCGCACCGGCCCGCCACCGGAATCCTCGAATTGCACCAGGCTCTTGTCCACCAGCGCGCCGAGGAGCGCGACGATCTCGCCCGCGAGCCCGTCCTCACCTGCCTCACCTGCGGTGACAGCCTCGGCGGCCGCGAGGTGGAACCCTCCGGCGAAGACTGCGAGCCGGGCGAGCACGTGGCGCTCAGCGCCGTTCAGCAGCTCCCAGGACCAATCCAGCATGGCAAGCAGCGTTTGCTGCCGCGGCAGGGCCGTGCGCGAGCCGCCCGTCAGGATCGCGAACCGCTGATCGAGCCTGGCATCGAGCTCGGTCACCGACATGACCCGCAGCCGGGCCGCGGCCAGCTCGATGGCCAGGGGGCTGCCGTCTAGCCGGCGACAGATGCGGCCGGCCAGTGAGGCGGTCCGCTCGTCCCAGGTGAGCGTCACCCCGTGCTGGGCCGCCCGGTCGGCGAACAGGCGCACGGCCTCCGCGCTGCGGATCGTATCCGCGTCATCATCGTCGGCCGGCGTGTCCAGGGAGGGAACCCGGTGGACGTGCTCCCCGTCGATGCCCAGCGGCTCACGGCTCGTCGCGAGCAGGCGGACGTTCGGGCAGTTCCGCAGCATCGTGTTCGCAAGCTTGGCGCATGCATCGATGACGTGCTCGCAGTTGTCCAGCAGCACCAGCATGCTGCTCTCGCCGACCGCTTCGACGAGCGTGCTCGCCCGGTCGCGGCCCGGATCCTCGGGTATGCCCAGCACGCTGGCGACGGTCACTGCGATGAGGTCCGGGTCATGAAGGGGGGCCAGATCCGCGAACCACACGCCATCCCCTGAGCCATCGAGCCGCCCGGCCGCCACCTGGAGTCCGAGGCGCGTCTTGCCCACCCCGCCCGAGCCGGTGAGCGTGACCAGCCGGAAGGTCATGATCAAGCGGCCCACCTCGGCAAGCTCTGCCTCGCGGCCGATGAAAGCCGATACCTGCGTCGGGAGGTTATTGGGCTGCTTCGGGTGGCCGGCTGCCCGGAGCGGGGGGAAGGCCACTGGGAGGCCACGAGCAACGAGCTGAAATATCCGCTCCGGACGGCTGAGGTCCTTGAACCGGTGGACACCGAGGTCCTTGAGCCCGACGCCCCCCGGCAGCGAGTCGCCAAGCAGGGCGGCGGTCGTGGCGGAGAGCACGATCTGGCCGCCGTGAGCGGCAGCCGCAATGCGGGCCGCGCGGTGAATGTTGAAACCGACCAGGCCGACCGCCGTCCGGGATACCTCACCGGAATGGATGCCCATCCGCACGTGGACTTCCCCGCCGGCTGGCCACCGGTGCGCAATAAGCGCCCGCTGTATGGTGATCGCCGCGGATACGCAGGCGCTCGCCGACGAGAAGGCGGCGAAGAACGCATCGCCCTGGGTGTCGACTTCCTGACCGTCATGGGCGGCCAGAGCGTCCCGTATAAGCCGGTGATGGTCGGCCAGCACCTGCGCATACCCATCACCGATGCGCCGCAGCATCGCGGTGGAACCCTCGATGTCGGTGAAGAGGAAGGTGAGGGTCTGCGCGGCCACTGGTGATGCGCCCCCTACGCCGGTGCCGATCATCCCGCCTGACCAGATCGTCAGCGCCTCATGACCGGCAAGGGCCAGCCTACGTCACGGCCTTCCCGCCGGGAGAGACGATGCCGTGCTTGTCAGCCTTCTTCCTCGGTATGCGTCGGCTGGAACAGCTGAGCGCAGATGCTAATGATCGCGGCCGCGACATCGCTCGGTACCTGCGCTTGGAACACCACGTAACCGGATTCTCTGGATTCCGTGACCAGGGTCATCGGTACTCTTATGCCGCTATCCGTGCCGGTGCGTATGAATACGTCATCGACACTCGGCGTGACCTTGTCAGAGGGCACGGAAAAGCTCAGGGTTACCAGGTCGTCGCCCTCCGGCGGCCACTGGATACCGCTTTCATGTGGCATGGCTCAGGCTCCTTGTCTGTAATGGGAGTGAATTCTAACTGAAAAGGATCGTCCGCCGCGCATGAAGTTGGGACCGCGGAATCAGCGGGCTGACGGCCGGCGTCACCTTTACCCGCGACGGCCCGCCGGGCGAAAGGCTTTAACTGAATGAGTAGGTTCCAGAGCGAGCCGTCGGCGCCCAGAACTCCCCAGTATGGAGCTCCCGCTCGAGCCCAGGCATGATGACCACCTGGCGTCCAGATCCGCATCTTGTTCGCCTTCGATCCCTGGCGCTCGGCGATCCCGCTGGTGACAGGCGATAAGCCGGGAAGGGGAGCCGGTGGTACGCCCAGGCGATCCCGCGGGCCGAGCATTTGTACGAGATCTACTTGAGGAATGGGCGGGGGACGGGGCCGCGGGGTGAGCAGCTACACCAAGTGGGCGCGGGCTGGCTACATCGAGAGGGCCGACGGGGCCGAGCAGGCCGAGCAGCGGCGCAAGGTGCTCATGGCACCGCAGAGCGGGTTCCGCCTCGCTGAGGAGCGCAAGCGTCATGGGTTCACCCAGGCCCAGCTCGCCAAGGCCATGGGTGTCACGCCAGGGCGGGTATCGCAGATTCTGTACTTGTTCCGGCGAGCGGAATCGAGGAGCCATGGCCGCGCAGAACGACTCGTTGGGCTTGCCGACTGCCAGTGCTTGCCGTGGTTCAGTATTTGAATATGCCCAGCGTTTGCAACTGCTCGCTTCTGCTGCTGGCGCGGTCAAGCTGCTCTGAATGGGGCAGCTACCGATCGCAGTGGCTGCGGCGCGGGCTGGCGGGGTTGTGGCGGGCGCTGTTGGGCTTGCTGGGTGTGCGTAGCAGCAAGGGGCTTGGCGGTCAGCCCGCCTGGCTGGGTTGGCTGGCCCGCTCGAGCTTGGCGCGGATCCGGGGGCTGTCCGGCAATCCCAGGTCGTGGCGTACCTGCAGGGCCTGCTGCCAGGCCTGGCGGGCGGCTGCCGGGTCACCGGCGGCCTGGCAGGCGTCACCGTAGCTGGCCAGCAGGCCAGCGAGCACTTTGCGCGACAGGGAGGCCTTCCACGTGCGCGCAATGGCCAGGGCCTGCTGGTAGGCGCTGATCGCCTGGGCGTGCTCGCCGAGCCGGGAGTGCACCAAGCCCAGCAGGCCATAGGTACGGGCCTGGTGGATAGAGTCGCTGCCCTTGGGGTCCAGTTCCAGGGCCTGCCGGGCGTAGCCGCGGGCCAGCTCGTAGTTCCCCAGGTGGGCGTGGCACGTGCCGAGGCCAGCCAGCGCCCATCTTTCCCCGCCAGCCTGGTCGCCGGCCTGGCGGAACAGCCCTAGGAACTGCTCACACAAGGTGGCCGCCTCGGCCCAGGCGGCGTCGCGCGTGGCTGAACGGGACGGATACAGCAGCGCCCAGGCTTGGCCGGCAGGTCACCGGCTTGCCGGAAGTGGTCCAGCGCCAGGGCCAGGTGGGCCTGGCCCTGGTCATCAGCGCCGGTCAGCGCGGCGTTCTGGCCGATGACCGCGTGTGCCCAGCCCAGCCCCGTGTGATCGCTTGCGGCCCCGGCGGCGGCCAGCACGGCCTGGCCGGCGTCCCGAATATCCGCCCAGTATCCCTGACCGAGAACTTGCAAGCCCTGGTAGGTGAAGATCTGCCAGGCGTGGGTGGGGAAGCCCGCGGAGGCCGCCTGGACGATCGCCTGGAGCAGGACCTGGCGCTCGGCGTTCAGCCATTCGTGCCACTGCGCCTCAGCCAGCTGCTCGGGTTTCACCCCCGGCACCGGCGGGGGGACGGGAACGCCCGCGGCAGGTCCCATGAAACGATCATGGTGTACAGATAGTGGTCCAGGCTGCGCCGCACCGCCCTCCGGATGCCCGCATTACCCAGGTTCGTGCCGGCGTACTCGGCCGCATAGCCGCGGACCAAGTCGTGCATCACGTACCGGCCTGGGCGGTGCCCGGCGGCCAGGCTGGCGTCGGCCAGTTCGGCCAGCGCCCGCGCCGCGCCGGACCGGGTGACCCCGGCCAGGCTGGCCGCGGCCGCGACCGTGATGTCGGGCCCGCAGTGCACCCCCAGTACCGCGAACATCGCGGCGGCGGGCCCCGGCAGCTGGCGGTGGGACCAGGACAGCAGCTCGCGCAGGCTGGTCGCCGGGTCGCCAGTTTCCAGCACCTCCAGCCGCCCCCCGCCTTCCCCCCGGGCGGCTGCCGTCCGCCCGCAGCACCAGTACCGGACGCCCCGGCCAGCCGCCCGGCCAGGACACCCAGCGGCAGGCTGGGATCGGCGGCGGCGCGGGCCGCCATCACCCCCAGTGCCAGCGGCAAATACCCGCACCGGGCGGCCAGTTCGGTGACCGCGCCGGGTTCGGCGGCGACCCGCTCGGGGCCAAGCCGGGCGGCCAGCAGCCGTGCCGCCTCCTCGGCGCCCATCAGGCCCAGCTGCAACGGCCGGGCTCCCTCGGCGGCGGCCAGCCCGGCCAGGGCAGACCGGCTGGTCACGATCGTCAGGCACCCCGCGGTGCCGGGCAGCAGCGGCCGCACCTGCGCGGCGTCCCGGGCATTGTCCAGCACGATCAGCATCTGCCGCCCTGCTAGCACGCTGCGGTACAGCCCGAACCGGGCCTGCGCCTGAGCCGGGATCTGCTCTGCGGGCACCCCCATCGCGGTCAGGAACCACCCCGCCGCCTCCTGCGGTGCTACCGCGGGGCCGGGGTCGTAGCCACACAGGTTCACATACAGCTGCCCGCCGGGGAACCGGTGCGCGACCTTCCGCGCCCAGTGCACCGCCAGCGCTGTCTTGCCCACCCCGGCCATCCCGGCCACCGCCGAGATCACCACCGTTCCGCCGTCCCCGCCGTCCAACTCCGCTGGCCCGGCCAGGCCCAGCGCCCCGGCCAGCCGGCCGGCGGTGTCCTTATGCGCGGTGCGACTGACCCCCCGCTCCAGGTCACTCAGCGTCCGCACCGGCAGCCCCGCCGCCTGCGCCAGCTCCTCCTGGGTCAGCCCGGCCCCGGCCCGCAGCTGCCGCACCAGCCCGGCGAACGAAAGCTCGCGCTGCCCTGCCACCGTCCCGCGCCCCTCGCACACCCTCAGCCAGTCGATCGTGCCTCACACTACGCACCGCCCGCCGCCACCATCCCCAGGCCTCCGGCAGGACCCGGCGAACCGGGCTGACCGCCCCCAGCATGACCAGCCGAGCCGACGCCAGCCCCGCGACCGTGACGACCGCCCTGGGACAGGCGCCCCGGCGCGGCCGCCAGCACCCGGGAGCGCGGCCGCCGATTCCGTGGGCTGTTCCGTGGGTCATTCCGTGTGGTGCCCAACCCCGCCGCGGCCAACAGTGGAACCAGCCCCGGTTCACCGGGCCCCAACCCCCCACCAATCCCCACGGAGACCGCGCTCACCAGCTACCCCGGCGCCGTCCGCCAGCTCATCGTCACCGGCCTCGGCCGCGACCAGCCCACCGTCATCATCACCAACGAGCAGCACGCCACGCTGAAGAACCTGATCAGCCAAATACGCCCGCCGGATGACCATCGAGCAGCGGCTCGCCGAGATCATCCGCTCCTTCTGCGCCGACGCCCTCTCCTCCACCGTCAACCTCAACGTCGACCTCGACATCATGCTCTGCGTGTTCGCCCAGGCACTGCTCGCCGCGTTCCGGGCCCGGCTCGGCAGCGGATACGCCACCGCCACCCCCGACACCATCCAGCGCCGCTTCCTCGACAGCTCCGGCACCATCACCACCGCCGGCGACCAGATCACCGTGCGGATTGACCGGCGCGCCTACTCACCCGTACTGCGCCAGGCCACCCTCCCCGCCGACACCACCGTCCCCTGGTGGCACGGCCGCCGCCTGCACTTCGAGTTCAGCTAACACAGGGCCGAAGAAGCTGCGTGGAAATCCCCGCTAGCGACCGGGCATGCGGATCCGCCTGCCCGCGTTCTGCGGTGCGGGTAGCGCCGCATGGGCGCTGGCTACCAGCTGGACCGCGTGGGAGCGCGCCGGCGGCATTGGGGTGACCCGCTCGGTTGCGAGGTCAACGTGCAGGAGCATCAGCTCGTTCGTGGCCACCTGGTCGCCGCTGCCTGGCTCGGCCATCAGGTGGAACAGATGCAGCCGCTTGTCGTCCCACCCGAGCAGCTGCGATTCGTAGCGGAGGGCCGCGCCACCCAGGACGCTCCTGGCAAAGCAGACATGGCTTTCCACGGTGTAGATTCCGCAGCCGCTTTCGGCCCGGTAGGCGGCGCCCAATCCGACGTGGTCGAGGAACGCCTCGGTCGCCTCCGTGAACGCCACGCAGTAATAGGCATCCATCATGTGACCGTTGTAGTCAATCCATGCCTCGGGCACTACCCGCCCCCCGGTGGCGAGCGCGCTCATCTGCCCTACCACTGCGGCTTGCGGCGGTCGGCAAACGCGCGGGCGCCTTCCCGCGCGTCCTGTGAATCGAGCATCACGCGGTAGGCAGGCAGGGCACCGCTGCGAAGGACGGAGTATCCCGTGCGCACGCTGGTTGCTTCGGTCTCCCGCAGGATCTCTAGCACGGCGGCGACCGCCAGCGGCGCGGACGCGCAGATGGCCCCGGCCAGCTCGCGGGCGGCGGGCATCAGTTCGGCGGCTGGTACCACCCGGTTGACCAGCCCCCACCGGGCGGCCTCGGCGGCGGTAAGCCGGCGGCCGGTGAGCAGACATTCCACGGCGATGGGCCGTGGCAGGCGGGCGGGCAGCCGCAGCAAGCCGCCCGCGTCCGCGACCAGGCCGAGCGTCACCTCGGTAAGGGCGAACTCGGCGTGCTCGGCGGCGACCACCAGGTCCGCGGCCAGGGCAAGCTCGAACCCGCCGCCGAATGCCAGCCCGTTGACCGCTGCGATCACCGGCTTGCCAATGTCGAAGAACTCGGTGATCCCGGCGAATCCGCCGGGGCCGTGGTCCGCCTCGATGCCTTCCCCGGCGGCGGCTGCTTTCAGGTCCCACCCGGCGCTGAAGAACCGGTCGCCGGCTGCGGTGAGGATGCCGGCCCGCAGTCCCGGGTCGTTGCGCAGCCGGTCGAACGCCGCGTACAGCGCCTTGCTGGTGGCGACGTCGATGGCGTTGGCCTTCGGCCGGTCAAGGGTGACGACCAGCGTCTGCCCCTCGATGGTGATCTGCACGGGCTCACGCGTGTCCACGGTCTCATCCTCCGTACGGCCGCAGCAGCGAGCGGGCGATGATGTGGCGCTGGATCTCACTGGTGCCGTCCCAGATCCGCTCCACCCTGGCGTCACGCCACCAGCGCTCCACCGGAAGCTCGCTCATCAGTCCCATGCCGCCGAAGATCTGCACCGCCGCGTCGGTCATCCTGCCGAGCATCTCCGACGCGTACAGCTTCGCCATCGCCGCGTCGGCTTCGGTCATCGTTCCCTGGTCCAGCTTTGCCGCGGCGCGTAGGGTCAGCATTTCCGCCGCCTCCAGTTCGGTGGCCATGTCGGCGAGCTGGAACCCGACCCCTTGGAACCGGCCGATTGGCTGGCCGAACTGCCGCCTGCTGGCCGCCCACTGGGTTGCCGCTTCCAGCACCCGCCGGGCGCGGCCCACGCTGGTGGCCGCCACCTGCAGCCGGGTGGCGCCCAGCCACCTGCTCATCAGCTCGAGGCCGCGGCTCTCCTCGCCGAGCCGGTTGGCCACCGGCACCCGGCAGCCGCTGAACACCAGCTCGCACTGGTGGTAGCCGCGGTTTGACACACACAGCGGGCCGCGACGGACGGCCAGGCCCGGGCTTGGTGAGTCCACCAGCAGCGCGGTGATGAGCTTCTTCGGGCCATGCGTGGTCTGCTCTTGGCCGGTGGCCGCGAACAGGATGATGAAGTCGGCCACGTCGGCGTGGCTGATGAAGTGCTTGGTGCCGGTTACCACGTAACTGTCGCCGTCGCGTACGGCGGTGGTGGTCATCGAGCGGACGTCAGAGCCCGCTTCCGGCTCGGTCATCGCGACGCAGTCGTGCCGTTCGCCCCGGATCGCAGGCAGCAGATAGCGCTCCCGCTGTTCCCCCTGGCATGCTTGGAGGATGTTGCTGGGCCGCTCGACCAGCATCTGCAGCGCGTAGCAGGCCCGGCCAAGCTCCCGCTCCACCAGCACAAGCGAAACCGCGTCCAGCCCGCCCCCGCCCAGCTCGGCGGGCATGTTCGCCGCGTACAGGCCGGCCGCGATGGCCTTCTTGCGGATGGCGCGGGCGACCTCGCCAGGTACTTCATCGAGCCGCTCCACCTCGTCTTCGTGCGGGTAGAGCTCCCTTTCGACGAAGTCGCGCACGGTCGCGGCGATCAGCCGCTGCTCGTCGGTGAGGCTGAGATCCATCGTGGGTCACCGTCCCTCAAGGCGCATGACATGGCCGACGTAGGCGGGCACGGGCAGGGTTGCGTGGGCCACCCGGATCTGCTGCAGCCGCCTGGCGATCTGGGTCGGGAACGGGCTGACCTTCCCGGCCCGGGTGTCCACGTGCAACAGCATCTGCTCGGCGGTGGCCACGAGGATGCCCGCCTCGTTGTACATCTCGTGCGCGATGTGCAGTCGCTTGGAGTCCACCCCGAGGACCTGCAGTGTGAGCCGGAGCCGCTCGCCGCGCGTCACTTCCCGCAGGTTGTGCAGGTGGGTCTCGGCCGTATACAGGGACCGGCCGGACGCGCGATAGTCCTGATCCACTCCGAAGAACCGGAAGAAAGCATCGGAACTGTCACCGAAGATGAGCAGGTATGCAGACTCGGTCAGATGGCCGTTGTAGTCCACCCAGGCCTCGCGGACGGTCGCCTGGTGCAGCCGCAGCGGGGCCGGGATGCGCCCGCCGTGCCAGGGCCGGGCGCTGCTGCCCTCATATGGCGTCGTGACCCGGCCCATCACCCGTCTACCGCGACCGTCATTTTCGGCGCGTCCGCGAGAAGCTGCGCCGGGTAAGGATCTTTCGGCGCCCGCAGCACGTCACTGACGGCGCCCTGCTCACAGATAGCCCATTCATGCATAACGACGACGTCGTGCGCGATGCTCCGTGCCCGCGGCAGGTTGTGCGTGAGGAACAGCAAAGACAGGCCCCGCTCGGCGGCTGAGATCCATGGTCGCTCCCGGCTGCGGAGGCAGCAGCTGCCTGGCCCTGGCGGCAGGGCCCACCGGCGGCGCGCGGCGCCTTCACGAGCCCCAGCCCCGGCCGGTGCTCCGGCGATGTTCATGATGTGAACAATATGTGCACTATGTAATGTGGCGAGTGTAGGGACGGCCCTAGGCACTGTCAATGGCCGTCGGTTGCTGGCAGCGGGGCAAGGTCGTCGGCGAACGGCTCGGCGAGGCTGAGCAGGCCCGCCAGGAACTCGTCGCGCAGTCCCTCGAGCTGGGCAACTGAGCGGCCGCGCGCCTGCCGCAGGCAGCCCTGCACCAGCCGCTCGCGTAGTTCCTCGGTGAGCGGCGGAGCCTGCAGCCGGGTCCATGGCTCCAGCAGGGCTGCGCCGAAGTGATCCAGCATGTGCGCCATCCCGCGGGCTCCCCCTGCGAGGTGGAAGGTCAGGATCGGGCCCATCAGCGCCCAGCGCAGGCCCGGCCCATGGGCGATGGAGGCGTCGATCTCCTCCACGGTGGCCTCCCCGGTCGCGACCATGTGGAGCGCTTCCCGCCACATCGCTTCCTGCAAGCGGTTGGCCACGAACCCGGGCAGCTCGCGCGACAGCCGCAGCGGGCGCTTGCCGACGGCCCGGTAGAACCCCGTCAGCCAGTCCACGGCCGCTGGGTCGGTGAGCTTCCCCCCGACGACCTCGACCAGCGGGATGAGGTACGGCGGGTTGAAAGGATGGCCCACCACGCACCGCTGCGGGTTGACGCAGTCGGCTTGCAGCATTGTCATCGCGAACCCAGACGTGCTGGAAGCGATGATCACCTCTGGGGGCGTAACCCGGTCGATGTCGGCCAGGATACGCCGCTTGACCGCCCCATCCTCGGGGCCGTTCTCCTGCACGAGGTCGGCCTCGGCCACCGCGCCCGCAAGGTTGGCGTGGAAGGAAAGCCGGGCCGTGCTGGCCCCGGGCCGCAGGCCAAGCCGCTCCAGCACCGGCCAGGCCGTGTCCCGCAGCCGGAGCAGCCCGCCCTCGGCATGCGGGGCAGGATCGTAGACGTCGACGTCGAATCCCATCCGCAGGTAGTGCAAGGCCCAGCCACCACCGATCACGCCCGCGCCCACGATCCCCACTCGGCGTACCTGGCCCGGTTCCACTGCGGCCATCGTGCTCCTCCTCAGACGTCGGTCCCGTCCAGCCAGCTGCACACGAGCTCCCGCAGTTGCCCGCGGTGCCAGGCGAAATCGTGGTTGGCGCCGTCGATCTCGACGTAGCGGCTCGGCTGCCCCGCGTGCGCGTGCAGCCTGCGGGCGTGCTCCGCAGGAATCCACCGGTCATCCGTGCCGTGCACGACGAGCAAGGGGCGCGGGGAGATCGACGGCACGGCGTCAACCGGGTCCAAGTGCGCGGTCACCTCGTCCCGCTGGCGGATAAACTCCTCCGGGGTTGTCGCGAGGAAGCGGGTCATTTCGTGGTCGATCTGGCTGGCCTCCAGGTCGATCGCGCCGAGGTCCACCGCCGTGGCGTAGATGGCGACCGCCTGCAGCCGCGGGTCGGCGGCCGCGGCGAGGATCGCGGCCCAGCCGCCGAGGCTGTGCCCGGCCACGGCGAGCCGGGCCGGGTCGACGCCGGGATACCCAGCGTCCTGCAGGTGGTCCACCGCGGCCGTGACGTCGCGCGGGATCGTGCGCAGGTCGTAGTCCCCGCCGCTGCCCCAGCAGCCGCGGTAGTGAAACACCAGCGAGTTCCACCCGCGATCGCGCAGCGCCACTGCCAGGTCAGCGTTCTGCTGCAGCCCGGGGCAGCCGTGCAGCAGCAACGCCGTCGGCTTCGGCGCGCAGCCGCGGGCCAGGTACAGCGTGCCGAGCAGGCGGTGCCCGTCGCTGTCGAAGGTCACGCCGGTGATGCCCTCGTGCTCGGCGGATGCCATGGGCGTGGCCGTGCGCCCTTCAGTAGCCGACGTTTTCCAGGCCCTTGAGGCCCAGCAACTGCCGGGCCTCCTCCGGGGTCGCGATCTCCAGCGACAGCGCTTCCAGGATGTCGCGGATCTTGGTGACCTGGTCGGCGTTGGACTCGGCGATCTGCCCCTTGCCGAGGTAGAGGCTGTCCTCCAGGCCGACCCGAACGTGCGAGCCCATGATGGCGGCCGCGGTGACGATGCCCATCTGGTAGCGGCCCGCGCCCAGGGTTGACCACTGGTATGCGTCACCCAGCAGCCGGTCGGCGGTCCGCTTCATGTGCACGATGTGATCGACGTCAGGGCCGATGCCGCCCATCGTGCCGAAGATGGTCTGGATGAAGACCGGCGGCTGCACCAGCCCCTTGTCCAGGTAATAGGCGAGCGTATACAGGTGCGCGACGTCATACGCCTCGGCCTCGAAGCGGGTGCCCGTCTCCGGCCCGACGACCTTGAGCATGTACTCGATGTCCGCATACGTGCTCACAAAGGGCTCGGCCCGGGTGCTCTCCAGGTACGGCTCCTCCCAGCCGAACTGGAACCGCCCCTTGTACCGGTCGATCATGGGGAAGCTGCCATAGTTCATCGTCCCCAGGTTGAGCGTGCATAGCTCGGGCTTGAGCTTCTGCACCCCCTGCAGCCGCTCCTGGGCCGTCATGCCGGTGCCGCCGCCGGTGGAGATGCTGATCACCACGTCGCTGCGCTGCTTGATGCCTCTCACGTACTCCGCGAAGATCGCCGGGTCGGCGGTCGGGCTGCCATCCCTGGGATTGCGGGCGTGCAGGTGCAGAACGGCCGCGCCAGCCTCCGCCGCTCCCACCCCCTGCTCGATGACGTCCTCGACGGTGTAAGGCAGGTAGGGGGACATCGATGGGGTGTGGCCGGAGCCGGTGAGCGCACAGGTGATGATGACCTTCTGGGGGCCTGCCATGCCGCCGCCTCCCGAGGGGGCTTTTCACGATGTGAACGCTTTGTTACCATCGTGAAGGCTACAACCGGGCTTAGCCCCGGTCAAGACACCGTCGGCACACGTGGGCAGGCCCGCGTGAACAGGTGGGCGGGCGGCCCGTGGGCCGTTGCAGTTTGCGCAGGGTGTCCACGTCGCACATGGCCCATCTCCGCTCAATCGCGGTCACATAACAACAAGGGAGCAACCTGCATTGAACAGGTTGACAGGCGATAGAAGCCCAAGCTACTAACAGCTCAGAGTTGCGTATCTCGCGGACTCGTTCCGCAGACCGCAACCCAACTCGAGCCAGGCACCAGCAGTTCATAGCGCGATCCGCACCTCCGGGGCTGGCACGCAGCCATATGTGCGGGTAGGCCTCGCGCTCACCGGCGGACTCATGTCGGCCACCCCGCCGCCATGAGGACATCGCCCGGACCTTTTATCGACGAGAACGCGGGCCGGCCCCAGGGGACCGCCAGGGTCGGCGGGCAGAAGGGTCTTGACATGACGGACGTTTCACGGCGGCAACTTCTCATCGGCGCCGCGGGCCTCGCGGCAGTCGGCGGATTGGGCGCCGCGTGCGGTTCGAGTTCTTCGTCGCCTGCCACGGGCTCGGCCACCGGCGCTGCCGGGTCGGCCAAGCGGGGCGGGAACTTCCGGCTGGGAGTGACCGGCGGCGGCTCCAAGGACATCATGGACGGCCAGAACATCATCACCAAGCCTGACCAGGCCCGGCTGGTGAGCGCTTTCGAGACGCTGCTGCTCTTCGACGAGAACTACCAGCTCACCAACAACGGTCTCGCACAGAGCGTCACCCAGGACAACCCGACGCAGTACACCATCAAGTTGCGCCCGGGCATCGAGTTCCAGAACGGCAAGACGATGACGGCCGACGACGTCATCTATTCGTTCCAGCGCATCGGGACCAAGGGGAACGGCCTCACCGGGTACGCGGCCACCGCCACCATGGACATCGCGGGCATGAAGAAGCTGGACCAGTACACGGTGCGGCTCCCGCTGAAGTCCCCCGACTCGACCGTCCCGCAAACCCTCGGCAGCTATACGTTCACCGTCGTGCCGGTCGGGTACCAGGCGTACCCGCATCCGCAGGTCGGCACGGGTGCCTACAAGCTCAAGTCGTTCACGCCCGGCCAGCAGAGCGTCCACGAGCGCAACCCGAACTACTGGCGCAGCGGCCAGCCGTATTTCGACACGGTGACGATCATCGACTTCAGCGACTCGACCGCGCAGGTGAACGGGCTGCTCGGCGGGCAGATCGACGCGATGACCGACCTGCCGCCCTCCCAGGTGAAGGTGGTGCAGGCGCGCGGCATGGGGGCGCTGGTCTCCAAGACCGGCGGCTGGCTGCCGATATGCATGGCGATCGACCTGCCCCCATTCAACGATGTCCGTGTCCGCCAGGCGATGCGCCTGCTTGTCGACCGGCCGGGGATGCTCCAGCAGGTCGCCTCCGGCTACGGGTTCGTCGGCAACGACCTCTACGCCCCGTTCGACCCCGGTTACGACAAGGCGCTCCCGCAGCGGCACCAGGACATCGCCCAGGCCAAGTCGCTGCTCAAGGCGGCCGGCCACCCGAACCTGAGCGTGGACCTGCACACCACCAACGGCGCGGCCGGGATGGTCGAGACGGCGACGGTCTTCGCGAACCAGGCCTAGGCCGCGGGCGTCAAGATCAACGTCATCAACGACCCGAACTACTACGGCAACCAGTACCTCAAGCTGGCCTTCTCGGTCGATTTCTGGGGCACCCGGAGCTACCTGAACCAGGTGCAGCAGGGCTCGCTGCCGAACTCCCCGTACAACGAGACGCACTGGCCGCCCAAGTCGGGCACCGGGTCCAATTTCGGATCGCTGTACAACCAGGCGCTGGCCTCCACCAGTTCGGCCCAGCGCACCCAGATCGAGCACGAGATGCAGCAGATCGAGTACAACATCGGCGGGTACATCATCCCGTTCTTCGGTGGCCTCATCGACGGCTACGCGGCCAAG
>DASXKD010000095.1:0-4587 GCA_036497045.1 Streptosporangiaceae bacterium | reverse complement strand
TGCGCTCGCAGTTGGGCCTGCCTGATTCTCTCGCCTGCCTGCGGAACGGTCATAGCGGATGGCACAATTGAGCGTCGGTTCGGCTGAACCGGCTGGCTTCGTCGGGACGGCAGGCGCGCAACGGCCCCCTCCCGTCCGGCGCCTTGATTGCCCCCGGAACTTCCTGGCGCGCGCAGCGCTGTGCGGGTATCCGTATGTGCGGGAACACGAGGGCGGTGTAGTGCGTTGGATGGATGGAACGGGGTAAATGCGGCAACACATGCGACCGCGTGTCCGCCCAACACGGCGTTTGCTGGGCTGAGGAACACACGGAAATTAGAGGGAGACCGATTCATGTCTGAGGTACGTCGGCAGGTGGCCATGCCTCCACGGCCGAGCTGGGCCTGGCAAGACGCCGGCGCGTGCCGAGGCAAGGACATCGTGCTCTTCTTCGGGCCGGACGGAGAGCGTCAGCCCGAGCGCGAGGTGCGGGAACGCAAGGCGAAGGCGGTTTGCGCCGCATGCCCGGTGCGCGCGGAATGCCTCACTTATGCCGTTTCCCGGCCAGAAAAGTACGGCACCTGGGGCGGCCTGAATGAGGAGGAGAGGGCCTCCGAACGGCGCCGCCGGATGCGCCGTGCCAACGCCGCCTAGCCATTCCGCCATCGTCGGCTAGCCAGCCATGCTGGTGAGCCCACTGCGGGCACCCCGGCCCAACCGCCCATAATGGCTCCATGGTCTGCTCTGCCTGCCGGGCCGCGCACCACGAAGAGTGCCGGGGCGGTAACTGGTGCGACTGCCAGCACAAGCCGCCCGCCAAGCCGCCCGAGCCACCCATGGCTTGGATACGGCAGGGTTAGCTGTGCTGCCCAGGGGGGCGACCCCCTGGAACCCCCACTGGGCCAACGGCCCCGTTCCCCCGTCACGGGGCCTTGGCCCTGATGGCTTCGGCTTAAGACCTCGGGGGCCGTGGGTGAGTCGTGTGTGATCGGGATTTTTTCCGGGAAACACCCGATGAGCGACAAGCGGAGCGGACGGGCGTGGGTTCGTGGGAACATTTCCCGCGAGGCGTGTGGTTGCAGGGGCTGTACGGGCGTGACCGGCTACGCTTAACCGGATGGGAGCTTTCCTGTGAGAGTGAGCCCGACCAGACCTACGCACCCCGAGCAGGTCACGGCGGGGGACGCTGAGGAGGCGGCGCGGCAGCAGTCACTCGCTGCCCTGGCTGCCCAGGCCGCGAAGGATCTGGCGGATGCCTCGGCACCCGAGGTCATCGCGTGGGCGGCGGAGACGTTCGCCGAGCGCGTCTGTATCACCTCCTCCATGACCGACGCGGTCCTCATCCACCTGGCCACCGAGGTCAAGCCCGGCATCGACGTGATCTTCCTGGACACCGGTTACCACTTCCCCGAGACCATCGGGACCAGGGACGCGGTGGCGCAGACGTACCCGATCAACCTCATCAACGTGACCCCGTCCCGCAGCGTGCCCGAGCAGGACGCCGAACTGGGCCCGCGGCTGTACGGCCGCAACCCCGACCTGTGCTGCTACCTGCGCAAGGTGGTGCCGCTGGAGCGGGCGCTGGGGCCCTACGACGCGTGGATCACCGGGGTGCGCCGCGAGGAGACCGACGCGCGCAGCGACACCAAGGTGGTCGAGTGGAATCCCAAGCGCGCGATGGTCAAGGTCAACCCGATCGCGGGCTGGACCCAGGAAGAGGTGGACGCCTACATCGCCGAGCACGGGGTGGTACTGAACCCACTGGTCGACGAGGGCTACCCCTCGATTGGCTGCGCCACCTGCACGCTGCCGGTCAAGCCCGGCGCCGACCCGCGGAGCGGCCGCTGGGCGGGCACCGGAAAGACCGAATGCGGCCTGCACGTTTAAGAGACTGGTGGGCGTGGTGACCCTGGGACCGCGGGTCACCCATGAGGTCCGTAACCAGGTGCCGGTGCTGGCCGGTCACGACGTGGCGGCCGATCCGGCGCTGCTGGAGGCCGTGGACCGGGAGGGCGCCGGCTGGGCCGCGGACGGGCTGCACGAACTGGGGCTGCTGGCCGGCCGGGCCGAAACCGCCGAACAGGCCCGCCTGGCCAACGAGCACCCGCCGGTGCTGCGCACCCACGACCGGTACGGCAACCGCATCGACGAGGTCGAGTTCCACCCTGCCTGGCACGCCCTGATGGAGACCGCGGTCAGCCACGGCCTGCACGCGTCACCGTGGGCGGACCCGCGGCCAGGGACGCACGTGGCCCGGGCCGCGAAGTTCTACGTCTGGACCCAGGCCGAGGCCGGGCACGGCTGTCCCATCTCGATGACCTACGCCGCGGTGCCCGCGCTGCGGCACGCCCCCGGCCTGGCGGCCAGCTTCGAGCCGTTGCTCACCGCCTGTGTCTACGATCCTGGGCTGCGCCCGCCCGAGGGCAAGCGGGGCCTGCTGTCCGGCATGGCCATGACCGAGAAGCAGGGCGGCTCCGACGTCAGGGCGAACACCACCCGTGCGGAGCCCGTCCCGGCCGCCGGCGAGGGTGCCCACCTGCTCACCGGGCACAAGTGGTTCTGCTCCGCGCCCATGTGCGACCTGTTCCTCACGCTCGCCCAGGGCCCGGCCGGGCTGACCTGCTTCCTGCTCCCCCGGGTACTGCCCGACGGCGCGCGCAACGGGATGCGCCTGCAACGGCTCAAGGACAAGCTCGGCAACCGGTCCAACGCCTCAGCCGAGATCGAGTTCGACGGCGCTCTGGCCTGGCAGGTCGGCGAGCCAGGCCGGGGCGTGGCCACGATCATCGCGATGGTCAGCGCGACCAGGCTGGACTGCGTCATCGGCAGCGCAGCGGGCATCCGGGCAGCCACGGTCGCCGCGGTGCATCACGCCAGCCACCGGCTGGCGTTCGGCAAAGACCTCGCCGCCCAGCCGCTGATGGCGAATGTACTCGCCGACCTGACGCTGGAATCCCAGGCGGCCACCGTGCTGGCCTTCCGCCTGGCCGGCGCGGCGGACCGGGCGGCCCGCGGGGACGCGGGCGAGGCGGCGCTGTTGCGCCTGGCGCTGCCCGCGGCCAAGTACTGGGTGTGCAAGCGCTTCCCTGCGCACGCGGTCGAGGCGCTCGAATGCCTCGGCGGCAACGGGTACGTGGAGGAGTCCGGCCTGCCGCGGATCTACCGGGAGGCCCCGCTGAACTCGATCTGGGAAGGCTCCGGCAACGTGACGTCGCTCGACGTGTTGCGGGCGCTGGCCAGGACCGAGGGCGCCGCCGACGCGCTGCTCGCCGAGCTGGACGCCGCCGCAGGCGCAAACACGGCCCTGGACGGCGCCGTGGCCGCCCTGAAGGCACAGATGGCCGGGCTGGCGGCTGCGAACAGCCTGGAGGCGCAGCACGAAGCTAGGCGGCTGGCCGGGCAGATCGCGGTCACCCTGGCGGCGGCGCTGCTGGTGCGGTACGCGCCGGGCGCGGTCTCCGGTGGGTTCTGCGCGTCCCGGCTCGGCCCGCAGTCGCTCGGCGGCCCTGGAGCACCGTTCGGCACGCTGCCCGCCGGGCTCGATCTGGCAGCCATCACCGACCGCGCCCGCGCCGGGGCGGCGGGCGGGGCCTGGTGATGCGGCACTGGCCGGGAACCCCTTACCCGCTGGGCGCCACCTGGGACGGTGGCGGCACCAACTTCGCGGTGTTCTCCGAGACCGCCGAGGCGGTGGAACTCAGCCTGTTCGATGAAGGCGGCACCGGGGACGACGGCCTGCGCACCGAGACCAGGATCGGGCTGACCGAGGTGGACGGCTTCGTCTGGCACGGCTACCTCCCCGAGGTGACCCCCGGGCAGCGCTACGGCTACCGGGTGCACGGGCCGTACGCGCCCGCCGAGGGACACCGGTGCAACCCGGCGAAGCTGCTGCTCGACCCGTACGGCAAGGCGGTGGACGGCGAGGTCACCTGGGACGAGGCGGTGTTCGGGTACCGGTTCAGCGACCCGGCCTCGCCGAACACCACCGACAGCGCCCCTTACATGCCGGTCAACGTGGTGATCAACCCGTTCTTCGACTGGGGTGACGACCGGCAGCCGCGCACCCCCTACCACGAGACCGTGATCTACGAGACGCATGTCCGCGGCCTGACGATGCGTCATCCCGACCTGCTCCCCGAGGAGCGTGGCACGTACGCCGGGCTGGCCCACCCCGCGGTGATCGAGCATCTGACCGGGCTCGGCGTGACCGCCGTGGAACTCATGCCGGTGCACCAGTTCGTGTCCGAGCATGCGCTGCAGCAGCGGGGGCTGACCAACTACTGGGGCTACAACACCATCGCGTTCCTCGCGCCGCACAACGGTTACGCCGCCGCCCGCCAGCCCGGCGGGCAGATCGCCGAGTTCAAGGCGATGGTCCGGGCCCTGCATCAAGCAGGGATCGAGGTGATACTCGACGTGGTCTACAACCACACCGCCGAGGGCGATCACCGCGGCCCTACGCTGTCCTTCCGCGGCATCGACAACGCCGCCTACTACCGGCTCAACGACGACGACCTGACCTACTACGTGGACTACACCGGGTGCGGCAACAGCTTCAACGTGCGCTCGCCGCACGCCCTGCAGCTCATCATGGACTCGCTGCGCTAC
>DASXKD010000094.1:0-2405 GCA_036497045.1 Streptosporangiaceae bacterium | reverse complement strand
GGATCGTTGCCGCCCTCGCGGACCGGTGGTCGCTGCGCGTGGGCGAGCCGTTCCAGCCGGGCGGGCAGTGCTCGTGGACGGCACCGGCCACCGGCCCGGCCGGCGTGACCCTGGTGCTCAAGGTAGCGTTCCGGTTCCCGGGCGGAGAGGAGCGGGACGAGGCCGCCGGGCTGCGTATCTGGGACGGGAACGGGACCGTCCGGCTGCAGGCCGCCTACGAGAGCGAATCCGGGTATGCGCTGCTGGTTGAACGGTGCGTGCCGGGCACGCCGCTGGGCCAGGTGCTGCCCGAACCCGAGCAGGACCGGGTGGTGGCCGCGCTGTTGCACCGGCTGTGGGCGCAGCCGCACACAGGCTATGCGTTCCGGCCGCTGGCGCAGATGTGCCAGGCGTGGGCGGATAAGTTCGAGGCAGAGTACCCGACCTCCGACGCTAGCGGCCGGATTGATCCCGGGCTCGCCCGGGATGGGATCGCGTTGTTCCGGGAGCTGCCCGTGACAGCGGACAGTCAGATGCTGCTGTGCACTGACCTGCATGGCGACAATGTTCTCGCCGCCCGGCGGGAGCCGTGGCTCGTCATCGATCCCAAGCCGTATGTCGGCGACCCGGCCTATGACGTCCTGCAGCACATGCTGAACTGCGAGGACAGGCTGGCCGCCGACCCGGCCGCGCTGGCGGCCAGGATGGCTAGCCTGACCGGGGTCGACGCCGCCAGGGTACGGCAGTGGCTGTTCGCCAGGGCCGTGCAGGAGTCGATCGGCTGGCCGCTCATGCGCCAAGTGGCCAGACGGCTTGCACCCGCTTAGCCCGGTTCCTGCTCGTGCCTGAGCGCACGCTCTTTGACATGGCCACCTGGCGTTTATTAAGTTGACTGGGTAGTCAGTCACTATGGCGGTCGGCGGTATATCCAGGCGACTGAGGTGGGCCATGAGCGTTTTCCACTACCACGACCAGGAGCAGATCCCCTCCGGGCGGATCGCGGGGCGTTACGTCAGTGCGGCCTGCCCTGCGCTGAACGGACCCGCCGGGGTTGCGGTCACAGCGGTGCCTTCGCCGTGGCGCGCCGGACACCGGGCCCGCATGAGAGGAGCGCCCGGTGCCTAAGATCGCCGAAGAAGCGCGCGCCGCGCGCAGGGACCAGATCATCGCCGCCGCGGCTGAATGCTTCGCCAGGTCTGGCTATCACGCCACCACGATGGCTGACATCGCCGAGGCCGCCGGGGTGTCCAAGGGAACCCCGTACCTGTACTTCCCCAGCAAGGAAGCGCTGTTCATCGCGCTGTACGAGGAGTGGGACTGCGGCCTGTCCGCCCGCGTCGACGCGGCGGTCGGCGCGCTCCCCGAGCCCGCGCGCCCGTCCCCGCGCGACGTGCTGGCCGCAGTGGCATCGGCCATCGCCGCCCACGTCCTGGACAACCCGCAGACCTGCCGGGTGCTCATGGAGGCCACCACGCTTGCCGCCTACGAGCCCGCCATCGCCGCCAAGGTCCAGGCCACCAGCGCCAGAAACCACGATCAGCTGACCGGCCTGTTCCAGGCCGGGATCGCCGCCGGGGAATGGCCGCCGGGCACCGACCCGGCATTGCATGCGCGTCTGTTCATGGCGGGCCTGTACGGGCTAATGGCCCAGTGGCACACCGCGCCTGAGTCGTTTCCCCTGGAGACCGCGATGGGTGCCCTGGCAGGCACCGGGGGACCAGGCCCCAGCGGGGACGGGGGCAGTTCAGCAGCGAAAGGAGCCGATACATGAGCGAAACCATGACCACCCCCGGCGCACCGCCGGTGCGGGCGTCGGACGCCGAACGGGACCAGACCGCAGAGATCCTCCGCGCGGGATACGCAGAAGGCCGGCTGAGCAGCGCCGAACTCGACGAGCGGCTCACCGCGGCCTACACGGCGAAGACCCGCGCGGACCTGCATGCCCTGACAAGCGACCTGCCTGGCGCGGTCTCGGCAGCGACATGTGACCAGCCGGCGACCGCGGCTCTCCCGTTCGCGGATCCGGAATCCGGAACGGGCATGCACATCAACGTGTGCCTGCTGGTATGCCTGCTGTGCGTGTGCCCGCCGGCCGGGATCGCCTACTGGATCCTGGCCGCCCACCGCAAGCCGCAGCTGGCCGTCCCGGAGCAATCTCCGCTGCTCGGCGTCGAGGCCGGACAGTGATGCCGGTGGACGATTCGGTCGCGGGTTGCACTGGTCGGCGGCGACCTGGCCGATCTGGAAAGACTGCTGGCGGACCTGCCTCACGAGGCGTCGGCGAGGATCGGCCACCCGGAGGAACCCGCGCACACCGCTGCATGTGGCCATGGCCCGCACACCCGGAAGTTCCATCGTCATGACCGGCACCGCCAGGGCACGGCCCCGCGAGACTCCCGCCGCCCGGCAGAAGCGGATATGGGACA
>DASXKD010000093.1:0-9243 GCA_036497045.1 Streptosporangiaceae bacterium | reverse complement strand
TCGACTCGCCGGGCCACAACAACGCGATCATCATGTCCGAGTACAACGACACGACAAACCCCCTGCTGAACGGCCATCCGCAGGACATCAACTGCTCGGCGAACAATCCACCGGTGTGGGACTACACCCAAGATGTCGGCTACAGCGCGATGTGCCCGGCCAGCACCAACACCTGGGCCATCATGACCGCGATAATCGACCAGCTCACGGCAATGTCGCCGGGGCCCTATTACGACGTCGGCGGCGATGAGGTGCCCACGACGCTGCTCAGCCAGTCCCAGTACGCCTCGTTCATTAACACCGAAGCCGGGATCATCCAGGGCCAGGGCAAGACGGTCATGGGCTGGGCCGACATCGCCGGGCCCGGCACGAACCTCACCGGCCCGTCGGTCGCCGAATACTGGAACCCCGCATCCGGATCCACCACCGGCACCATCACCGCCACCGAAGCCGTGCAGAAAGGCATGAAGATCGTGATGGCGCCCGCCAGCCACGCGTACCTGGACCAAAGATACAAGCACAACGTGCCGCCGACGCTGGGCATGACCTGGGCATGCAAAAAGGGCTGCGATATCGACCAGTTCTACAACTGGGACCCGGGAAGCTACGTCACCGGGGTCAAGGACGCGAACGTGATCGGCGTGGAAGGCGCAATGTGGGGCGAGACCGTAGTCAATCTGAGCAATGTGGACTACATGGTCTTCCCGCGCCTGGCGGCGCTCGCCGAGATCGGCTGGTCCCCGAAGGCTGACCGGACCTCGCTCAGCAGCCCCGCATACACCGACTTCACCGGCCGGCTCGCCGCACAGGGCGCGCGCCTCATGGCCGCAGGGGTTAACTTCTACCCGTCGGCCGAGGTGCCCTGGAGCCTGTCACTTGCCGCGCCCGACCTGACCGCGAACAGCCAGGACCAGGTCAGCGGCGCCGTCGCGACGCTCGCCGCGCCCGGCGACGCGCCGAGCGCGGTAACGGCGGTAATCAACTGGGGCGACGGGACCAGCGGACCCGCAACCGTCACCGGCACCGCACCCACCGCGACAATGGTCAACAGCCTCTACACCGTCGCAGGCGCGCACACCTACGCGAAACCGGGTGCGTATCAGGCCACGGTGACCGTCAGCGCCTCGGGCACCACAACTGTCACCGCGCACTTCACCGTCACCGCGCCCTAGCCGCCGCGGTTCAGCCTGTGCCGGGCCACCTTGCCGAGGAGACTGGGATCGCGGCCATGGCATCTGCTGGTGGCGGAGCGGTTCGTTGGGTATCTCTTGCGGGGTGACAACCGATCCGACGCCTACCACTAGGACACGGTGATGGCGCAGGTGCCTATCTTCCGTCTCGAGGCGGCCATAGCGGAGCTGCGGGAACGGCCGATTGCCGGGACCGAGAAGGGATTCGGAATCCCGGCGCCCGGTGCCACGGTGAGCGCAGCCCGTCTTGGCACGAGCCGCCCGTCGCTGTTCGGGCCCGGCTTCACTATGCCGGTGCTGGTGCTGCGGGAGCCTGCGGTTGCTCACAATATTGGCGCCATGGCGGCCTATTGCGCGGCGGCAGGGGTCAGGCTCGCGCCGCACGGCAAAACGACAATGGCGCCGCAGCTGTTCGCCCGGCAGCTCGCGGCCGGCGCGTGGGCGGTCACCGCGGCGACGGTCGGGGAGCTGCAGGTCTACCGGGCGTTCGGCATTCCTCGGGTGTTGCTGGCCAACGAGCTGACCGACCCCGCTGGGGCTGCCTGGCTGGCGGGTGAGCTGGCCGCCGATCCAGGGTTCGACTGTTACGTGTACGCCGACAGCCTGGCTGGCGTCCGTTTGCTTGACGAGGTGGTGCGACAGGCGAGTCCGGCCAGGCCGTTGCCGGTGCTGGTGGAACTCGGCTACCCCGGCGGCCGCACGGGTTGCCGCGACTTGGCCGCAGCTGAGGCGGTCGCACGCGCCGTGGCGCAGGCCGGTGCGCTGCGGCTGGCCGGCGCGGCGGGATACGAGGGCCTGATAGGGCGCGACCGCAACCCGCAGACCATCGGCAAGGTCGCAGCCTACTGCCGCGAGCTGCGCTCGCTGGGCGAGCTGCTGGCAGCCATCGGCTTGGCGCCGGATGAGCTGATCCTCAGCGCCGGGGGCAGTGCGTTCTTTGACGTGGTGGTGCGGGAGCTGGTATCCGGCTGGGCGGGGCAGCCCGCTCCGGTGGTGGTGTTGCGAAGTGGCGTCTACGTCGCCTTCGACCACGGGTTGTACGCGGGCATGGTGCCAGGCCCGCCCCCGGTGCTCCAGCCCGCGCTGGAACTGTGGGCGCACGTGCTGTCCAGGCCCGAGCCCGGCCTGGCGCTGGCCTGCGCGGGCCGGCGGGATGTGGCGTTCGACGCGGGCCTGCCGGTGCCGTTGCGGATCCGCGGCCGGGACGGCTCCCTGCGCTCGGCCACCGGTGTGCGGGCGGTCAGGCTCGATGACCAGCACTGTTACCTCCAGCTGCCGGAGGGCATCGAGCTGGAGCCGGGTGAGGCGGTCTGCTTTGGCGTGTCACACCCGTGCACCACATTCGACAAGTGGCGGGTCATCCCAGTGGTCGATGATGACTACCGGGTCGTGGACGCCATTCACACCTTCTTCTGAGCGGCTGCCGCGACAATCCGGTCCCAGTCACCCGCCGCGATCGTCAGGAACGGGCGCCGCGTTATCACGGCGAGCCTGGGCTCCACTGCTGAGGCAAATCCAGCCATGATCCGTACGCTGGCCTCATATTCCGTATTGTGAAACGCGGCAGCTGCCACGCTCAGGAATCGCTTTCCGTGACGCGGAACCCAGTCGGCAAGGATGTGACCATGGCTAAGCAGCCGGTCGGGGGCAGCCAGCCAGCGGGCTCGTACTCCCCCGGGATCGTCGCGGAAGGCCGCTTCGTGTACGTGTCGGGGCAGGGCCCGTTTCAGGATGGGGCCCTGGCCGGCGCCGGCATCGAGGAACAGACCAGGATCACCCTCGGCAACCTCGCGGCTGTCCTTGAGTCGGCCGGTGCGAGCCTGGCCGACGTGGTCCGGTGCGGTGTGTTCCTCGCGGACGTGCGGGACTTCGCCGCCATGGACAAGGTTTACGCGGGCGCGTTCCCACGGCCGCTGCCGGCCCGGACCACTGTGGGCGCGACCTTCCCGCTGCCCGGGATGCTGGTCGAGATCGACTGCGTGGCGGTGCTCCCCAGCACCGGGCTGGCCGGCGTCGGCGGCGGACAGCCGGCGGGCTGACTCACATGGAGGAGGCTGTGACCAGCAGTGTCACTGAGCTTGCGGTCCCTCGCGCCTCGCTGGGCGAGGGTCCTTGCTGGGACGCCGAGGTCGGCGCGCTGTACTGGACGGACATTCCGGCGCACCGAGTGCACCGCCTGGCTAGCGATGGAACCCACACCGAATGGAACATCGGGCAGCCGGTCGGCGCGGTCGTCCCCCGTGCCGCGGGCGGGCTTGTGCTCGCTGCCAAGGATGGCTTCCTGGCTATGGACCCAGGTACCGGCGGCCTGAGCATGCTCGCCGCCGTAGAGCCCGACATGCCAGGCAACAGGATGAACGACGGCGCCTGCGACCGTGCCGGGCGTTTCTTCGCGGGGACCATGGCCGACGATGAATCACCGGGGGCGGGGGCCCTCTACCTGCTGGCCGCCGATCAGCAGGTGACCAGGCTTGTTGCCGGTGTCGGCATCTCCAACGGGATCGGCTGGAGCCCCGACGACAGGCGCATGTATTACATCGACTCGCTCACCTACCGGGTCGACCTCTTCGACTATGAGCCCAGCACGGGCGCCATTGGGAACCGCCGCGCGTTCACCACCCTCGGTGCGGGCGAGGTGATGCCGGACGGCCTTGCCGTCGACTCCGAGGGCAGCGTCTGGGTCGCGCTGTGGGGCGGCAGCGAGATCCGGCGTTATGCGCCGGACGGCCGCCTCACGCTGAGCGTGGATGTCCCGGCGGCCAACGTGACAAGCTGCGCCTTTGGCGGGCAGGATCTCCGCACGCTCTACATCACCACGGCGGCCGGCCCCGGCCGGTCCGGTGGAGCGCTTTTCTCCTGCCAGCTGGCAGTGGCGGGCCGGCCAGCCAATCCTTACCGCGGCTAACGCTCCCATGGCCGCTGCCCGGTGCTGCACCAAGCCGGCCAGCCGGCCGTCGGGCAGCCCGGCCAGTCGGCGGCTAGAACTGGCTAATGACACGCGCCAGTATGTCTACACCCTCGGCTATTGCCTGTTCGCTGGCGGTGGCGTAGCCGAAGATGAGACCGCCTGGACCTGGATTGGCGATGCGATACGGCCCGACCGCGTCGATGCCCACCCCAGCGCGGAGGGCGGCCTCGACAACCGTGGCCTCCTCAAGGTGTGGCGGCAGCCAGGTGACCAGGTGCAGGCCGGCGGAGATGCCGGACGGCTCGAGCCGGGGCAGCCGCCGCGCCAGTGCCGCCAGCAGCGCGTCGCGGCGTCGGCGGTAAACCGGGCGCATGCGCCGCAGATGGCGGTCGAACTCTCCGCGGCTGAGGAGATCGGCGAGCGCCAGCTGTTCCAGCGCTGGAGAGCCCCGGTCGGCGGCGATCTTCGCCGCGGCCATAGGACCGGCAAGGCGGCTCGGCAGCACGAGCCACCCGAGCCGCAGCCCGGGTGCGAGGGTCTTGCTGGCCGATCCCGCGTAGACGACGTGATCCGGGGCAAGGCCCTGCATGGCGCCGACCGGTGTCCGGTCATATCGATACTCAGCGTCGTAGTCGTCCTCGATCACGACCGCGCCGCGCCGACCGGCCCAGCGGAGCACGGCAGCTCGGTTCCGGGCCGACAGAACCGAGCCGGTGGGCCACTGATGCGAGGGCGTCAGGACGACGGCGTCGGCATCAGTTTCCCGCAGCACGTCGACCCGGATGCCGTCACGGTCGACGGGCACTCCGACTACGTCTAGCCCGGCGGCTCGCGCTGCCGGGAGGGCGTCGTCACCGGACGAGGGATCCTCTAGCGCGAGTCGCTTCGCGCCAGCGGCAGCCAGCACCTGGATGAGCAGAGCTATGCCCTGAGCGTATCCGGTGGAGATCACGATGTTATCCGGCTGTGCGAGGGTACCGCGGACCCGGTTCAGGTAGTCGGCGACCGCTGTCCGCAGCTGCGGCACGCCGCTTCCGGCCAGGTAGCCGAAGGCGTCGTTCGGCGCGGCGGCGAGCGCGCCGCGGATCGCCCGCAGCCACGCGGCCCGCGGAAAGCTGGACACGTCAGCACGGCCGTAGCTCAGGTCGATTCGCGGCGGCTGAGGGCGGGCCAGGCGCAGCGCCGTCGCCGGCGGAGCCGGGCCGGCCGCCACCTGCGTGTATCCGCCGGCCTGGCTGGCCAGATAGCCCTCCGCCACCAGTTGCTGGTAGGCCTCAACCACGACGCCACGCGAGACGCCAAGGTCGGCAGCCAGGACGCGTGAGGGCGGCAGCGGCGAGCCGCGTGGCAGCTGCCCGGCGCGGATCGAATCACGGATCGACGTGGCGATCTGCCGGTGCAGCGGAACCCGCTCGCTCCGCTGGAGCACGATGAGCAGAGCAGAATTGGTCCTGAATCCTTTCATCGGACCGGACCTTATCAACAGGACCGATTCCTGTCAGGGTTGAGGTGTCTTTCCCTACTTACCTCATGCGCCCTGATTGTGGGCGCGGGCCGGCAAGGCCGCCGCCAGGAAGGATTCCGATGAGCGAGTTCACCGTCACCCGTGCCCTGAACGCCCCGCGTGAGCGGGTCTGGCAGGTCCTCACGCAATCCAGCCACTTCGAAGGCTGGCTGCCCGCCAAGCCGGGGACGGCGGTGCTGGACGTACGGACCGCAGGATCCTGGCGGGCGACCGTCATCTCCGCCGCCGGTGAGGAGATCGCGCTGACCGGCCGCTACGACGAGGTGTCCAAGCCAGACCGCCTGGTGATGACGGTTCCGGGCGACGTGGTCACCGCGATCACGCTGACTTCCGCCCCGGACGGCACCACGCAGATCGCCTATACCTTCGACGTCGATGAGTCCATGCACACCATGGTCACACAGAGTGTCGACGATGTCCTCGGCCGGGTTGCCACGGTCCTGGCCGCGACTTCGTAGGAGGCAGGCGTGTACGCCGACATCAACGGCCTGAAGATGTTCTACGAGATCCGTGGCACATCAGACCCCGCCAAGGTCCCGGTGGTGCTGCTGCACGGCGCGATCTCCGCGACCGGAACCTCATTCGGGCCGCTGCCGGACCTACTGGCACAAACCCGTCAGGTCATCGCCGTGGAACAACAAGGCCATGGCCGGACCGCCGACATCGACCGGCCCATGTCGGTCCAGGCGATGGCCGATGACACCCTGGCCCTGCTGGCCCACCTGGGCATTGGCCGGGCCGACCTGTTCGGCTACAGCCTCGGCGCGGGCATCGCGCTGAACCTCATCACCAACCACCCGACCGCGGTCCGCAAGGCCGTGCTCGCATCGGTGACCTACGACAAGACCGGCCTCCACCCGGAAATGTTCAGCGGGCCGGAATCCGCGGAGTCCGCAAATGCGCCCGGACGCGACCTGCAGATTCCCTTCGAGCAGGAATACCGGGCACTGGCCCCCGACCCAGGAAACTGGCCGGCCCTGCTCGCCAAGGTCCAGGCGATGGAACTGCCCGAAATCACCCCACAGGCCATCGCCGCGATCGACACCCCCATCCTGCTGATCATCGGCGACAGCGACATCGTCACACCCGAGCACGCGGTGGCCATGTTCCGGCTGCTCGGAGGAGGAGTGCTCGGCGACCTGGCGCCCATCCCCCCCACCCAGTTCGCCGTCCTGCCGGGCACCTCGCACATCGGGGTCACCGGCCGCGCCGACATGCTAATGACCATGATCCCAGCCTTCCTGGACGCACCGTGAGCCGCCCCTGCCCGCACGTCCCGAATCTGGCCGGTTCGCAGGCTCCGCTCGCACTGCAGCGGTCCTGCCGGCCGCAGGCAACAAGGCCGGGACAGGGAACCGGTGGTACGCCGAGGCAATCCCGCACGCCGGGCAGCTCTCACGATCTAGCGATACAGCCGCTTCCTGTGATCTGCTCAGCAGATCCGGTCCTCTCCGAGGCACGCCGATGCCAGCGGGCTGAGTGTTCGCTCGTCGCCCACGAGCTGCGGTGATGCCCAGCAGGGGCGGAGCGGTGGTGGCCAGAATCCTTGCTGACTGTGCTCGTTGGCCCAGGACGGGGGCAGTTGCCGGGCCGGGGGCTGGTGCGGGAAGCTGCATGGAGCGCGGGAAAGGAGCCGCTATGGCAGAGCAGCCGGACGCGTCAGCGGCGGGAGTGATCGACGTCGGTGGCGACCTTACGGTGAACCGCATGGGCTTCGGCGCGATGCGGATCACCGGGCAGGGCATCTGGGGGCCGCCGCCGAACCGGGAACAGGCGCAGGCGGCCCTGCGGCGGGCGGTCGAGCTTGGCGTCAATTTCATCGACACGGCCGACTCCTACGGGCCGGAGGTTAGTGAGACGTTGATCGCTGACACGCTCCACCCCTATCCCGACGATCTGGTAATCGCCACCAAGGGTGGCCTGCTGCGGCCCGGCCCTGGGCGCTGGCAGCCTGACGGGCGGCCCGAGCATCTGCGCGAGGCCTGCGAGGGCAGCCTGCGCCGGCTGAAGCTCGACCAGATTCCGCTGTACCAGCTGCATCGGCCAGATCCGAAGGTGCCCTACGCCGAGTCCGTCGGCGCGCTGGTCGATATGAAGAACGAGGGCAAGATCCGCCACATCGGGGTCTCCAACGTGACCGAGCGCCAGCTGCGCGAGGCGCAGCAGCTCACGCCGGTGGTGTCGGTACAGAACCGCTACAACCTCGCGGACCGGTCGTCGGAGACGATCGTCGACCTGTGCGACCAGGAGGCGATCGCGTTCCTGCCCTGGGCACCGATCCAGGACGCCGACCGGGTGACGCCCGTCCTGACCGCCGCACGCCATCACGGCGTGAGCACCCGCCAGATCGCGCTCGCCTGGCTGCTGGCTAGGTCAGCTCAGATCCTGCCGATCCCAGGCTCGGGATCACCCGAACATGTCGCCGAGAACATCGCCGCCGCATCGATCCAGCTGTCCAACGCCGAGGCAACTGCGATCTTGAACGTCGCGGGATAACTCCAGCCGGATGCGGCCTGGCAGTCAGTGACCGCGGGAGCATCATGGAAAGGTTCTCCCCCAACGCGGTTAGCGCGCATCCCGCAACGATCGAGCATGCCTGAGCCCGGGAAGGCCATTAGGCACACGGTTGATCAGGCTGCGTGGAGCGTGCTGCGGAGGAGGCCGAAGGTGAAGTTGTGCGCAGGGGCCGGGCTTATGCCGGACACGCCGTCGGCGCGCTGGCGGGTGACATGACAGCCCCGGGCCCGCGGTCCGGGGCCGTCAGCGGGAATCCGGCCGCGCCCGCCCATGTGAACCGGGACACCGCCCGCCGAGTACTGCCGCTGTTTCGGCCCTACCGGGCCCAGGTGGCCGCCGTCGTCGGGCTGATCGTGGTGACCTCGACGATCGGCATCATCAACCCGCTGCTGATCCAGGTGGTATTCAACCAGGCCCTGTTCGTCCCCGACGGCCCCAACATTCAGCTGCTCGTCATCCTGGTCGCCATCATGGCCGTTGTCCCGATCGTCAACGGCGCCATCGGCATCCTGCAGACCTACGAGACCACCCGGGTCGGGCAGCAGGTCATGCGCGACCTGCGCGACCGGCTCTACTCGCACCTGCAGACGCTCCCGCTCGCCTTCTTCACCGACACCAAGACCGGTGAGATTCAGTCCCGGCTGGCCAACGACGTAGGCGGTGTTCAGTCGGTGGTCACCACCACCGCCTCGACCATCCTGGCCAACGTCGTCATCTTCGTGTCCACCGTCGTCGCCATGGTGATCATCAGCTGGCAGCTGACCATCGTGGCGCTCATTACCGTTCCGGCGTTCTTCTGGCTGACCAAGACGGTCGGCGAGCGGCGCCGCAAGGTGGCGCGCTCGACCCAGGAGTCGCTGGCGGCGATGAGCGCCCTCAGCGAGGAAACACTGTCGGTGTCGGGGGTGCTCCTGGCGAAGGCTTTCGGCAACCAGGCGCGTGACACCACCCGCTACCACGACGAAAATCAGCGCCTGGCCGACCTGGAAGTCCGCCAGCAGATGATCGGCCAAGGCTTCTACGCCATCGTGCAGTCGTTCCTGTCGATCACCCCGGCTGCGGTCTACCTGATCGCCGGCCTGCTGCTGGCGCACGGCACGGCC
>DASXKD010000092.1:0-5905 GCA_036497045.1 Streptosporangiaceae bacterium | reverse complement strand
AGGCGGCCGAGCAGGTCGTCGAAGGTGTCTGCCAGCTGCTTGAGCTCGTCGTCGGGGCCGCTGAGGTTGAGCCGCGCGTGCAGGTTGGTGGCGGAAATGTTCCTGGCGGCCGTCATCATGGCGCGCAGCGGCCGCAGCAGGCGGCCGGCCACCAGCCAGCCGACGACGATGGCGGGGACCAGCATGATCGCCAGGGCAATCCCGGACACGACGATGAGCTGACGCGCGTCGAAGCTGTGCTGGGAGACGAACCCCGATACCTGTCCGGACGACCGCACCTGTCCCGGGTGGCGCAGGCCGGCCGGACCGGCCGGCGGGCCCCCGGCGGTCTGGCCTGCGGGCCCGGGTGCCGAGGAGGCCCTGCTTGCCGAGCCGCTGGTCGTTCCTCTCCACAGCCCGACCGTGACGGCTAGCAGGAAAACACCGGAAACCGCGAACACTCCCCAGCAGGCCAGGGCGAGACGCACCCGGAGGCTGCGCCGCGGCAGGTGCCAGGCCAAGCCGCGGCCGGCGAGCGGTAGACGAAGCCGCATGAGCATCTCCTCACTCTCCGCCGCCGGACAGGACCACGGTCCAAGCATGCCCCACCTCGCCTTACACCGGCCCAACAGCCGCTGTTGGGCCGGTGTAAGGGCCCTCGGCGTAGAACAGCCGTGAGAACAGTCCAGCCAACCCAGAGGGAGAGGCCATGGCAGGCGACGTCCAGATCAACAGTGACAGGGAGGGGGCCGTCAGCCGCGTGCCCGGCCCGCAGATCCGCGCCGCGAACTCTGGGCGGCCCGGCCGGCGGCGGCCGCTGCCGCTTCGGCGGGCCGTGGCGATCACCGCCGCGCTGGCCGGGGTTGTGGGCCTGGCCGCCGCGTGCTCGAGCCCGAAGAGCCCGGCAGCAGGCAAGTCACCGTCGGGTGTCGCGGCCAAGGCGCTGGCGTACTCGAAGTGCATGCGCAGCCACGGCATCTCCGACTTCCCCGACCCCGCCATCAGCAGCAACGGCGGCCGCACCAGCGTCGGGATCAAAATAAGCTCGCACGCCGGGAGCAGCAGCGATCTCAACCCCAAGAACCCCGCGTACCAGGCCGCCAGCCGGGCCTGCCAGTCGCTGCAGCCGGGCGGGCAGCAGGGCCCGGCGTCGGCCCAGGACCTGGCGGCCGACGTGAAGTTCGCCGCCTGCATGCGCTCGCACGGTTTCCCCGCCTGGCCCGACCCCGACGGCCACGGCGTCTTCAACCTCACCGGCGCGATCAACGGCGCGATCAACACGAACTCGGCGCAGTTCGGGTCCGCCTCGAAGACCTGCGAGTCCAAGACGCACGTGCACGGGCTGAGCATCAGCCAGGGGTCACCGGGCGGCGGCTCGTGAGCGCCGCCGTGCCGCACGCGGCGGCCGAGAAGACCGCTGAGCCGCAGGAGCCCGGCCCCGGGCGGGCTCCCCGGCGGCGCCGCCGGGGGGTTGCCGCCGGGGTGGTGATCGTCCTGGTGGCGGCCGGGGCCGCCGTGGCGCTCGCCGACCCCTTCCACGGGCCCAGCCGGCCAGGCGCTGGGGCCGGCAGCGGCGACCGGACGTCGCTGGCCACCGTCACCCGGCAGGGGCTGGTGTCGCAGACCACCGTGAACGCCACCCTGGGCTACGCCGGCTCCTACACGGTCGCGGGCAAGGCCAGCGGCACGATCACCTGGCTGCCGGCCGCCGGGCGGGTGATCCGCCAGGGGCAGGTGCTGTACCGGATCGACAACGGCACCCCGGTGTTCCTGCTGTACGGCCGGGTGCCGGCCTGGCGGGCGCTGTCGGAGTGGGCGCACGGCGCGGACGTGCGGCAGCTCAACCATGACCTGGTCGCCCTCGGCTACGGGAACCGCACCGATGTGGCCGCGCTGGGCTGGAAGTACTTCGGCTGGGACACCAAGGCCGCGCTGCAGGACCTGCAGGAGCACCTGAGCCTGCCACAGACCGGCGCCCTGCCGCTGGGCCAGGCGGTGTTCGAGCCGGCCGCGATCCGGGTCAGCGCCGTCCCGGCGAGCCTGGGCAACCCGGCGTCCGGGGTGATCCTGACCGCCACCTCGGCCCGGCTGGTGGTGACCATCGCGCTGGACGCCGCCCAGCAGTCCGAGGTGAAGGCCGGCGACAAGGTGACGATTACCTTGCCCGACGGCACTACCACGCCCGGCCGGATCACCTCGGTCGGCAAGGTCGCCACGACCACGTCCGGGACTGCCACCATCCCCGTGCAGGTGGCCCTGCAGCACCCGGGGGCGGCGGGGGGCCTGGACCAGGCGCCGGTGACGGTGGCGATCACCCAGGCCAGTGTGAAGGACGCCCTGGTGGTGCCCGTCAACGCGCTGCTGGCCCGGGCCGGCGGCGGGTACGAGGTCGAGGAGGTCACCGCGGGCGGGCGGCATCACTTGGTGCGGGTCTCCCTCGGCCTGTTCGACAACGCCGCCGGGATGGTCCAGGTCAGCGGCTCCGGCCTGGCGGCCGGGCAGCGCGTCGTGGTGCCCGCGCTATGAGCGCCGCACGAGTGGCCTGGCAGAGAGCGGCCCGAGGCCAACCCGCCGGTGCCGCCCCGGCCGGGGGCGGCGGCCGGCCGGCGGTCCTGCAGCTGGCGGCGGTGACCAAGACCTACCCCAGCTCCCCGCCGGTGACCGCGCTGCGCGGAGTAGATCTCACCGTGCGCGGGGGCGAGATGGTGGCCGTGCTCGGCCCGTCCGGGTCGGGCAAGACCACCCTGCTGCACATGATGGGCACCCTGGACCGGCCCAGCACCGGGACGGTGCAGGTCACCGGCCTGGATGTGGCCCAGATGACCGACCGGGAGCTGGCGGGACTGCGGGCTTCCCGGATCGGGTTCGTGTTCCAGCAGTTCTTCCTGGCCGAGCACCAGACCGTCCTGGACAACGTCGCCGACGGCCTGCTGTACGCAGGCACTGCGATCGCCCACCGCCGGCAGGCAGCCGCCGCCGCACTGCAGCGGGTCGGGCTCGGCCGCAAGCTGGCCGCCCGGCCTACCCAGCTATCCGGCGGTGAGCGGCAGCGGGTCGCCATCGCCCGCGCCCTGGCGGGCGAGCCGGCCATTGTGCTGGCCGACGAACCCACCGGCAACCTGGACTCCGCCACTGGGCAGTCGATCCTCGACCTGCTGACCGAGCTCAACGCACGCGGGGTAACGATCGTGGTGATCACCCACGAGCAGGGCATCGCCTCGCGGATGCCGCGGCGGGTGGAGATGCTTGACGGGCGGATCGTCGGCGACACCGCCCCCGCACCGGACGGCGATGCGGCCGGTGAGCGGCTCGCCGCCCTCCCGCGGCCGGCCCGGGGAGGCACGCCATGACCACAGCCGCGCCCGCCGCCGCCAGGCTCCGGCCCGCCGACCTGGCCCGCCTGGCCGGGGTGGGGCTGCGGACCCGCAAGCTGCGGGCCGGGCTGTCCGCTCTGGGGATCGCGATCGGGGTCGCCGCGATCGTGGCCGTGCTTGGCCTGTCCGCGTCATCCTCGGCTGGGCTGCTGGCCGAGATCAGCAAGCTGGGCACCAACCTGCTCACGGTCAGCAACGGGCAGACCTTCACCGGCGGCACCGCCGAGCTACCCAAGGCCGCCCCCGGGATGATTGGCCGGCTGCCCGGTGTCACCGCTGTGCAGGACACCGGCACGGTCAGCGGCGCCAGCGCCTACCGCAGCCCGCTGATCCCCTCGATCGACACCAACGCCCTGTCCGTGGACGCGGCCAGCCTGGGCCTGCCCGCGGCGGCCGGCACCAGCATGGCCCAGGGCCGCTACCTCAACGCGGCCACCGCCCGCGGGCCGGTCGCCGTGCTCGGCGCCGCCGCCGCCCAGCGGCTGGGCATCGACCGGATCTGGCCCGGGGAGCGGATCTGGGCAGGCGGCCAGTGGTTCTACCTGGCCGGGATTCTGCATCCGGCGGTGCTCGCCCCGGAGATCGACTCCGCGGTGCTGGTCGGCTTCCCCGCCGCCGAGAAGTACCTCGGCTTCGACGGCCACCCCTCGACCATCTACCTCCGCACCCAGCAGGACCAGGTCGAAGCCGTCGACTCGATCCTGGCCAACACCGCCAACCCGGAGAACCCCAACCAGGTCGACGTCTCCCAGCCCTCGTCCGCGCTGGTCGCCCGGGCCGACGCCCAGTCGGCCCTCAACGGCCTGTTCCTGGGCCTGGGCGCGGTAGCGCTCCTAGTCGGCGGCGTCGGCGTCGGCAACATCATGGTGATCTCGGTCCTGGAACGCCGCTCGGAGATCGGGCTGCGCCGCGCCCTCGGCGCCACCCGCGGCAGCATCCGGGCCCAGTTCCTGTCCGAGGCGATCCTGCTGGCCCTGCTCGGCGGCGCCGCTGGGGTCGCGCTCGGCGCCCTGGCCACCGCCGTCTACGCCGCGACGCGGGGCTGGGCCATCGTCATCCCCGCGCAGGCCTGGGCCGGCGGCATCGGCGCCGCCCTGGCCATCGGTGCCATCGCCGGGCTGCTGCCCGCCATCCGCGCCGCCCGCCTGTCACCGACAGAAGCACTGTGGAGCCTTTAGCACCGCAAACCCCAGGTCAAAGCTGAAACCGTGCTGTTTACCCCTCATCCATACCCGGAAAGGTGACCTCTCGTGAAACAGGTACGCCAGACGCTGCGACGCAGCCGGGCGCGCACGCTGTGTTCCTGTCCGGCCGTTGCCGTGACTGCCCTGCTGGCAGCATGCAGTTCCAGCCCGTCATCCACCAGTTTCGGCGGCTCATCGCATGCGGGAGGGTCGGTGAATTCCCAGCTGCTGGCCTTCTCCCGTTGCATGCGCTCGAACGGCGTGCCGAGCTTCCCCGGCCCCCTGCCAGGCCAGGTCACCGCAAAGTTCCCTAGCGCGCAAGGCCTCGGGGTCAGCGCTTCCCTGTACCAGACAGCCCAGAACCCCTGCCAGCACCTGCTCCCAAACGGCGGCAGCGCGCCGAACCAGGCCGAGGTGCAGCAGGAACTGAGCGGCATGCGGAGTTTCAGCCAGTGCATGGCTCCCACGGAGTGCCGAACTGGCCTGACCCCACCGTCGGTTCCCAGGGGAACCCTGTGTTCGATCTCGGTAGAGCCGGCATATCACACAGCGAGGCGCGTTCCCCGCAGCTCGTGGCCAAGATGCACGAATGCGGCCACCTGCTGCCCAGCTCGCTCCCAGGGATTCCTATTGGAGGGTCGTAGGCGGCGCTTGAGGTGCTGAATCTGCTTCTCTTAGGCCACTGGCAACGGGCCATCTCAAGCCGACCGATGATGATGATTGATAAGATCACCTACCCGATTTTGGGAGCTACCCAATGAATAATGGCTTCAGTGACAACCGGCATCGGAGGCTGGCGTTGCCTCGTCTTGCGGGAATCCTGGCCCCGATGGCCTGTATAATTGTGCTGGTAGCGGCGTGTGGCGGTAGCGGCTCCTCCGCCTCCGGGCCCCAAACAAACAGCGCCCTTGTCTACGCGCGGTGCATGCGTTCGCACGGTGTACTCAACTTCCCCGACCCGGACAGTCAAGGGAATTTCCCGCCGTTCCAGCCCAATGCATCGAGGCAGGTATCTGATTCGGCCCAGACCGCCTGCCGGTCCGTGGACCCGAATCACGGCAGCGGGGATCCTGGGACTGCACAGCAGCAGCAGTCAAAGCTAGTTCAGGGCTTGAATTACTCCCGGTGCATGCGCGCCCATGGGGTACCGAACTTCCCTGACCCTGGCAATCTCGCAGGAGGAGGAATGGGATACAACCTGAATGGTATCGACACCAATTCACCACAGTACTTGTCCGCGCAGGGGGCCTGCCATGCGGCGCACCAAAAGAGCTGATAATCGCGTGGGCCGAACTCTTCAAGCCACTGGTACGGCGGGTCCGGGTGAGGTCTTCACGTTTAGGGCTGGCCTGGGGAAACGCGGCCTGT
>DASXKD010000091.1:0-6320 GCA_036497045.1 Streptosporangiaceae bacterium | reverse complement strand
ACCGCCGTACCAGCAGGCGGCCACGCCGACGCCGCCGTGTGCGAACCCAGGCCGCTCCACGTACGCGCCGGGTATCCCGACTGGCTGAGCGGGAACCTCGTCGAAGTCCACGTCCAGCGTGTCGCTGCCCGCCATGCCGGTGGCGGGCCAGGTGCCCGGCACCGGCTTCAGCACCTCGACCGGGACCGCGAACAGCCGCATCCCGTCCGGCGCGGCGGCCGTGACCAGGGCATGGGTGCACGAGCGGGCCCCCGAGCAGTAGCGCTTCGTGCCGCGCAGCCGCCACCCGGCGCCGTGGCGCTCAGCTTCCAGCTTCGGGCCGGGCGGATGGGCTGCCCACACTCCCCACCGGCTGCCCGGCATTGGTAGCGGGCCGTCCAGTTCGGCCAGGATCGCCACCGCGTCCGCATGACCTTCGGCAAGCCTGGCCAGCGACAGGTCCTCCGCGGCCAGGTCCGCAAACGCAGCCCACCGCTCCCGGGTCCGCCCAGAGCCCGGCAGCGGGAGATCAAGCCGCCCCGAGTCCACGGCCGCGCGGAACGCCTGGTCGGCCACCTGCCAGGTTGGTGTTCCCCGCTGGCCGCCGGAGCCGTCCTCAGGCTCCATCGGGGCCGAGCAGGTCGAGGATGTCGTCGGCGTACTCCTCCTCCTCGGCCAGAATGTCCTCAATCAGCCGCCGGGTTGTCACGTCGGTGTCGCCGAGCCACCGGATGATCTTCTGATATGTGGCGATCACGATGCGCTCGGCGGCGAGGTTCTCGCTGAGCATGCCCTGCAGGTCGTCGTCGGAGAACGTCTCGTAGGTGGTATGTGCGCGGGCGGCCAGCATGGCCGGATCGAAGTCGGGGTCGCCGCCAAGCTGGCTGATGCGCTCGGCGACCCGCATCGTGTGCCCCCGTTCCTCCTCCGCGTGCTCGGTGAACTCACCAGACACCTGGGCCCGGTTGATCCCGGTGGCCGAGATCGCGTGGCGGCTGTCGCGCATCCAGCACACGATCTCGGTGGCCAGGGCCTCGTTGAGAATCTTCACCACCTTGTCCGGGTCCGTGCCGTAGTACTCGGTCACCGGGCCGCGGTCCATCTTCTGTCGGGCGCGATCGCGGATCGCGGCCACGTCGACGCTGAAACTGTTGTCGGTCACGGGTGCTCGCCTTCCTTGCTTGGCTGCCTGTCCCGCTCGGCGGGCGGGAGCGCTGGAGCTACCCGGAGCTGCGGCGGTTAAGCAAATGCAGGGACGAACGGCCGTGGTCACCACGCCGGGATGGCCGTGGTGAGCGGAACGCTGCCCGCTGATGGCGTTCGGGTCACGGTGAGGCCGGCGTCGCGGGCCAGCGCCGCAAACGTGACGGAGTTCACCACGGCGGCTCCCCCTGGGTCGTTGTTGAAGTAGACGTATACGTCCGCGCGTGCAGGCCACGACTGGCGCA
Source organism: Streptosporangiaceae bacterium (assembly GCA_036497045.1). GTDB lineage: Bacteria > Actinomycetota > Actinomycetes > Streptosporangiales > Streptosporangiaceae > DASXKD01. The sequence goes on along the minus strand of DASXKD010000091.1, from coordinate 4,893 downwards.
CCCGCTCGGCCCACGACCGCAGGTCCCGCTCGCCGTAGCTGGGCCACGGGTCGGCTGTGCCCTCATGAAACCGCAGGTACCCCCATCCGGTGGTGACCCACAGCGGCGTGACCGGGCGGCCGAGCCGGTCCGCCCAGCACAGCGCCGCGTCGTGGGCGGCCAGGATCCGCCGTACCTCCTCGGTCCACCAGGAGGCGTGCCGCGGTTCCACCGCGATCCGCAACCGGCCGTGGCCGGGAAGCCGGACGCGGTGGAACTCGGTCAGGCAGGCGTCAAGCCGCGCCGGCTCCGCCTTGAGGGTCGGCGGCAACTGAAGCAGCACCGGGCCGAGCTTGGGGCCGAGAGCCGCCACGGCACCGAGCAGCCGCCCGACAGGTTCTGCCGGATCCCGCAGCCTCCTGACATGGGTGAGGTACCGGCTCACCTTCACCGCCATGACGAAGTCGTCTGGAGTGCGGGCCCGCCACCCGGCGAAGGTCTCGGCGGCGGGCAGCCGGTAAAAGCTGTTGTTGTTCTCCACCGTCAGGTAATGCGTGGCGTAGTGTTCCAGCCAGCGGCGCTGGGCCACGCCTGTCGGATACAGCCCGCCGCGCCAGTCCCGGTACTGCCAGCCGGAAGTTCCAATCAGCACGGGCATGCGCGTCCGCCTCCCACCGGTGCCGGCCCCGCGGCAGGCGATTCGTTGCGGCCGGGCCCGGCGGCTTGGGGCCGGCCGGCGCCCGCGAGGGCTATGCCTGTGCGGGAAGCTGGTTGATGGTCACCACAGTCCATCGCCCGCCCTGCCATTCCAGCGTGTTGAAGCACCCGTTCTCCTGCGGAATCGTGCCCGGCTCGCCCAGGCCAGGGTCGAACGCCGCCAGCAGTTGGCGGTTCACGGCGTCGTGGCTGACCACTACCAGCGTGCGACCGTGGCCGTACCGCGCGATGTAGGTCAGGCTCTCGACCGCCCGCTTGCGCACATCGGGCAGCGGCTCGACGCCCGGCGCGTCGTCGACGGACCCCCACTGCGCAACCACCTCCTGCCGGCGGGCACCTGACCACTGGCCGTAATCCCGGTCTATGAGGCACCGATCGGTAGCAACATCCCTGCCGGCCCGGTCGGCGATCGGCTGGGCAGTCTCCCTGGCGCGGCGAAGCGGGCTGGTGATGATCGCGGATGGCTTCCGCAGGCCGAGGGTGGTGCCAAGCCGCCGGGCCTGCAGCCGCCCGGCCTCGTCCAAAGGCGGATCCAGCAGGCCACGAAGAACACCCGCGGTGTTCAGCGGGGTCTGGCCGTGTCGGATCAGGTACACAAGGATGACTCCGCCCGGCTCTGGGCGATCGCTTGCTGTCGCTGCTGCCATGTCGGAGTACTGCCCACGATCTTCCTGCCCGAACGGCCGGTCCCCCATGTCCGGGGATGACCGCGTTAGCCCGGAGTCCTGGTGGGAAGTGACGCGTGATCACGGCGGGCATGAAGCCAGCCGGGAGCACCTGGGTACGGGCAGCAATGCGGAGGAATCATGGTAGGCGCACAAGCCACGGGGCGCACCAGGCAGGATGGGCAGGGGCTGCTGGGCATCTATCTCAATGATCATCTCGCTGGGGCGACGGGCGGAGTCGGGCTGGCACGCAGGGTGGCGGCAGCCCGCCGGCGGGAGGAGGTCGGCGACGCGCTGTGGCACTTCGCAGTCGACGTCGCCGCGGACCGCGCCGCGCTGCTGGAGATCATGGCCGCGCTGGGCGTCCCGGTGCGGGCCTACAAGGTGTGCGCCGGGTGGATCGGCGAAAAGGCCGGTCGGCTCAAGCTCAACGGCCGGCTGCTGAGCCGGTCGCCGCTGAGTAGCCTGGAAGAGCTGGAAATGATGCGCCTGGGAGTGACCGGCAAGGCGGCCGGCTGGCGCACGCTGCAGCTCTTGGCGGACACGGACCCGCGGCTCGACCGCGAGCGGCTTGATGAGCTCATCGCCAGGGCTGACAGTCAACTGGGGCTGCTCGAGGGCCTGCGGGTGCGCGCCGCGCGGTTGGCCCTCGGCCGGGGACCAACCGGTGCCTGACAAGCGCCCGAGCGGTGGCGTCATCTTCGACATGGATGGCACCCTGCTGGACACCAACTACCTGCACGTCGCGGCGTGGTGGGAGGCGTTCAGGGAACGCGGCCACGAAATTCGCTGTGCCGACATCCACCGGGCCCTCGGGATGGGCTCCGCCGAGCTCGTGGAACGGGTCCTGGGCCGGCCGGATCCCTCAGTGAGCGTGGCCCACAGCCGCCACTACGCCCCTTACCTCGGCAGGATCCGTCCGCTGCCGGGTGCCGCCGACCTGCTCCGCGCGGCCGTCCGGCTCGGGCTGGATGTGGTGCTCGCCACCAGCGCCAAGGACGACGAGGTGGACCTTATGATGGACGCGCTCGGTGCCGGTTCCGCGGTCAGCACCGTGATCAGCTCCGGGGACGTCGAACGGGCCAAGCCCGACCCTGGCATCGTCCGCAAGGCGCTGGAGGAGTCGGGCGTCGACCCCGGCCGCGCCGTCATGGTCGGCGACACGATCTGGGATGTGCTCGCCGCAGAGCGGGCGGGCATCGGGTGCATCGGCATGCTCTGCGGCGGAACCGCCGAAGCGGAACTACACGCGGCCGGCGCTGTAAAGGTGTACCGCGACCCAGCCGCGCTGCTCGGTGATATCCACGCCAGCCCGATTGGGCGGCTCGGGCGCGGCCAGCCTGGGCGCGGACGGTCCGTGTAGTGGCATGATCGTTGAATCGGACCCGCGGTGAGCGTTCTCCCTGGAGGAGGCCCCGATGCCTGCCACAGAGCCCGCCGATTCGGCTGGGTCTGGAGTCCACGATGTGCTTCTGGTAGAGGACGACCCAGGCTCGGTCCTTATCACCAGGGAACCTTCGAGGTGTCCCGGGCGCCTGGAACACTGCATGTGGTGGCTGACGGTGAGCTGGCGATTGAATTCCTCCGCCAGGCTCACGAGTGCACCGGCGCGCCACGGCCAAGCCTGATCCTGCTGGATATCAACCTGCCGCGGCGGAGCGGCCTAGAGGTACTGGCCGAGGTGAAGGCCAGTGAGCATCTGCTGACCATTCCCATGGTCATGCTGAGCACTTCGCAGGATGAGGCGGACGTACTGCGCAGCTATCAGTTGCACGCCAACGCCTACATCGCCAAGCCAACGAGATTCGATCTCTTCGCCGAAGCGATCAAGCAGGTGACGGGTCTGTCTCTCTCGCTGGCGAGGCCGCCCGTAAACCCAGGACCCGCCAGACTGTGATGGCTGGCGGGTCGCTCCCTGGGTCTCGCCGCCACTCGAACTGACAGCGCCTCACGGCGCGGGGCTGTCCTGCCTGTCCGTGGTGGCGGCATGCGGCGTCGCGTCGCTCTGCGCCGACTTGGTCTTCGATCTGCTCGAGCGTCTTGCCCCTTGTCTCGCCCTTACTCCGGAGGGCCAGCGGGAAGATCTCCGAGATCATCAGCCAGAACACCGGCCCCAGGCTGAACGCGAAGCCGGCGATGAAGACGATCACGCCCAGCAGCCCGAACCAGGCATCCGCCTTGGCGAAGGCGGGGATGATTGCCGCCGGATCCTGCGGGCAGTCCAGGACCGGAGACGACCTGAACCGGGGCCTTCGAACGGAGGAGGCCGTTCTCCGCGTGCAGGGCATGGGTAGTTTCAGGCGGAGAATACGGAGGCGTGGCGTGCCGAAGATTGCGGTAGTCGCCCACACCGGCAAGAGTCTCGGCGGCGGCTTGGGCGAGCTTCGCGAGGTGCTGGCACGGGAGGGCGTTGCCGATCCGCTGTGGTATGAGGTGAAAAAAAGCCGCAAGGCACCCAAGTGCGCGCGCAAAGCGCTGGCGCGAGGCGCTGAGATGATCTTCGTCTGGGGCGGCGACGGGACGGTCCAGCGGTGCATCGATGCCGTGGCCGGGACGGCGGCTGTCCTGGCGATCCTTCCAGCAGGCACGGCCAATCTGCTGGCGAGCAACCTGCAGATCCCGGCAAGCCTCGCCGAAGCGGTGCGGGCAGGGCTGAAGGGGGAGCGCCGCCGGTTCGATACCGGGTCGGTGAACGGCGAGCACTTCGCGGTGATGGCCGGCGCCGGGTTCGATGCCCGAATGATCCAAGAAGCCGGCAAGGGGCGGAAAGAGCGCTTCGGCCGCGCGGCGTATCTCTTCGCCGGGGCCAGGAATCTCAACGCGCGCCGGGCCCGGGCGATCGTTGAGGTGGACGGCAGCCGCTTCTACAAGGGCCGGGTCTCCTGTGTGCTGGTGGGGAACGTGGCCAAGGTTCTGGGCGGGATCGAGGTCTTCCGCGGGGCGCAGCCCGACGACGGGCTCCTCGAGATTGGCCTGGTCACTGCCAAGAATCCGGCTGAGTGGGCGCGCGTGCTAGGGCGGGTCACGCAGGGCCGGGCCGGGGAGTCGCCGTTCATCGAGGTCACCCGCGGTGAGCGATTCCGGATCCGATTCGACCGGTCCATGCCCTACGAACTTGATGGCGGTGCGCGCGGCACGGTCAAAGAACTGCGCATCAAGGTTCATCCCGGCTCGATCAAGCTCTGCCTTCCCGCTCAGACGTAGGCGTGCTAGGCGCTGATCCATGCTGCGGCTTCGGCGAGTTCGGGAGCGGCGTGCCGCTGACCTGTTAACCGTCGGAGCGGATGTCAGTGTCGTCGTCGTCCACGACGTGCATTGCTGCCTCTTCCGCGGTTGCGCCGCCACCATCGATGCCGGTGTCCCGCGCGACGAGATCCGCCTCTTCGTCCGGGTGGGCGCCCTCGTCCTCGGCGACCAGCCGGCCGGCCCTGGGATCCGGGCCGTCATCGAGCAGCAGCCCGTCGACGTCCTCGTCGCCGGCATTCTCGTCGCCGGCCAGGTCCCCGATCGGCTCATCGTCCTCGTCGTCGGC
>DASXKD010000090.1:0-18745 GCA_036497045.1 Streptosporangiaceae bacterium | reverse complement strand
ATGAGCAGGTCCGGGCCGCCCAGGGCCTGCGCCGCGCGGCGCAGGTCGCCGCGGTGGGCCGGGTCGGTGATGTCCCCCGTGATCGCGGTGACGACCGCTCCGGCCGGCAGCCCGGCCATGGCCGCGCGCAGCGCCGCCCCGTCCCTCGCGTCCACCACCAGCCGGTATCCGTCTTCGGCCAGGGCGCGCGCGAGCGCGCGGCCGAGCCCGCGGGAAGCGCCGGTCACCACGGCGACGCGAGCGGCCCGGGTGGTGCCCCGGGTACGGGCCTGGCCAGTGCCGTTGCCGGCATGTATGTCGGTCATGGCAGTCAGGCTAGGCAGCGCTGCGGGCGGCGGCATCGGCCGCGCGGTCCGGCTTCCCTGCGACATTGGTCCTAGGACCCGTGCCCGATCCGCGCGGCCGCCCGCGCCGGTAACGTCGTGGCATGGGCAAGCACCGCCCCGCGCCTGGCGGGAGTTCCGGTGGCCCGGCCGCCGCGGGCTCCCCAGCCGCGGCGCCGGCGGGACCGCCCCCTGCCGCCGCGGGCCGGGATGATGCGCCCGGCCAGGACGAGGTCCTCCGCCGGGTCAGCGCGGCCGTGCTCGCCGTGACCAGGGAACTGTCGGTCGGCGATGTGCTCGAGGTCATCGTGCGCTCGGTGCGCTCGCTCGCGGGCGCAAGGTACGCGGCGCTCGGGGTGCCCGACGACCGCGGCTCGTTCGCGGAGTTCGTGGTCGACGGCATCTCGGAGCGGTGGCGCAAGGCCATTGGCCCGCTGCCGCGCCAGCACGGCATGCTCGGTGTCATCCTCCGCGAGGGGCAGCCGCTGCGGCTGGCCGACATCCGTGCCGACCCCCGGTTCGAGGGCTGGCCGTCGGCGCATCCCGAGCTTGCCGACATCCTCGCCGTGCCGATCAAGGACGGCGACCGGGTGCTCGGCTTCATCTTCGCGGCCAACAAGATGGCCGGCGGGGGCGGCGGGTTCACCGAGCGCGACGAGGAGGTGCTCGCGCTGTTCGCTGGGCACGCCGCGATCGCGCTCATCAATGCCCGCCTCTACGAGCGCGCCCGGCAGCTTTCCGTACTGGAGGAGCGCGCCCGGCTGGCCAGGGACCTGCACGACGCGGTCACGCAGAAGCTGTTCAGCATCCGGGTCAAGGCGCGCGCGGCGTCGGTGCTGGCGAGCCGGGACCCGGCAAGCGGAGACACCGACCGGGCGGCGGCCGAGATGGAGAGCGTGGCGGCCTTGGCCGGTGACGCACAGGCCGAACTGCGCGCGGTCATCGACGGGCTGGCTCCGCCGGAGATCGCCGAGAGCGGCCTGGCCGGGTCGCTGCGCAGGTACGCACTGCTGGCCGGCAAGGCGCACGGGGTGCGAGTCAGGTTCGCCGCCAGCGACCTGCCGGCGCTGGGCGCGGACCGGGAGGCCGCGCTGTACCGGATCGCTCAGGAAGCGCTGTACAACGCGCTGCGCCACTCCGGGGCGGCCGAGGTCGGCGTGTCGGTGTGCGCGGCGGCCAGGCGGGTCACCCTGGAGGTGAGCGACCAAGGCAAGGGCTTCGTCCCTGAACTGGCCACCGGCGGCCGGGGCCTGGCATCGCTGCGGGAAAGGGCCGCCGGGGCCGGTGCCTCGCTGGTGATCCGCTCCGCGCCGGGGCAGGGCACGACGGTGCGGGTGGTCATGCCGGTGGACCGCGCCGGGCGAGAAGGCCGGCGATGAGCGGGGCCGGGAAGATCACCGTCCTGATCGCCGACGACCACCCGGTGGTACGGCAGGGACTGCGGGTGCTGCTCAGCCTGCACGCCGACATCGAGGTGGTGGGCGAGGCCGGTGACGGCGCGGAGGCCGTCGAACTGACCGCCGCGGTCGCGCCGGACGTGGTCCTGCTGGACCTGAAGCTGCCCGGCCTCGACGGGCTGGGCGTGCTGGCCGAGCTACGGGACCGGAACCTGCCGGCCAGGGTGCTCGTGCTCACCAGCGTGGCTGACTCCGCGTCGGTGACCGTGGCGATGCGGGCCGGTGCCGCAGGCTTCCTGTACAAGGACGTGGACCCGGACGCGCTGGTCCGCGCGGTCCGCTCGGTGCACGACGGGCACACGGTCCTGGCACCGGAGGCGGCGGACACGCTGGTGCGGTCCCGGAGCAGGCCCACCGCGGTCGGCGGCCTCGGCGCGCTGACCGCGCGGGAGCGGGAGGTGCTCGCGCAGATCGCCGAGGGCCGGTCCAACAGGGAGATCGCGCGCGTGCTGAACATGTCGGAGAAGACGGTGAAAACCCACGTCAGCTCGGTGCTGGCCAAGCTCGGCGTGGCCGATCGCACTCAGGCCGCGCTGCACGCGGTGCGCAATTCACCTGCCTGAGACGCGCCCGGGGCCGGGCCGGGAACCAGGCCGGCGGTGGGCCGGCGGTGGGCCGGCAACGGCATGAAAACGCCGGCCGCGCCGAGCGCCGTGGTGGCCTGCCGTATGACGTAGGTTCATCCTGACGAGTGCCGCTGGAAGGAGCCGGATGTCCGACGAGGTGGTGCGGCTGCGGGGTGTCGGTGTCCGGCGCGGCGGCTCGATGCTTGTCCGCGACATCACCTGGACCGTCCACGCAGACGAGCGCTGGGTGGTCATCGGCCCGAACGGCGCGGGCAAGACAACGCTGCTCCAGGTGGCCGCGGCGCAGCTGTACCCGACCGAAGGCACCGCGCGCATCCTCGGCGAGCGGCTCGGCGCGACCGACGTGTTCGAACTGCGGCCGAGGATCGGGCTGGCCAGCGCCGCCCTCGCGGACCGGGTGCCGTCCGGGGAAAAGGTGATCGACCTGGTCCTCACCGCCGCCTATGCGATCGTCGGGCGGTGGAAGGAGGACTACGACTCCACCGACGTCACCCGGGCGGTGGAACTGCTGGACGCGCTGGGCTGCGCGCACCTGATCCGCCGCCGGTTCGCGACGCTGTCGGAGGGTGAGCGCAAGCGGGTCCAGATCGCCCGCGCGCTGATGCCCGACCCGGAACTGCTGTTCCTCGACGAGCCCGCGGCCGGCCTGGACCTGGGCGGCCGCGAGGACCTGGTACGCAGGATCGCCCGCCTGGCCGCGGACGGCACCGCGCCCACCATGGTCCTGGTCACCCACCATGTCGAGGAGGTGCCTGCCGGGTTCACCCACGCGCTGCTGATGCGCCGCGGGTCTGTGCTCGCATCAGGCCGGCTGGAGCGGGTGTTCACCGAGGAGAACCTGTCCAAGTGCTTCGGCGTGCCGCTGGCCATCGAGCACCACAAGTCCCGTTGGTCCGCCCGCACACTGCTGTGACCCGGCCAGGGCCGCCCGTACGCAAAGGGGACCCAGGTGGCCCGGCGGCCGAGATTTGCGGGGGGCGCGTCAGGGGCAGAAGAGAAGTATGCGCCGTATAACCGTCACCTGGGCCGCCTGGCATCCGTGGGGGCGGCGGTGAAAGGCGACCGGGTCGAGATCGTGATCGATGTGGGCGGCAGCACGAAGACCTACGAGGTCGCCGCCACCCGGGCCGGCCGCCGGGTCGATGTGGTCAACCGGCGCGGGGTGTTCGAGGTTACCGAGGTCACTCGCAGCGGCGTGGTGGTCCGGACGGCCCGCTTCATGGCCAGCCGGGTGCTCGCCCTGGTCGAGCACCCAGCGCCGCGGCGCCCCGAGCCGCACCGGCGGCCCGGGTCCGGGGACAGTACAGCGAGGTAGCCTGCGCCCGTGCCCGCGCGACGCATTGCTCCCAGGATTGGGAACGTTAACAGTACTGAGATCAAAACGCTACCGTGGCTCTATGGCAAGCGCGGATCTCCTGCTCCACCCCGTCCGCCTGCGGATCGTGCAGGCCTTCCTCGGCGACCGTGCGCTGACCACCAGCGCCCTGGCCACCGAACTGGCCGATGTCCCGGCGGCCAGCCTCTACCGCCACGTGGCCAGGCTGGTGGACGCCGGAGTCCTCGCGGTGGTGGCTGAGCGGCGGGTGCGCGGCGCCCTGGAGCGCACGTACGTGCTCCGGGTGAGCGCGGCGTCCATCGGGCTGGATGAGATCAGCGAGATGAGCGCCGATGACCACCGGCAGGCGTTCATGGCCTTTGTCGGCGGGCTGCTCGGTGATTTCGACCGCTACCTCGCCCGCGAGGACCGCGACCTGCTGCGGGACGGCGTCGGTTACCGGATGGCCGGGCTCTGGCTCGATGACGCCGAATTCGCCGAATTGATGCGCGAACTCACCCGGGTGCTCCAGCCACGCGCGGCAAACCCGCCCCGCCCTGGCCGCAGCCGCCGGATCCTTGGTTATGTGCTGCTTCCCGGTACCGAATCGGCGCCTAGCGGGCCCGATTCGAAATAGCGCTGCCGTCCATTGTGAGCATTGGCCTGGCATCTGGCATGATCAGAGGCGATGAGCACCCCCAAGACCCGCCGTTTTCCCGTGACCGTCACCCGCCTTCCGGTCATTCGCTGCCAGATCTGCCGGCGCACTTTGGCGTCCAGACCAGGCGAGGCAAGCACCGTGATGACGGAGCACTACCGCCGGGAACATCCCGAAGTGCTTGACGCCGCGGCTCAGCGGCCACACTGAATAAGTCCGGTCAGGCGCCGGGATAGGCCGGCCTGACCTGGACAATGCCGCCTTCGGCGATTCTGCTGTCGAAGGCGGGCTGGCGCGCGCTGGCAGGACCGTGCACGACCGCGCCGTCACTCAGCCGGTAGGTACTGCCATGCCAGGGGCAGCTGAGGCACGGTTCCCCGTCGGCCTCGCCGAGCGTGCCCTGGTGCAGCGGCCCGCCGAGATGGGCACACCGGTCCGCGAGGACCAGCACGTCTGACCCCTGGCGCAGCACCGCGAGGCTCAGGTAGCCGAGCTGCCGCCGGGTCACCCGGCCGTCGGGCAGGTCATAGATCCGGCACAGGTCGTGCCAGCCGAGCGGGGCCAGGTGCGACACGGACTCAGCGTGGCTGGCCCCTGCCCCCAGCGGGAACGCGAGGTGCCTGCCCAGATAGGCGCCCGCGGTCAGGGTGGCCAGGCCGCCGAGCGCCAGCACCCGGCCGCTCGCCTCCCGGCCGGCCGCCCGGGCCAGCAGTGATCCCGCGAACAGCGCCCACGCGCCGGCGTTGGTGGCCCCGTGCGCCAGGCCCACGCGCTGCTGCTCCCGGTGCAGGGCGGACCAGTCCGCCATCCCGGCCGCTGCCGCCGGGACCGACCCGGCGAGGCCGAGCGCGATCAGTGCCTTGGCGGCCCGCTCCGAGCCTGGCACGAAATCGAGCACGGCCGCCGAGGTCCAAAAGCCCATGGGAAGCCCGGTCAGCGCGGGGTGCACCGGCTGCCCGAGCCACACCCCGTGCAGCGCGTCCGCCCGTGTCCCGGTGCCGACCCTGCGCTGGACCACGGCGGTGAGAGTGCGGACGGCCGGGTCCAGGCGCTGGGCATGAGCGACCCGGCGGGCAGCCTCGGCAGGCCCCGGCACGCGCCTGTGGCCCCTGCCGGAATGGCGGGCCGGGCGGGCACGCGGAAAGAGCCTGGGAAATGTTCGGCTCATACCCGGAGTCCTACCCGGTGGGCGGGCCCGCTACCGCCCAGCAGGTTCCGGCGGGGTGCCCGGCTGAAGGAAGCCCTGCGCCACGGCCGTGGCGATCATCGCCCTCGCGTAGCGGCCCAGCGACGCCGACCCGTCCTCGATCAGCGTCACCTTGGCGAGCACCTGATCGGCGGTGACACTGTGCGCCACCCAGGTGCCGCCGCCGGTCCGCATGTTCAGCAGCATCGGCTGCAACCTGTCCAGGGCGCGGGCGAACCTCGCCTCGGGCGTGCGCCGTTCCTCGAACTCGTCCCACAGGGCGCGCACCGCCGCGGCCTGGGGCTCCGGCAGGATGGCGAAGATCCGGTCGGCGGCGGCGCGCTCGGCCTCCTCCTGCCTGGCCAGCGCCGCGCTGTCGGAGTAGAGGAAGAGATCGCCCGCGTCGATCTCCACCACGTCGTGCACCACGAGCATGGCCATCACCCGGGCGAGGTCCGTGCCCGCGGGTGCATGCCCGGCCAGGGCCAGTGCCATCAGCGCCAGGTGCCATGAGTGCTCGGCGGAGTTCTCGTGCCTGGATCCGTCGGTGATCCGGCTCTGCCTGGCCACGGTCTTCAGCCGGTCGGCCTCGAGCACGAACCGGATCTGCCGCTCCAGCGATTCGTCGGCGCCCATCCTCCCAGCATCCCGCGTGCCGGCGATCGCGTGCGCCGGGCCCCGCGCCCCGGGCCCGCGGGCCGGCCAGCCTTCCCGTTACCCGTCCCGGTCCTCGGCCCGCAGCCGGACCAGGTTGTTGCGGAACACCTGCTCCATCCGCGCGTAGAAGTCCACGATCAGCCGTAGCTCGTCGTCGGAGTACCTTATCGCCAGCTCCCGCCAGTCCCGCAGCACCGGCAGGAAGACGCTCGCCACGTTCTGCATCGCCCGGTCCAGTGCCAGGGTGACCACCACGCGCCTGCGGTCGTTCGGGTCCCGTTCCCTGCTCACGTAGCCGGCCTCCTCCAGCCGGTCGATCACTCCGGTGATCGAGGCCGTGGTCAGGCCGGTGGCCCTGGCCAGCTCGCCGGCCGTCATGTGCCCGCTGAAGCTGAGGATGTTCAGGCAGTTCAGGTCGGTGGCGTTGATGCCGATCCGGTCGGCGGCCGCCTGGCCCATGAGCTGCATCAGGGAGCCGGTCCGGCGCATCGCCGTGGCGAAGGCCAGCTCGAGGTCGGCCCGCGCGGGTGCGCCGGTACCGGCGGCTGGCGACTCGGCCCAGGGCACGTCCCAGCCGCCCGGGCCGTGCTGCCCCGTGCTGGTCTGCCAGGACCGCTCCTGGACGGCGGCCATATCCTCGGCGTCCCCGCGTCCGCTGTCCCCCTGCTGGGTGCCCTCCTGCGCGGACGCCGGCTGCCCAGAATCCGCCCCGGCGGGTTCTCCAGACATGCTTCACCCTCTTATTGTCTAATTAAACTAGATATCTGGCTTACGAGATGATAGCTTCCCTAGTGTAATTCAGATACCTCCTGGTGAGCGGAGACGACGATGACTTCGGACGCTCAGATCCTGGCACCTCCCGCGTCCGCGGGCGAGGGTGCTGACCCACGCCGCTGGCTGACACTCACGATCCTGCTGCTAGCCGCGTTCATGAACCTGCTCGATGTTTCCATCGTGAACATCGCGATCCCCTCCATACAGCGGGATCTGCACGCCAGTTACGCGGACGTGCAGTGGGCGCTGGCCGGGTACACACTGGCCTACGCCCTGGTCCTGATCACCGGCGGCAGGCTCGGCGACATCTTCGGGCGCAAGCGGATGTTCCTCATCGGCGTATCCGGCTTCACGATCATGTCGGCGCTGTGCGGGGCCGCGCAGAGCCCGGGCCAGCTCATCGCGTTCCGGGTTGTCCAGGGCGCCATGGGCGCGATCATGGTCCCGCAGGTGCTGGCCGTGATCCAGATCATCTTCCCACCCCGCGAGCGGATCAAGGCGCTGGCCGGCTTCGGGATAACCGCGGGCCTCGGTACGGTGAGCGGGCCCCTGCTCGGCGGCCTGCTCATCCAGCACAACCTGTTCGGCCTGGGCTGGCGGCCCATCTTCCTGATCAACGTCCCGGTCGGGATCCTCGCCGTGATCGCCTCGGCGGTGCTGGTCCGCGAGTCGCGGTCGCCCCGCCCGCCCCGGCTGGACCCGATCGGCGTCGTCCTGGTCAGCGCGGCGCTGCTGCTCCTTCTGTACCCCCTGGTGGAAGGGCGCGAGCTGGGCTGGCCTGGCTGGACGTTCGTGTCCATGGCCGCTTCCGTGCCGGTGTTCGCCCTGTTCATCTGGTGGGAGCAGGTCAAGACGCGCCGGGACGGCTCACCGCTGGTGCCGCTGCGGCTGTTCAGCCACCGCGAGTTCAGCGCGGGCATGGCCATCGCCATGACGTTCTTCCTCGGGATCGCCTCGTTCGCCCTGGTGCTGACCCTGTTCTTGCAGACAGGCCTGGGCTTCACCCCGCTGCACGCCGGGCTGAGCTTCCTCCCGTTCTCCCTGGGCGTGCTGGTCTCCTCGGGTGCCGCCGCCCGGCTCGCACCCCGGTTCGGCCGGGGCGTCACCATGGCCGGTGCCCTCATCATCGCCGCGGGGATGATCGGCCTGATCGTGGCCGTGCACCACTACGGTGCCGCGGTGACCACCTGGGAGCTGGTGCCCGGCCTGGTCGGCGCGGGCCTCGGGCTCGGTGCCGTGATCGCGCCGCTGGCCGACATCGTGCTGGACCGGGTGCCGCATCAGGACGCGGGCTCCGCCTCGGGCGTGTTCAACACCGGCCTGCAGGTCGGCAACTCGATCGGCATCGCGGTGATCGGCGTGATCTTCTTCGCGCTGATCGGCTCCCAGTCCGGCGCGGCGGCGAACACGGTCGTGCCGGCGCTGCGGTCCGGCGCGGTGGCCGCCGGGGTTCCGGCGCGCGACACCGGAGCGCTCGAGGCCCAGTTCCGCACCTGCCTGCACGACCGGCTGGTGGCCGCCGACCCGACGGTCACCCCGGCGTCCTGCCGGCCGCGCCCGGGTGAGGTGCTCCCCGCCGCACTGCGCCCCGTCCTCGCCCGGGCCGGCGTGGCCGCGGTCCGCACCGACTTCGCCGCGTCGGCCGTCCGCACCCTGTGGTTCCAGGTCGGCGTGTTCGGCCTGTCGTTCCTGCTGATGCTGGCCTGGCCACGCGGCGCAGGCCGCAGGGCGCACGGCAGCGGCGACGGTGGCGCGGCGCGCGTCGGCACGGTGGCGGCCGTTCCGGCCGGCCGGGCCGTACCCGCGGTACCGGCCGGTCGCGCCGCCGCCAGGCCGGAGCAGGCGATCTGACCTGCACGGACACAAGGCAAGCGGCAGCCGGGGATTCCACCAGTCCCCGGCTGCCTTCGTTATCCCTGCCCTGGATGGGCGCGGTCAGTCGTGCGTTTGCCCAGCCCGGGCCTTTAGGCCGGCTCGCCGCCCTCGGCAATGGCCGTGTGCACCTCGTCGTGGCGGGCGGCCAGTTCGGCCTCGTACTTGCGCCGGTCGACCTCTTCGGCGATCCGCTCGTCGTCGGCCATGAGAGCGTCCAGGTCGGTGTTCGCCGCGTCGAGGACGCCCAGGTCGGCGTAGGCCTTCTGCACCTTTGGCCCCCACAGCCCGATGTCCTTGACGCACGGCACGATCCGGCTGAAAAGCAGGGTGCGGAACGCCTGCTGGACCGGGGAGTGCTCGGTGAACTCCAGGCACTCAGCCACGTCGAAGCCCATCTGCTCCCACACCTCCTGCGCGCGGAACCTGTCGCGCATGAGGTAGCAGCCCTCGGCCACGAACTCCTCACGGTCGGCCCGCTCGCCGGCGGTCAGCTCGCGGTAGTAGTCGCGCAGCGCGAGCCGGCCGAAGGCGACGTGCCGTGCCTCGTCCTGCATGACGTAGGCGAGCAGTTGCTTGACCAGCGCATTCTGGGCCATGTCCCGGTGCACGCCGAACGCGGCGAGCGCGAGCCCCTCGATGAGGACCTGCATGCCCAGGTAGGGGAGGTCCCAGCGGGAGTCGGAGAGCGACTCGGCCAGCAGCTTGGCCAGGTCGCTGTTGATCGGGTAGTAGAGGCCCACCTTCTCGCGCAGGAACCGCGAGTACAGCTCGACGTGCCGTGCCTCGTCCATGGTCTGGGTGGCGGCGTAGAACTTGGAGTCCATGTCCGGCACGGACTCGACGATCCTGGCTGCCACGGTCATCGCGCCCTGCTCACCGTGCAGGAACTGGCTGAACAGCCAGGCGCCCAGGTGGTGGCCCAGGTTCTCGCGCTCTTTCTCGTTCAGGATCTCCCACTGGCGCGAGCCGTAGATGGGCACGAACTCGTCCGGGGTCTCCATGATGTTGCTCGGATCCACCGGCAGGTCCCACTCGATCCGCTTGGTGGCATCCCACTGCTTGTCCTTGCCGCGCTGGTACAGGTCGAGCAGCCGCTGCCGGCCGTCGTCGTACTCCCAGCTGAAGCGGGTGGCGCCGGCGGCGGGAACGTCCCAGGTGCCGGGCTCGACGGGGATGGTGTAGGCGTCGTAGGTGCTCACGCTGGCTCCCTGGGCAGAGGTCTTGCCCACATATTACTGGTTGGTATAAAAGCGCTCCAGGCCTCGTATGCGCACGCCTTGGCCCCTTGCGCCTGCCTGATTTGCGGCAATACGCTCCCCGTGGTCACAGGCACACCGACGGCTCATGCCCCGCGTGGCTGGCCGGCTCAAGCTGGAACGTGGAGTGGCCGACGTCGAAGTGGCCGTGCAGACAGGCCTGGAGGGCGTCGAGCATGGCCGCGCTGCGGCCGTTGGCAAGCACGCCCGGGTCGACCACCACGTGTGCGGACAGCACGGGCAGGCCGGAGGTGATGGTCCAGGCATGCAGGTCGTGCACGCCCACGACGCCGTCCAGTGCGGTCAGGTGGGTGCGGACCTCGGTCAGGTCGATGCCCCGGGGACTGGCTTCCAGCAGCACGTCCACGGCGTCCCGCAGCAGCCGCCAGGCGCGGGGCACGATGAGCACGGCCACCGCCAGAGAGGCGATCGGGTCCGCCAGGGTGGATCCGGTCGCCGCGATCACGATCCCGGTGCCGATCACCGCGATGGCGCCGAAGGTGTCCGAGGCAACCTCGAGGAAGGCGCCACGGACGTTCATGCTCTCCGCCTGCCCGCGCCGCAGCAGGAGCAGGGACACGCCGTTGCCGGCCAGCGCGACCACCCCGAAGACGATCATCAGGCCGGGATTGACCTCAGGTGGCGCGGCGAGCCGGCGGGCCGCCTCGACCCCGATGAACACGGCCATGCCGAGCAGCAGCAGTGCGTTGACCGTCGCGGCCAGGATCTCGGCGCGGGCGTACCCGAAGGTCGCGCGGTCGGTGGCGGGCCTGGTGGCCACGTGCGCGGCGAGCAGCGACAGCCCGACGCCGGCCGCGTCGGCGGCCATGTGCGCGGCGTCGGCGAACAGGATCAGGGCGCCGCTCACCAGCGCGCCGCACACCTCCGCGACGGCGATCCCGGCGGTGATCGCCAGCACGGCGGCCAGTCGCCGCCGATGCCGTCCCGTCGCGGTGAGCACGTGCCCGTGCCCGCTACCCATCGCTGCTTCCCTTCCCATCGGTGCCTGGTCCTGCCCCTTGCCAGGCTAAGGCCGCCATACCAGCGAGAGCTCTCCACCAGAGTCTTCCCGGCCAGGCCTGTTTTGTGGGGGGGGCAGCCGGGGGATGGCCCCGGCGCGGACAGAACTCCGCGCCGGGGCAATCCCCGTCCGCCCCCGTACCGGATCCCGGGCTGGCCCGACCAGAGCGGAGAGTGCGCAGGGCGACCGCGTTGCCCTCAGGACAGCCGGGAAGCGGCGAAACGCCGACACGCAGGTGCGGCCATGGCGCTTAGCCGGAGTCCCCCCCGTTCGGCGGGGATTCTCCGGCGGCGAGAAGTTCGTAGGCGGGGTTGATCATGATGGGGCCGCTCGCCCGGATCCCGACGGACCCGCGGAACCGGACCCGGGACCCGCACACGATGCCCGGGATGTGTGACCGCCCGTAGAACAGCGCGGTCAGATCCCCGGTCGAGTCCGAGATCTCGCAGGCCAGCACCGCGTTCTTTTCCACGGGCCGGATCTCTACGGCACGGACCCGCCCCTCGACGGTGGCGCGCCCGGGTGCCTGGATCGAGCCGATCGGCTTGACGCCGGGGGAGGGCGCGGGCCGTTCGTAGCTGGCCTGTCCCGCCTTGGCCGGGTCCGGTGCGGATCCGCCACGGCGCTGGCGGAACCGCCGGCCCGGCAGCAGACCGCGCATGGCCGAGGGCGGCGGGGCCGGGGCGGCCGGCTGGCCGTCCTCCCGCCCGGCCTCTCCCGCCCCGGTGGCCACGGCTCCCGCGGTGTAGCCCTCCGGCGTGGCCTGGCCGTCGCCCAGCGTGGCCACCGTCCCTGTGACGGCGGCCTTCCCGTCCGGAGCCGTCTTGCCGTCCGGGGACGGCTTCCCGCTCGCCGGGGCTGTGATCTTCCCGTTCATCCCGTTGCCCTGCCGCGCGCGCAGCACCTCCAGGCGGTTCCGCACGTCGAAGGGCACGATCGTGGCCGCGCAATGCGGGATGCGGCTCACCACGGCCGCGATCTTGTCGGCGGTGCGGTCGTGCAGCAGTCGGCCGAGCAACGGTGAGTAGCTGCGCCTGGGCAGTACCGCGGTGACATGCGTGCCGGGCAGCGCGGCCTCGGCGCTGACCAGTTCGGCCGCGGCCCGGGCCAGCCGCCGGTCCGGGCAGTCGATGAAGTCGAGCACGATGCCCCGGTCGGCGCGGGTCCACTCCTCGCGCAGCGTCTCCGCCTCGGCGGTGTCGATGACGAAGTGCACCGCACTCAGCGTGGTCGGCCGCAGGCCGCGGGCGTACCGCATAGCCGCGAGCGTCGCCAGGTCGAAGCTGTCCACCAGCAGGAACACCGTGCGCCGCGGGTAGTTCGGCTGCTCGGGGGGCTTTTTCCTCTCGCCGATCCGCTCCAGTACCTCGGCCTCCATCCGGTACTCCTGATTCAGCCGGATCAATGCGAACACCAGGATCGGGAACAGCACCACGACGATCCAGGCGCCTTCGGTGAACTTCACCACGGCGAAGATCGCGACGACGACCGCCGACAGGCCGCCAGCCGCGGCGTTGATGGCCAGCTTGTGCCGCCAGCCGGGCTCCCTGCGCCGCTTGTGATAGCGGGCCATCCCGAACCCGGCCATGGTGAACGCGGTGAACACGCCGATGGCGTACAGCGGGACCAGGTTGTTGACGTTCGATCCCCGGATGATCAGCAGAGCTATCGAGACGACGGTCAGCCCGATGATGGCGTTGGAGAACACCAGCCGGTGCCCGCGCTTGAGCAGCCAGCGCGGCAGGAAGGCGTCCCCGGCCACGTAGCTGGCCAGGAACGGGAACCCGTTGAAGCTGGTGTTAGCGCCGGTAAAGAGGATCAGCGCGGTCGACGCCTGGAGGACGAAGAACATGATGTGCCCGGCGCCGCTGCCGAAGATCAGCTGCGCCTCCTGGGCCAGTACCGTGGGATAGCCGCTCTTCCTGGGCGTCGCGAAGGTCGAGTGGGCCAGCCAGGAGATCCCGGCCACGAGGAAGCCGAGGATGATGCCCTCCGCGACCAGCACCCGGCGGGCGTTGATTCCCTCCGGCGGCCGGAACGCGCCCACCGCGTCGGAGACCGCCTCGATGCCGGTCAGCGACGCGCCACCGTTGGCGAACGCGCGCAGCAACGTCAAGATCATCGCGAAGGTGATCAGGCCCGCGGTGCCGCTGCCGATCGTGTAGGTGTCGTGCAGCGCGTGCGGGTCGTATTTCGGCAGATTCCCGGCGAGTTCGCGGATCAGCCCGACGACGATCATCAGGATGACCGACCCGGAGAACAGGTACGTGGGCACCGCGAAGGCCTTGCCAGCCTCCTTGATCCCGCGCAGGTTGCCGTAACAAATGGCCAAGATGACGGCGATGGTGATCACAAGGCTGAACTTGCCGAGCGCCGGGAAGGCGGACACCACAGCGGCGGTGCCCGCGGCGGTCTGGACGGCGACCGTGACAACGTAGTCGATGAGCAGCGCCACCGCGGCGATCTGGGCGACCCTGGGCCCGAAGTTCTCCCTGGCCACGACGTAGGAACCGCCGGGCCTGATATAGACCATCACCACCTCGCGGTAGGACAGCACCACGAGCGTCATCACCACGAGGATGACGAGCGTCATCGGCAGGATGATGGTGAAGGCCGCGAGCCCGAACAGCGGCAGCAGGGCGATGAGGATTTCCTCCGTACCGTAAGCGGAGGAGGAGATTCCATCGGGGGAGAGCACGCCCAGCGCAAGGAAGTTCGACAGGCGCTGGTGACGCAGTTCCTCGTTGACCATGGGCGGCCCGAGCAGGCGGCGCTTTACCGAGTACCAGAAGCCCTCGGGCACGTCACCGCCGCCACCCAGGAACTCGACTGCGTTGCGAATGGCCACGTCCCACTGTCCCGTCGATCGCAAGTGCCCTCGTGGCCTTCATACCATCGTTCGCCTGCGGTTTGTCCATGGGGCATAGCTGGACTGTTTCCCGCCTCCCTCGCGGGACGCCGCGCCAGACTTTTGCAGCACTGGCTTTGGGAGGCGGCTGCGGCGTAACGCTGCCGCTAGCTAACCGAGCGTGCCTTACGCCAGAAGCTCGTACGCGGGGTTCACCATGACCGTGCCGGTATCTTTCACCCCCACTCGGCCGCGGAGCTGGATCATGCTCCCGGGCTCCATGCCCGGGATGTGGGTCCGCCCGTAGAACAGCGCGGTGATCTCCCCGGTGGTGTCGGTGACCAGGCAGGCGAGCACGCAGCTATGATCCACAGGCCGGATCTCCAGGCTGTGCACCCGGCCCTCGACGGTGGCGCGGCCGTTCCTGGTCAGGGACCCGATCGGGGTGACACCTGCGCGCACAGCGGGCCGGTCCTGCTGGGCGATCTTCGCCTCCGGCTTGACGGGCTGGGCGGCATGGCCGGTCTGCCGCTCGTGCAGCACCTCGATGCGCGCCTCCACGTCGAACGGGATGATGGTGGCGGCGGACCGCGGGATCCGGCTCACCACCCGGGCGATCTTGTCGGCGGTCTGGTCGTGCAGAAGCCGGCCGAGCAGCGCCGGGTAGCTGCGCCGGGGCAGCACGACCGTCACGTGCGTGCCGGGCTCGCCGGCCTCTTTGGCGACAAGCTCGCCCGCGGCCCGGGGCAGCCGCCGGTCGGGGCAGTCCACCAGGTCGAGCGGAACGGCACGGTCCGCGCGAAGCCACTCGTCGCGCAGTTCCTTGGCCTTGTCGGTGTCGATCACGAAGTGCACCGCCCGGAGCGCGGTAGGCCGCAGGCCGCGGGCGTAGCGCAGCGCGGCGATCGTCGCCAGGTTGAACTCGTCGACGAGGACCAGGACCGTCCGGCGGGTGTAGTTCGGCGGGTCCGGGGCCTTGCGCCCGCTGATGTTCTCCAGTACCTCGGCCTCCATCCGGTACCGGCGGTTGAGCCGGATCAGCAGGTAGACCAGGAGCGGGAAGATGATCAGGATGAGCCAGGCGCCCTCGGTGAACTTCACGATCGCGAAGATCACCACCACGATCGTGGTGAGCACGCCCGCCGAGAAGTTGATCACCAGCTTGTGCCGCCAGCCCGGCTCCTTGTGCGTGTGGTGGTACTTGGCCATGCCGAACCCGGCCATGGAGAAGGCGGTGAACACGCCGATCGCGTAGAACGGCACCAGCCGGTTGACGTTCGAGCCGACGAACACAAGCAGGGCGACCGCCGGGATGGTGAGCGCGATGATCCCGTTGGAGAAGACCAGGCGATGGCCGCGCTTTGTCATCCACCGGGGCAGGAACGAATCCTCAGCGACGAAGCTGGTCAGGAACGGGAACCCGTTGAAGCTGGTGTTGCCGCCGGTGTAGAGGATCAGCGCGGTCGCCGCCTGCACCACGAAGAACATGACGTGGCCGGCGCCGCTGCCGAACACCAGGTTGGCTTCCTGCGAGATCACCGTCGGATAGCCGTTCACGCGCGGGATCGCGTGGGTCACGTGCGCCAGCCAGGAGATCCCGGCGACCAGGGTGCCGAGGATGATCCCCTCGATCACGAGCACTCGGCGGGCGTTGAGTCCCTCCGGCGGCTTGAACGCGCTGACCGCGTTGGACACCGCCTCGATGCCGGTCAGCGAGGAGCCGCCGTTGGCGAACGAGCGCATCAGCGTGAAGATCACCGCAATAAGGGCCACGCCCTCGGTGCCTGAGCCGATGGGCACGGTCCCGGTGATGTTGTGCACGTCCTGGGGGTGCAGGTTGCCGGTGACCTCACGGAGCAGCCCGATCACGATCATCAGCACGACGACACCGGTGAACAGGTAGGTGGGCAGCGCGAACGCCTTGCCCGCCTCGCGGATGCCGCGCAGGTTGCCGTAGCACATGATGAGCACGACGCCCACCGAGATCGGCTTGGTGTAGGACCCGAGGACCGGGAAGGCGGACACCACGGCCGCGGTACCGCCGGCCACCTGCACCGCCACGGTGACCACGTAGTCGATGAGCAGCGCCACCGCCGCGACCTGGGCGATGCGCGGCCCGAAGTTCTCCCTCGCGACCACGTAGGACCCGCCCGCCCGGGTGTAAACGGTCACTACCTCGCGGTAGGACAGCACCACCAGGACCATGACGAACAGGATCACCCCGGTCATCGGCAGGATTACCGCGAAGGCCGCGAGCCCGAACAGTGGCAGCAGTTCGATGAGCATTTCCTCGGTGCCGTAGGCGGAGGAGGAGATGCCGTCGGGGGACAGCACGCCCAGGGCGAGAACCTTCGACAACCGCTGATGGCGCAGTTCCTCGTTGACCATCGGCGGCCCGAGCAGGCGCCGCTTAAGCGAGTACCCGAAGCTCTCCGGAAGGTCGCCCCGCGACGTTCCGGAGAACAGGCTTGCCGCTTTGTGCAGCGCCAACGGTCCTTATTCTCCTGTCCTCAGGCCGCGGATCCGCATCAGGTGCCGCCCCGCATCCGGCGTCGGTCCGCCGGGGTTTTTGATCACCTCCACAGACGCTAAGCGCCACCGTCCCGGGGCGGTGCTAAGGCCGCGTCAAGAGTGCTGACCTGCGCGTTAAGGATGTATCAAGATCATTAATTTTCCCTGGATCCGGCGCTTGACTCGATACGAGATGAGTAGTTCAAGGCAGCGAGGATTCGCGGCGCCGTTCGCTCTGGTGACCGGCTTCGGGCTGCTATTCGCCCTCGGCACCGTGGCGGCGGCCCTGGACGGCCGGGTCTCGCCGACGGCGGTGCTGATCGTGAGCGCGGCCGTGGTGACCATTTTGTCGTTTGTCTCCGAGCCGCTCGCGGCGATACCGCTTGGCGTCGTCGGGTGGCTCTGCGCGGTGGGGTTCTCGCACCCGCCCTACGGGCAACTGCGGGTCACCGGCCCGTTCGCCGGGCGCTCCGCGATCGTCATGGGTGCCTGTGTGCTGGGTGCTGGTGCCCTCGGCCTGCTACTGCGCCAGTCGGCGGACAGGCACATACTGGAAGGCGTGGGTAGTGACGCCGGGCTGCCAGGAGCTGGCACCGCACCTGGCCGGGACGATCTCGGCCTGGCCGCGGGTGCCCGGCCGGTGCCGGAGCCTGGCTCGGTGCTGGCCAGGGCGGCCTATGCGGTGGGTGCGCGCCGTGCGCTGACCGGGATGCTCGTCGCCGCGGTCGGCCTGCCCCTGTTGACCCTGTTGCTGGCGCTGGCCAGGAATCACCTGAGCCTGACCGATGACCTGCTCATCTACCTGGTGGCCGTGGTCGCGCTCGCGGTGATCGGCGGCTTCTGGCCCGCCGTGCTCGGCGCCGCCGCCGCCAGCCTCCTGCTCAACTGGTACTTCACCCCGCCACTGCACACGTTCACCATCGACAAGCCCGACAACCTGCTGGCGCTGCTGCTGTTCATCACGGTTGCGATGCTGGTCAGCAGCGTGGTCCACCTCGCCGCCAGCCGGGCCGGCCAGGCCGCCCGCAGCCGGGAGGAGGCCAGGCTGCTGCTGACGCTGGCCCAGACGGTTCTGGGCGGTGCCGATACCCCCGTGGCGGTCCTGGACCATCTCGTGGCAACCCTGGGTGGCCAGGCCGAACTGCTTGAGCACGTCGGTGGCCGCTGGGTGCGGATCGCCGCCAGTGGCGGCGCCATGGACCAGGCCGCGCCCGCCACCCGCGTGGATGTGCGCACCGACCTGGCGCTCGATGTGAGCGGCCAGCCGGCCCCGATCACCCCCGGGCTGCTGGCCGGCTTCGCGGCCCAGGCCGCCGCGGCGCTGGACCGGGAACGGCTGCGCACCCAGGCCTCCCAGGCCGAAGCGCTGGCCGAGGGCAACCGGATGCGGACCGCACTGCTCGCCGCGGTCAGCCACGACCTCCGTACCCCGCTGGCGTCGATCAAGGCCAGCGTCAGCAGCCTTCGCCAGACCGACGTGACCTGGACCGAATCCGACCAGCAGGTGCTGCTCGCCACGATCGAGGAGAACGCGGACCGGCTGGACGGCCTGATCGGCAACCTCCTCGACATGAGCCGCCTGCACACCGGCTCGCTGCAGCCGTTCCTGCGGCCGATCACGATCGACGAGGTGGCGCCGGTCGCGCTGCGCGGCCTCGATGCCCCCGCCGACCTGCGGATCGAGGTGCCCGAGGGGATAGCGATGGTCCTCGCTGACCCCGGCCTGCTGGAACGGGTGCTGGCCAACCTGTTCTCCAACGCCCTGGACCACTCGACACCCGCCATGCCGCCGGTGCTGCAGGCCCACCGGGAACAGGACACCGTCGTGATCGAGATCGTTGACCACGGGCCGGGCGTGCCGGACGAGCTGAAGGCGCGAATCTTCGAGCCGTTCCAGCGGTTCGATGAGAAGAAGGTCGGCGTGGGCCTGGGCCTGGCGGTGGCCAAGGGCTTCACCGAGGCCATGGGCGGTGTCATCGTGGCGGCCGACACTCCGGGCGGCGGGCTCACCGTCAGGGTCACGCTGCCGGTCGCGGCCACGGGTGCCAAGTCCATGCAGGACGCCGGCTCTTGACCCGCGTGCTGGTCGTCGACGACGAGCCGTCGATCCTCCGTGCGCTCCGGATCAACCTTTCTGCGCGCAACTACCAGGTCAGCACCGCCAGCGACGGCGCCTCCGGGCTCGCCGCGATGGCGCGCGACCGTCCCGACGTGATGATCCTCGACCTCGGGCTGCCCGACATGGACGGCACCGAGGTCATCCGCGGGGTCCGGGGC
>DASXKD010000089.1:0-3542 GCA_036497045.1 Streptosporangiaceae bacterium | reverse complement strand
CCTGGATCTGGACTGGTTCAACTGCGTCAATAGAGTCCATCACAAGGTGCCACCACATCTGCTACCTGAGTACAAGACATCGCCTGGTCGGCGGCAAAAGAGTGCACGTCAAAGTTGTGTCGATCGGGCAGACGGCGGATGCGGGCACGGCAGAGCCCGTCAGCAATGCGCGCGGTGACTAATCCTGAGCAATAGTCAAGACCTGTGGATCAAGATCTTTTAAGCGGCTTCTGGCTGGTCCTTTTCGCCGGGCCGGTCGATGAACTTCCAGTTGGCGGCGCGTGCAGTTCGCCTGGCCGTCGCGGCGGCGCACGCGTAGGAGCGCGGCCCCGGGCTGACCGCGCGTGCGGGCTGACCTCCCGCGATCACTGGAGTCTGCGCCCGCGGTGGCGCAGCAGACGGTCCCGGTAAGATCGCGGGGACCGAGGAGGGCGGCGTGGCCGGGCCAGCATTCGTGCCACCTAAGTGGCGTAAGCCAGCGCCGCTGGGCTATGGGAACGCGATCGATTCGGTCGGCACGGTCGGCTCAGCTTTGCTGGCCGGGTTCAGCCTGGCCTCGGTGATCGTGGTCACCAGCGCGGCCGGGCAGTTCCGGTGGCCGGGCGCCGCCGTGCTCGCGCTGGCTACCGCGGCGGTCGTGCTTATCGCCTCGGTGCAGTTCACCTACAACACCCGCCAGTTCTTGTGGTCGGGTGCCGACGTCCACGGCTGGTGGCCGGAGTTGCAGGAGAACTCTGAGCTGGAGACGCGGCTGCGCGAGGAGCAGGCCGAGTCGTTCGGCCGGTGGCAGGCCTGGGCGAGGTGGACGCGCGCCGCGCACGGCGCCGGCGTTCTGATTCTGCTGGCGGGCCTGGCCGTGGCCCTGCCGCCGCCGCGCGGCGCCCAGGGCGGCCTGCGCTGGGGGGCGTTCTGTGTCGCGGCCGCCGGCTGCGCGGGCGAGGCCGTCTGGATGGCGGCCTGGTACGGGCGCCGGTCCCGGCAGGCCCGGCCGCCGGTGCCGGAGGGAACCTGTCCGGTCTGCCAGCTATCCATCCGGCACGACCAAGGGTGCCCTTACGAAGGGCTCAGCATGCCGCAGGCCTGGGCGCGTTACCGGCAGGACAGCCGTCCGCCAGCCGATAGCGGTCCGGAAGATGGCGGACAGGTCCGGCCTGGCCGGTCAGAGATCTAGCGCCCGCGCTAGCTGCCGGTATGTGTCAAGCAGGCCGCATCAGGGGCGGTCAGGGCCGGTGAGCGGATGTTCCGATTCCGGCACGACCGACCCTTGGTGAAATGCTTACCGCCGCCCGGCAGGGCACAGATCACCCGTTTAGGCGCGGCGCCAGCGAAGGTTCGATCTTGACCCTTGACGACACAGATCGGCAGGGATGATCAGAGAAGCTTCGACACGAGTCTTGCTTACGCGGCTTCGCGGCGGTTTGGGCGTAGCGTCGGAGCCTGGGACCCGGCCTGACCCCCGATTCGGCCGACGCCGTTGAGGTTGTCCTGTTAGCGGCTTGCCGGCCGGGTCCCAGTTCCTGGCACCCACCGGCGCTGCCGGTCTGATCTGCCCGGCCTGGGCAAGAGGCCGGGGTTCACGGGTCCGACGGCCAGCGGGTGCGTGCCATCCCTCAACCACGAAAGGGACGGCAATGACCATCGTAGAAGACGCACGTGTCATCACCGGCGGCGTGGACACCCACGCCGACATGCATGTCGCCGCCGCGCTGGATCCCATCGGCGGGCTGCTGGGCGTGCGGGAGTTCCCCGCCACTGCAGCCGGGTACGGCAGCTTGCTGAGCTGGCTGCGCAGTTTCGGGACCCTCGCCGTGGCCGGCGTCGAAGGGACCGGCAGCTACGGCGCGGGCCTGGCCCGCCACCTGGCCGCGGCCGGGGTGCGTGTCGTGGAAGTGGACCGCCCCGACCGCCAGGACCGGGCCCGGCAGGGCAAGTCCGACCCGCTGGATGCGGTCAGCGCGGCGCGGGCGGCGCTGTCCGGGAGGGCGTCGGGGGCGCCGCGGGGCCGTGACGGCGCGGTGGAGGCGGTCCGGGCGCTGATGGTCGCCAAGCGCAGCGCCCGCCAGGAGCGGACCCAGGCGATCAACCAGGCCCGGGCGCTGATCATGACCGGCCCGGAGGAGCTGCGGGCCCGGTTCGTCCGGCGCTCCCCGGCGCAGCTGGTGGAGGCGATCGCGGCGTTGCGGCCCCGGCCAGGCGACGTGCCCGGGTATGCGACCCGGGTCGCGCTGCGCGAGCTGGGCCGCCGCGCCCGGTTCCTGGACGCCCAGCTGGACCGGCTCGATGAGCTGATCGGCCCGCTGGTCACCGCCCGCGCGCCGGGCCTGCTGGCCCTGCACGGCGTCGGCCCGGATACCGCCGCGATGCTGCTGGTCGCCGCCGGCGATCACCCGGAGCGGCTGCGCAGCGAAAGCTCATGGGCGCACCTGTGCGGCGTCGCCCCGATCCCCGCTTCTTCCGGCAAGACCGCTGGCCGGTACCGGCTCAACCGCGGCGGCGACCGCCGGGCCAACAGCGCGCTGTGGCGGATCGTGATCGTCAGGATGAGCTCTCACCCGGCCACCCGGGCCTACGCTGACCGCCGCAGCAAGGAAGGACTGTCCAAGAAAGAGATCATCCGCTGCCTGAAGCGGTACGTCGCACGCGAGGTCTACCGCCAGCTCCGCAACGGCGCCTGACGCCCGCAGCTTCCCGGGGCGGCCCGGCCCTCATATCGGCTGCCGGACCCGTGCTTGGCCTTGAACCGATCTGCCGGCCGCCCCGGGATCCCCTCTCTCCGCTCGTGCTGGCCTTGTGACCTGGCAAGAACCCGCCCTCCGCTGCGAGCGAGCCGCCGCCGGGCTCACACATAGCCACCCGTTCCCCAAGGAGCATCACCATGAACACCACCGTGATCCCCGTCGACGAGCTGATCTGCCAGCTCCTGGACGCCGCCGACGGAATCCTTGCCGACACCGCCGCCGTGAAGCTGATCATCAGTCACGAGAACTTCCTGCACCGTGACGACTTCCGCCGCATCATCCGTGCCGGCACCAGCATCAGCACCGGCCAGCCGCTCGCTGTCATCGGCTGGGACGCTGCCCTGTGTGCCCTGGAGGCCGGGCAGATGCCCTGCGCGTCCTCCGAGCAGGCCATCTTGCGGATCGCCGCCAGCCTCGGCGATCCGGAAATCCCCGTCCGCCTGCGCACCGTCCTGGGCAACCTCGACACCCGTAACGTCACCCTGGTCGCTGACGCCATCACCGCCGCCAACGGCTAACCAGCAAGCCACGCCGGAAAGCTCAGCCCGCCAGCCCGCCGCGGCTGCAGCCACAGCTTCCGGAGCGGCCTGGCCCTCAGATCGGCTGCCGCACCCGTGCTGGCCTCTATCCGATCTGCCGGCCGCTCCGGATCCCGTTACCCCGCTGACCACGTGACCTAATAGGAGCCTGCCCTCCTGCCCGGAGCGGCCCATCCCTGTCGTGTCCGTCCCCCAGCAAACCCCACATTCGTCAAATTCCAGATGACCGAGGAAAAGGCCTTGACGAGAAATAGGAGCATCGGAT
>DASXKD010000088.1:0-2132 GCA_036497045.1 Streptosporangiaceae bacterium | reverse complement strand
CTGGGCCCGCTCGAAGGGCCACTGGTCCCCGGCGGGGTCGGCGAGCGCCTTGTCGAAATGGGCCTCGGCCCCCTCCGGACCGGCGAGGATGCCGCGCGCCCGGGCGACGAGCTGCTCCAGCCGGGGCGAGGCTACTCCGTTCAGGCGGCTGAGTGCGCGCTCGATGATGTCGCACCCGTCGATCCGCCGGTCGGCGCGGACCGCGGCGACGGCGAGGTCTGCCACACCCAGGTAGGAGGCGTAGTTGTGCAGCGGCGTGCCGTCCTCGCTGAACAACCCGCGGAGCTGGGTGAACGCTCGGAGGTAGCTGCCGTCGGCCAAAGCCGCGACACCGAGGGCACGACGGGCCCGGGCGGCCACCAGCCCGCATTCGGCCGGATCGACGGTGGCGAGCGCTCTGGCGGCGTGTCTGCGTGCCGCGCCGGAGTCGGCGCGCAGGGCCAGGACGGTGGCGGTGATCGCGTCAGCAGACGCAGCGACGATTTCCATCTGGTTCGTCTCGGCCAAGCCGGCGGCCTCGGCAGCAACCTCCAGCGCCTCTTCCCAGCGCCCGGTGTCGATATAGGCCCACCCCAGCGCGGTCAGGGTCCCGCCGCTGGCGCCCCGCACGCCGGGAGCCCGGAGCCGCCGCATGGCGTCTTGCAGCCAGGTGATCGCCAGGTCGGATTCGTCCAGGAGCCACGCGGCGGAACCGATCCGCCACAACGAGGGCTCTTCAACGGGCGAGCCGACGATCGTGCGCAGCTGCGGCAGGAGCTGGTTCCGGCTGCAGATCGGGTCGGCGCTGGCCCGTATCCACAGTCTCAGCACGTTGACGTCACTGCCCGGGGCCCGGCCGCGGGGCGGCGGACCCTGGCCTTCCAGCAGGCCAAGGGTTCGGCTGACGGCCTGGCGGTGCGTGGGCAATCCGGTCCGGTAGGCGACAGTGGCCGCGCTGCCGAGCGCGTCCCAGGCCAGGGCCGGCAGGTCACGCGATGCCTCTTCGGCGACGGACAGGAGCTCAGGCAGCGCGGCGGTCCGCCGCCCCGACCAGGCCAGCGCCCACGCGGCGTCATAGCGGGCGGTCAGCCGCAGTTCCGGGTCCGCCGTGACCGCCAGGGCGCGGGCAGCGAGCTCCTGCACCCAGTCCCCCTGGCCGGTGGGCACGGCGGCCGACGCGGCGGCCACCAGCCGGCGGGCCTGGTCGGCGTGGTCGGGGCTGAGTTCAGCGGCGCGTTCCATGGCCAGCGCGGCGGCGGCCGCGCCGCCGCGATGTTGCGCCTGGGCAGCGGTGGCCTCTAGCAGCGAAGCTACCTGCTCGTCCGGCTGCAGGGCCGCGGCGGCCAGGTGCCAGGCCCGCCGGTCCGGCTGGTCGTGCAGGGCCCCGGCCAGCTCGCGGTGCGCCGCGGCCCGCCGCGCGAAGGGCGCGGAGTGGTAGATGGCGGAGCGGACGAGGGGATGAGAGAACTGCAGGCCGGTTCTGTCCACCGTGACCAGGCCCAGTTGCTCGGCCGGCGTCAGCGCCCGCGCGTCTGGCCCGGCGCCGTAGCTGGCGGCCACGCACAGGTCCGGGTCGTCGGCCACGGCGGCCAGCAGCAGCGCGGCCCGCGACTGCTCGGGCAGGGCGGCGAACCGGGAGGTGATGACGGCGTTCAGCCGGTCCGTCAGGGGCAGCGGCTCGGCGGCCCACCGCGTGCTGGCGGCGGGATCATCTGCGATCACCTGGGCCAGCTCGATCAGCGCCATGGGATTACCCGCCGCCTGGGCGAGTACCTGCGCCCGGCCCCGCCCGCGAGGCGGGACAGGCTGGGCGTCCAGCAGGTGGCCGGCGTCGGCCGTTGACAGCGGCTCCAGATGCAATTCCGGGAAGCCCCGGTCAAAGCCGGGGGGCGGGGCCTGCCCCCGGGCGCCTACCAGCAGCACGACCCGCTCGGCATCCAGTCGGCTGCCGGCGAAGGCCAGCGCCTCCAGCGAGCTGCGGTCCAGCCACTGGGCGTCATCGGCGACCACCAGGACCGGGGACCGTTCGGACAGATCCGAGAGCAGGGTCAGGACGGCCACCCCGGTCAGCAGCGGGTCCGGAGCGACCGGATCCGCCGCCAGGCCCAGCGCCCCCGTCAGCGCCCGGGCCTGCCGGGCGGGAAGCCCGGCGG
>DASXKD010000087.1:0-5156 GCA_036497045.1 Streptosporangiaceae bacterium | reverse complement strand
CTGCCTGAGAGCATGAAGCGGTCCATGTCCCGCCAGGCCGAGGCGGAACGGGAACGCCGTGCCCGGATTATCACCGCCGACGGTGAGTACCAGGCGTCCAAGCGGCTGGCCGCGGCGGCCAACGTGATGGCCCGCGACCCCGCCGCACTGCAGCTGCGGCTGCTGCAGACCGTGGTGGAAGTGGCCGGGGAGAAGAACAGCACGCTGGTCATGCCGGTACCTGTGGAGTTGCTGCGGTTCTTCGAGAAGATGACGCCCGCCGGGTCAGATGCTGGGCCTTCGGCATCACTCGCCGACTTCGGCGACGCCGAGGCGGCCAAGGCCGGAGCCGACGTCGAGGCCCGCCCGCCCGCCGCCGGGCCGGGGGTCATGCCGCCGGTGGAGCCGACCGCCATACCGCCCGTGGAGACGATCAGCATCCCGCTGGTGCAGGCACCAGAAATCAAAGTTACGTAAGCACCGCGGACACCGAGCACGCCGTACGGCCGTAGGCGGCGGCAGGACAGGAGCCTAGCCGGTGCCGCCTCACCGCCTGCGGAACAGCTGGGTGATGCCCGCGATGATCGCGGTGGCCAGCACCCAGCCGAGGATGATCGTCAGCCAGGTGTAGAGCATGAGCAGCGGCCCCCATGGGTGATTGCCAGAGTTGGGCAGCCAGTAGGTCGCCTGGCGCAGGTCGAGGCCGGGGATCAGGAGCTGGAAGGAGTACACGAACGGGTTGAAGCACGGGTAACCGGGGTGGCAGGCGGGTGCGTCCAGGCTGCCGCTGGTCGAGTAGATCAGGCCGGCGTGTTCTCCCAGGTAGTACAGGAGCGCCCCGAGCAGCCCCAGCACCAGCAGGGCCAGGAAGGGCCGGTGCAGCCGGTAGCCGTAGCCGACCGTCAGATCCAGGAACTTGTTCCACGCCCGGGCCCGGCGGCGCAGGTTGCCGCGTTTGCGCAGATCCTGCATGTTCGCGATGGTGATCTTCTCAGCGGTGCTCTCATCGCCTGTGAGCCGGTAGGCCCGGGCGAGCTCCTGGTACGCGGTGCCGGAGTAGTCCCTGGTCTTGCGGAGCCAGTCAAGGCGCTGGTCCACCGTGACTACTTCTTGCCCGCTGTCCATGGTCGGGCGGTAGTTCAGCCCCGCCAGCAGATATTTCCCGTCCCGCCAGCTTGTCATCGTGTCGTCTAGCCGGCTGATCTGGCCGGAGGACAGGTCGACCAGCCCTTCCGGGGACTGATCCATCTTCCAGGTCAGGCAGCCGCCGACCTTGATCCCGCGCGCGTCGAGCCCTTCGCCGCCGTGTAGCCGGGCGCTTGTGAAGTCCAAGTCGCGGGTGATGTCGGCGTTGCGCATGCGCACCTCGCCGATGGCGCGGAAGCCCCCATTGGCCAGCACGTCACCGGGCGTGATAAGGCCTGTGAGGTCGAGCGCGGCGCCGTGCTGATTGTCGAAGACCCCCTTCGTGCACACAAGCTGGCGGCCGATCGTTGCCCGGGCGAACCGGACCTCACCCCTGGCCCGGAAATCCTGGTCCAGATAGACGGAGCCCGGGGTGGTCATCCCGTCCGCGAACAAGGCACGGCCGGCGGGAGTGATGAACGACCCGGCAGTGCAGTTCAGCTCGCTCACGATCTCGGCACCGGTGAGGATCACCGTGCCGACGGCGCGGAAGCCGTCGTTGAGGAACACGTCACCGCCGCATCGCAGGCCATCACAATCGAGCGAGTACTCGCGGCTGTGGTCGTTCTGGAAGTCGCCCTTGGAGGCGTTGAACTGGCGGCTGACCTCGGCGTCGTTAAAGCGGACCTCGCCGCGCGCGGTGAAGCCGTGGTCGAGGTAGACGTCCTCGGCCACGATCCGTTCCGCGTCCAGCGCCCGGCTGCTCGGGTTGTCGAAAGTGCCCTGGGTGCAGCACAGCTCGCCGGTGATGTTCGCGCCGACCAGCCGCACCGTGGCGGTGGCGCGAAAGCCCCGGTCCAGGTAGACGCCGTTGGCGGCGCGCAGCGCATCCGCGTGCAGCGCATAGCTGGTGGCGCTGCTGAAGCTGCCGCCGGTCGCCCGGAGCCGGCCAACCTTGGCCCACTGCACGCAGACTTCCCCGTCGGCAGAAAAGCCCTCCTCCAGCAGGACGTCCCCGCCCACCACCATGTGATCGGCGCTGATGCTGTGACCCGACTCGTTGCTGAAGCTGCCGTGCCTGCAGTTGAGCTGGCCATCGATGCGCGCCGAGCGCAGGCAGACTTCACCTTGCGCCCGGAAATCCTCGCCGTCCAGGAAGAGCGTGCCGCCCACCCGCAGGTCCTTGCCGCGAAACGCCTGCCCGCCCCGTGGCGACAAGTGGCTGCCCGACAGTCTCAGATCGCCGCGCACCCAGGCCCATTGCAAGGAGATGAGTCCGGTGACCGTGACATTCCGGATGACCAGGTCGGCGTCACTAGAGAAATGGTCGGCGAGAACCGAGCCGATCTGGCCGCCGTCCCACTCGACCGGCTTGTCTGCCCGTGCCCGCACGAGATCCACCCGATCCTCGAACACGCAGCGGGTGAAATGCAGCGCATGCGCAAGATAGGCGCCGGACAGGTCGAGGCAGCCCCGCACGCGACCCCCGGCCATCCGGATGCGGCCCTTGACCGGCCAGTCTGGACAGGCGCCGGTACACAAGACGCGCAGCACCTCGGCGCGGATTACCGGGTCCTGACCGTTCCGGTGCCCGCACAGATCCGCCTCGGCGTCCTCGGCAGCCGCACTGATCAGCACTTTCTCCGCTGCTGTCAGCGTTAGCAGGCCTGTACCCATACGCATGACCTAGCACCCCCCAACGAAGCCGCGCTGTCCGGGCTCTGCCGGGTGGGCCCCGCCCAGGCCGCATGACCCGGAGGCTCCCAAAACATTGGGCCCAGCCATCCCAAGCGGCCACGCCTTGACGCAGCGCAACAGTCGCACACCTATCTAGACACGCGGATGAGCCACCAGATACATGCCGGCCGACAAATGCGACCGTCTCGCCGCTTCTGGCCACCGTGAAGTGCGTCAGAACACCGAGCGCCTGCCGACCGAGTTCGGTTATGACAGACGGATGCGCATCCAACCTTCTCCCGCCCCAGGCGTAGCGTCACGGGCATCGCGATATCGCCAAGCCCGCGCCCCGGAGCCAACACGCTGATCGCAGAACGTAACCAACCTTCCGAGCGTGGTGTTCACGCGGGCAGGCTGGTTGTCCCGGGCGGTGGGTCCGGCAACCGGGCGCCGCGCAGCTGGTGTGGCGGGGCGGCGAGCGCGTCCGTCGTGGCCGGGCCGGGGAGGTCGCCGCGGAACCCCGGAGAGTAGAGAAGGTGGAGCCCGCGGGTGGGCACGGTCGCGCCTAGCTGCGCGAAGAGCCCGGCGGCCGAGAGCGTTGCCCGCCAGACGAGGGCGTATTCGGGAGGCGGTGTCAGGTTGCGCAGCGCCGCGGCGAAGCGCGGGTCGGTGAGGTGGGCCATGAGCCCGCGCAACCAGGGGCGGGAGTAGGTGAAGCTGTCGGTGGCCGCGGTCGCCGCGATCGGATGGAGCAGGTCGATGATCAGCTCTGGATCGAGCTGGGCGTCCGGGACAAGCGCCCCGACCTGCCGCGCCAGCCCTATCGCAGCCGGGCCGTCGCCGGCGAGCACTGCGGCGGCGAGCTGCCCGAACTGCGCCGGGATGCCGCCGGGGGTGGCGGCGACCGCACCGAAGTCCAGCATGCCGAGCCGACCGCCCGGGAGCAGCAGGAAGTTGCCCGGGTGCAGGTCGGCGTGCATCCAGCCGGCGCACGCGGCGGGCGCATAGATGGCGTGCCCGAGCAGCCGCGCAGCCAGGTCGGCGGCGTCGCCACGGTCGAGTTCTCGCCAGCCCACCGGGAGCAGGTCCATACGCCCATCGAGCAGCGTGGACAGGCTTTCCCCGTCGAGCCAGCCGGTGATGAGCACCCGTGGCGTCGCGGCGTACACGGATGGAACCTGGACGCTGGTCCGGCCCTCGGGCTCGTGCACTCCCGCGGCGCGGGCTAGGGCAATTGCCGCCGGCGCGCGGTGCGTGAAGGCGGCGGCGACCTCCGCCTGGACGCGTCCCTCGCGCACATAATCCAGTTCCTCGACGATCCGGCTGGCGAGCTCGTCCGCCAGTCCGGATACGTTCAGCGGGGTGAGCCGGGCGATCACCCGTGCGAGCAGCCGGGCCTGGCGCAGGTCCGAGCGCAGTGCCTTGCCCACACCCGGGTACTGGACTTTCACCGCGACGTCCACGAGGCGGCCGCTGTCGGTCCGCCACCGTCCGCGGTGCACCTGGCCGATCGAGGCCGCCGCCACGGGCTGGTCGTCGAACGCCACGAGCCGCTCGCGCCAATGCGGCCCGTGGGTAACGGTGAGGTCGGCATCGACTACCCTGCGGGCGGTCCCGGCAGGCATGGCCGGCTGCGCGTCGGCGAGCCGCCGCAGCGCTGACCGGTATGGTGCCGCGACCTCCTCCGGCATCGCCGCCTCGAACACCGACATCGCCTGCCCCAGCTTCGCTGCCCCGCCCTTGAGCTCACCAAGTGTGGCGAACACCTGCTCAGCGGTGCGGGCAGCGACCTGATCCGTAGCGACCCGGGACAGCCGGCTAGCGGCTGCGGCGGTGCGCGCCGCGTGCCGCAGCGGCAGCACGGCCAGCCGGCTGCCACGCCGGAGCGCGCCAGTCGGCAGGACGGGCCGCTCCTGGCCCCCTGCCGCCCCCCATGGGCCCTGCGGGCGCGGACGTCCGTCGGTCATCTCGATCATCCTCTTTCTGCGTTACGTGTTGCCCCGGTAGAGGGGCTCCGCATAGTGCTGACTATCTACTAACACGGATAGTAGAAATGTCACCGTTCACTCCGCAGGCGGGATCTGAGGGCGGGGTAAGGGCCTCCAGGCCAGCCGCGGGCCCGGGCGCCGACCGCCCGGCGGCGCGTCCCAGCGATCCGCCAGGCACGGGCTCAGGCCAGCTATGCCGCGATCGCCTGGCGCCGTGCCCGCCATGCGGCCTCGGCCTCTCCCATAGGGGTGGCGGCCGGGCCCTGGACGAAGGGCCAGATCTCCTCGGTGATGGCCCGCCAGTTGGCTGTCGCGGACAGTTCGCCGAGGATGGCGAACAGGCCGAGGTTGATCCGCTGGAGGATGACGTATGACCTTGGGACGCTG
>DASXKD010000086.1:0-1531 GCA_036497045.1 Streptosporangiaceae bacterium | reverse complement strand
GGCCGCGGGGACGCGGCCGAGGTCTCGGTTCTTGAGCCGGTAGCTGTCGCCTTTGAGCGCGATGACTTCGGCGTGGTGGACGAGCCGGTCGATCATGGCGGCGGCTACTACGTCGTCGCCGAAGGTCTCGCCCCACCGGCCGAACGGCTTGTTGCTGGTCACGATGAGCGAGGCCCGCTCGTAGCGGGCGGAGACGAGCTGGAAGAACAGGTTGGCGGCCTCGGGCTCGAACGGGATGTAGCCGACTTCGTCGATGACCAGCAGCGGGTAGCGGCCCAGCCGGACGAGCTCGGCCTGCAGCCGCCCGGCGTGGTGGGCGTCGGCGAGCCGGGCGACCCATTCAGCGGCGGTGGCGAACAGCACCCGGTGCCCGGCCTGGCAGGCCCGGATCGCCAGGCCGATGGCCAGGTGGGTCTTGCCGGTTCCGGGCGGGCCGAGGAAGATCACGTTCTCCTTTGCCGCGGCGAAGTCGAGGGTGCCCAGGTGGGCGATGGCCTCGCGTTTGAGGCCGCGGGCGTGGTCGAAGTCGAACTCCTCCAGGCTCTTGCGGGCCGGGAACCGGGCGGCCCGGATCCGGCCCTCGCCGCCGTGGGCCTCGCGGGCGGCGACCTCGCGCTGCAGGCAGGCGGCCAGGAACTCCTCATGAGTCCACGACTCGGCGCGGGCCTGCTCGGCCAGCCGGGGCACCGATTCGCGCAGCGTGGGTGCCTTCAGCGCCCGGGTCAAGAACGCCAGCTCGGCGGCCACGTCCCGGGAGGCGGTCCTGGCGGCCATCATGCCACCCCGCCGCCGGTGCCGAGGGCGGCGTCGTAATCGGCCAGCCGCCGCACCTCCACCGCCGGCTCGGCGGCGGGCCGGATGACCTCGAGCCGGTCCCGGCGCATGGCGCGCGCCGCGGCCAGGTGCACCGGGTCGGTAAACGTCTGGTGCCGGGCCCAGGCGCGGTCATGATCAGCGACCAGCTGCCCGTCGCAGCCGGCCCGGACCCGGGCCAAGTCCGCGGCCACCTCGATGCGGCGGCCGATCACCGCCGGGTGGACCGAGTAATCGTTGGAATCCAGCCGCACGTAGTGATCGCGGGGCAGCCGCGACACGTGCCGCCACCCGGTCACCGGCGCCACCGGCGGCAGGCCGATCATCGCGGCCCGGTCCGCCTCGATCCGGTCGGCGGGCGCGCAGCCCAGCACCCGGTGCCGCCGGGTGTTCGCCCGGGCCAGGAACTCGCCGAGCTGGGTGTTGAAGTCCGCCGGGGACGCGAACGCCCGGCCGGGCAGGAACGACCGCTCCAGGTAATCATGCAGCCGCTCGACCAGGCCCTTGGCTTCGGATCCCGCGGCCGGCAGATGATCACCCGCGCGGCCAGCGTGCCCCGGAACCCCTGGCACTCGGCGGTCAGCTCGCTGCGCCGTCCCCGCCACCGGCCGATCGCCCCTTCCCCGTCCCACACCAGCGCCCGCGGCACCGCCCCCAGCGCGGAGATGAGCTGCCACCAGCCGGCGAACAGGTCCTCGGCCTGCCGGGAGGGGACCAG
>DASXKD010000085.1:0-13444 GCA_036497045.1 Streptosporangiaceae bacterium | reverse complement strand
AGGACGGCGGGGGCTATCGGCCGGCCAGGTATGAGCGGGACCGGGGGGAAGATCGTAGAACGACTGCGCGGGAACTTCGAGCGCCGCGGCTGGAGCTGCCTGAGGGGATCACGGGTGACCAGCTGGATCCGGAGGCGCGGGCCGAATTGCGGACTTTGCCGGGGCAGCTAGCGGACGCGGTGGCGGCCTGGCTGGTGGCCGCGGCCACCGAGGAAGACCCCGATCGCGCCTTCGAGTTCGCCGTCCAGGCCCGCAAGCTCGCGGCGCGGGTGGGAGTCGTGCGCGAGACCGCAGGGGTGGCCGCCTGCCGGGCCGGTCGCTGGGCCGATGCCCTGGCAGAGTTGCGGACCGCGCGGCGGCTCACCGGGCGGGTCAGTTATCTGCCGCTGATGGCCGACGCGGAGCGGGCGCTGGGCAGGGCCGACCGGGCGCTGGCCCTGATCCACGACCCCGGCAGCCGGCAACTCGACCGCGCCACGCAGATCGAACTGGCCATCGTCGAGTCGGGAATACGGCGCGATCAAGGGCGGGCGGCGGCAGCGGCCGTCGTATTGCAAGTGCCCGAGCTCACCGACGGCCTGCGCCACCCGTGGTCGGCGCGGCTGTTCTACGCATACGCCGACGCCCTCTACGACGCGGACCGCATGGACGAGGCGCGGGAATGGTTCGGACGCGCGGCAGCGGCCGACCCGGACGAGGACACCGACGCGGCCGAGCGTTACGAGATCATGGACAGCGTCGTCATCGAGGATCTCACCGGGCCGGACGACGAATTGGACTCGGCGGAGGCCGACCCGGCAGACCCGGCGGACCTGGCCGATCCGGCAGACCCGGCGGACCTGGCCGATCCGGCAGACCCGGCGGACCCGGCCGATCCGGCGGACCTGGCGGATCCGGCAGACCTGGCGGACCCGGCGCACCTGGCCGATCCGGCAGCGGCCGGGGCGGGGGAGAGCGGGGAACCGGCCGCTGATGAGGATTAGCAGCGGGTTGCCGCGGTGCGGCTCACCCCGCCGCGGGCTCGGTCTTCTCCAGCCATCGCAGGATGCCCTCGACGTTGGCCTGGGTGCTGCTGACCCGCTCGGCCTTCTCGGTGAGTTCAGGGTCCGCTCCGGACAGGAGCGCGGCGTAGCGCTCCCGGGTCCGGTCACGGACCATGGCGACCGTGTGATCGAGGTCCAGCCCCGCGCCGCGGGCGCGGCGGGTCTCCGCCACCCACACGTTCAGCTCCTCCGCCGACCGTTCCAGGGTCGTGGTCACGTCGGCCACCGGGCCGAAATGACTGAACAGCAGCCGCTGCGGAGCCAGCGCGCCGAACAATCGCAGCGACTCCAGGGCCAGCGGCAGGTCGAAGTCCGGCGGCGGGCTGGCCGGGCGCAGGTCGCCGGTCTGCGGGAGGAAAACCCCCGCGGCGTCGCCAACGTACAGGTCGCCGCTAGCCGAGTCGATCAGCCCCACGTGATGCTTGGCATGGCCCGGCGAGTAGTGGCTGTCCAGGGAACGGCCGCCGCCGAGGTCGACGGATCCCCGTTCCTCGACGGACCGGATGCGCTCGGCCGGGGTCGGTGCCAGCTCGCCGAACAGCCAGTCCAGGTCGTCGCCGTAGACCATCCGGGCGCTGGCCATCAGGCGGCTCGGGTCGGCGAGGTGACGCGCGCCCAGTTCATGGACCACGATCTCCGCCGACGGGTACATCTCGGCGATGTCGCCCACGCCGCCGGCATGGTCCAGGTGGATGTGGGTGACCACCACCGTGGCCAGGTCGCCGGGCCCCACGCCAAGCGCGGCGAGTGCGTCCCGCACCACCGGCGCCGACGGCGCCGTCCCGGTCTCCACCAGGCACGGACGGTCGGCGAGGATCATGTATCCGGCGGTAATCTGGCTGTATCCCGCCATCCGGGTGTCGATCTCGAACACGTCGTGCCCGAGCGGGGTGACCCCGGCGTCGCTGTTCCGGCGGAAATCTGCCTGGTTCATGTGGGTATCGTGCCAGAGGTACCTGCTGGTTTCGCCGGCGGATGGGCAAAGCACCTGCGGCAGTCCCATGCGGACAGCTACATGGTCAGTACGATCTGTCCGCAGCAGGCCGGGCGTCACGCAGGTACGGCGCCAGGCCACTCCCGGGCACGCAGGATGCACGGGAAAGGTACGGAAGGGCAGCTTTGAGCGGAACCCGCGTGACAGCATCCGGCGCCGTGCCTGCCACGGCCGCCGGCGCTCCGCTGCCCGGTGCGGGCGCCCGGACGTGGGCGGTGCCCGCCGTGATCATCGTGGCACGCTGCTCGCCGTCGGGCTGCGCCTGTATGACCTCAGCCGGCCCGGCTACCTGTTCGGCATCAGCGAGTACGACGACGGGACGGACTTCGGCAGCGCGATCCGCCTGGTGCACGGTGGCGTGCCCTACCGCGACTTCATCATGGTGCAGCCACCGGGGATCACGCTGATCATGTTCCCCATCGCGCTGGTCACCAAGGGAATGGGCACGATCACGGCCATGGCGGTGGCCCGGGTGTTCACCGCCCTGGCCAGCGCGGCCGCCGTCCCGGTGGCCGGCCTGCTCGTCCGGCATCGCGGCTTCTTCGCGACGCTGGTGGCCTGCGGGGTGCTGGCGATCTACCCGGGCAGCGTCCTGGCCGCCAGGACCGTGCTCCTGGAACCGTGGCTGGTGCTGTTCTGCCTGCTCGGTGCGCTGGCGGTGTTCGACCGTGACGAGGTCTCCGGCAGCTGGCGGCGGCTGCTGGCCGGCGGCGTCCTCTTCGGGTTCGCCGGCGCCGTCAAGGTCTGGGCCATCATTCCGGTGGTGGTGATCCTGGCGCTGACCGCACGCCGGCCGCGGCGCGCCGCCGTCTACGCCGCCGGGGTGGTGCTCGGCTTCTGCGTGCCCGTGCTGCCGTTCGCGCTCACCGCACCGACGACCTTCTACCGCAGCGTGATCATCGCCCAACTGGTCCGCAACGACGTGGTGCGGATCCCGCAGGGGTACCGGCTCCAGCAGATACTCGGCCTGGTGCACGTCAGCCAGCTGGCCACGCCGCCGCTGGTGATCATCGGCATCGTGGTCGTGCTTATCCTCGCCGCCGTATCGGTGCTCGGGTCCCGGCTGGCGCACAGCCGCCCGCCCGCGCTCGACTGGTTCGTCACCGGGACGTGCGCCCTGGTGCTGGCCGCGTTCCTGTGGCCCGCCGACTTCTACTACCACTACGCCGGCTTCATCGCGCCGTTCGTCGGACTGGTGATCGCGCTGCCGGTGTCCCGGCTGCTGTCGGCGCTGCCGTCGGACGAGACCCGGCGCCGGCTCCGGCCGATGCGGCCGTGGGCCACCGCGACCGCCGCGGCCGCCCTCGTGGTACTGACCGTGTTCCAGGTCATCGCCGAGGCACACGAGGCCTCGGGCGTGCCCGCCAGCGAGATCGCCCAGGCCCAGCGGATCATTCCGCCGGGCGCCTGTGTCGCCACCGACCAGGTCTCCTACACGATCGCCATCAACCGTTTCGTGTCCACGGTGCCAGGCTGCTCGCTCATGATCGACGGTGTAGGCACGGACTATGCGCTGTCCAACGGCCGGAACGGGGAAACCGGTGCCGGGAGTTCACCGGCCGTGGCGGCCGCCTGGATGGCGGTATTCCGCCACGCCTCGTACGCGTGGCTCACCACCGAGGAGTACCGCAGGATCCCATGGACCCCGCAGTTGACGGCCTATTTCCAGAGCCATTTCGTGCCGCTGACCGAGGGGCCTGACTGGCTGTACGTACGGACGGCACACCCCCTCACGGGGCAGTCCGCCGGATAACGGCCGCGTGTCGGCTCGTTCAGCCCAGAGCGAACGAGCGCAGCACCAGGCCGGTGCGCGGCTTGGGCGCGAACGAGGTGGATTTGCGGGGCACCCGCTCGCCATGCGACGCAACGTCCCGCACCATATCGGCCGACAGTGGCGGGCAAATGACCGCGGTCCGGTCGGCGAACCTGGCGGCCGAGCGCAGCGCCTCATCCGCGTCGTGGTGGATCTCCACGTGCTGGTCGTCGTCCTTGACCTGCCACAGCCGGCCGAGCAGCAGTTCCTGCATGACGGCGGCGGAAAGCGCACGCCACCGGTCGCTCCGGCCGGGCATCGCGTCCTTCGCCGCATCCGGATCGGGATCGGTCAGCAGGTAGTACTCCTGCCCACCGGCGACCAGGAATGCCGTGTGCCGCTGGCTTGCCTCGCCCAGGGCGGCCAGCGCCTCCTGCTGGGTCAGCCCCGGCAGCGCCCGCACCGTGAACGACGGCTCCGCCAGCCGCGCGGCCGTGGCCGGGCACAGCCCGGGAACCACCCGGTGGATCGCGCCGATCCAGGGCGGGAAGGCGGTCGAGTCCACCAGGAGCGCCAGCCCCGCGTCCCAGGGGCCGGGCCCGGCCCCCGCCGTCCGCCTGCGCGCCTGAAGCTGGAGATAGGCGGCATAACGGTGGTGCCCGTCCGCGATGAGAGCCTGGTGAGTGGCCAGGTCTGCGGCGATCGCCGCCTG
Source organism: Streptosporangiaceae bacterium (assembly GCA_036497045.1). Lineage (GTDB taxonomy): Bacteria > Actinomycetota > Actinomycetes > Streptosporangiales > Streptosporangiaceae > DASXKD01. Next base: position 8,942 of record DASXKD010000085.1, on the reverse strand, counting down.
CTCGGCGGGATCGGTCACGCCCCAGAGCCGGTGCCAGATCCCGTCCTCGGTGTGGATGGCGACCAGCGGTTCGCCGCGCAGCACCTGCTCGGTGATCTGCGCGATGGCGGTGGCCGGCCCGTTTCCGTCGTAGAGCAGGAAGATCGGCTCCAGGTTGGCTTCGGTCGCCTCCATGAGCTGGCGCCGCCCGGCGACCGGCCCCGGAATCACGTCCTCGTGCGGGAGCACGGGCCCGGCACCCAGCGGTGCCAGCCGCAGCGCCCCGATCAGCCCGCGCTGGAGCACCTGGCCGCCCGCCAGGGTCTGCTCGTACACGTACAGCGCAGGGGCGGGGTCGGGCACCAGGATGCCTTCGTCCTGCCAGTCGCGCAGCAGCCGGGCCGCGTCGGCGTACGCGGGCTCGGCATGGGTGCCGTTAAGAGCCCTGGGGTTATGGGCCTCCTGGCGGGGCAGGATCAACCGGACAATGTTGTGCGGATCGGAGGCCAGCAAGTGGTCTTCGGTGTCATGGGCAATCACGTCATACGGTGGAGAGGTGACGTCCGCGAGACCGCTTACCCGGTCCTGCGCATAACGCAGCCCGCGGAACGGCGCCAGCACGAGGCCGGCCGCGGGCGGCGCGCCGGACGGAAGGATCTGCACATATGTCAGAAGCACTGCACGGCGGCCACGATTCCCGTTCCGCCGAAAATCCCCTGGCCAGCGCCGGCCAGCGGGCCCAGGGCGCGGCTTCCAGCCAGGATGCGGGGGGCGCGGCCGGCGCGGCTGGCCCGGCCTTGGGGCATGAACGTGACAGCGAGGCCTCTGTAGGGGCATCTAACTCACATTCACGGCCACCGGAGGGGGCCGGGGGAGGTGAATCGGGCCAGGAGGGCCCGCGGGGGAATGGCGGACAGCAGGGCCCGGGAGGCGACAGCTACACGTGGTACCGCCGGGGGCTCGACCTGCTGAGCCGGGGAAGCCCCGCCGCGGCCGCCGAACTACTTGAACGTGCCGCCGAGGCCGAGCCTGGTGCCCGCAGCATCCGAGAGGCCCTGGCCAGAGCACAGTTCGATGCCGGCCGGTACGCGCAGGCGGCGGACAACTTCCGGCAGAACGTGGAGGCAATCCCGAGTGACGACTACGCTCACTTCGGCCTCGGCCTTGCCCTCGCCCGCAGTGGGGATCCGGCCGCCGCCGCGGAACACCTCGCCCTCGCCGCCGCCATGCGCCCGGACCTCGCCCACTACACCGAGGCGCTGCGCGGTGTCCGGGCGACGCTGGCGGCACGGACACAGGCCGGAGCCGCGGCACCGCCCTCGCCGGCCCCGGACGGCGACGAGCCACGTTGACCAGGCCGGCCATGGCGGCTGACCCGTCGCCGCGCGGCGCAGCGGCGCCCGGCGCTGCCGCGCAGGCGGCCAAGGACACCCCGGCGCGCGGTGACCTGCCGCTACGCGGTGCCATGCCGCTACGCGGTGCCATGCCGCTGCGGGGCGCTGGTGAGCCGCTCGCCACGCTGTATGACGTGGCCCTGCTCGACCTCGACGGGGTCGTCTACCTCGGCGGTTCCCCGATCCCTGGCGCAGCCGACGCGCTGGCCAAGGCGGCCGCGTCCGGCATGCGGCTCGCGTTCGTGACCAACAACGCCTCCCGCACCCCCTCGGCGATCGCGGCCCAGCTCACCGGGCTCGGTGTACCGGCCAGGATGGACGAGGTCATCACCTCGGCCCAGGCCGCGGCGCGGCTCGCGGCCGAGCACCTGCCCGCCGGGGCGACCGTGCTGGTGGTCGGCGGCATGGGCCTGCGCATCGCGGTAAGGGAACGAGGGTTCCGCCCGGTGACCACCGCGGCCGACCAGCCTGCCGCCGTGCTCCAGGGATATACGCCCGACCTGAGCTACTCGCTGCTGGCCGAGGGCGCGCTCGCCGTCGCTGCCGGCGCCCTGTTCATCGCCTCGAACGCGGATTCCACGCTGCCCACGCCGCGAGGCCGGCAGCCCGGCAACGGGTCTCTCATCCAGGTGATCGCCACCGCCACCGGGCGGGCGCCGCTGATCGCCGGGAAGCCGGAACCCCCGCTGCACGCGGAGGCGGTGGCCCGCAGCGGAGCACGGCACCCACTGGTGGTCGGGGACCGGCTCGACACCGACATCGAGAGCGCCGTCCGGTCCGGCGCCGACAGCCTGCTTGTGCTGACCGGAGTGACCCGGCCGCTTGACGCGGTGCTGGCCACGGCGCGGCACCGGCCGACGTACCTGGCCGAGGGCCTGGCCGGGCTGCTCGGCACGCACCCCGAGGTGACCGTTACCGGCGGTACCTTCTCCTGCGGCGGCTGGCACGTTACCACCGGTGGTGGCCAGGTCACGGTGACCGGCTCCGGTGCCGCCATCGACGGCCTGCGCGCGCTGTGCGCCGCCGCCTGGTCCACGGGTGAGGTGACCGAGCCTGCCGCGGTGACCGCCCTGGCTGAGCTGGGCCTGCCCCACCCCCGGGGCTGATCCGGGGCCGCCGGGCCGGCCCAAGGTGGACATGCGGCCTACGACCCAGGGCGGACGCGAATCAGCACCTGGGGCGACGCGCCAGCCCCGGTTGCCCAGAAAGACTGGCCTGACACGGCGACGGGCATCATGCCCGCGCCCCCCAGGAGGGAACCAGCGATGATCGAGGCACGGGGCCTCACCAAACGGTATGGCGACAAGCTGGCCGTGGACCAACTGACCTTCACCGTCGAGCCCGGGAGAATCACCGGCTTCCTCGGCCCGAACGGGGCCGGTAAGACGACAACCATGCGGCTGATCCTCGGCCTGGACCGGCCCAGCCACGGCTCGGTCTCGGTGCACGGCAAGGAGTTCGGCCGGCTCGCCTATCCGATGCACGAGATCGGTGCGCTGCTTGACGCCAAGGCCGTGCACGGGGGCCGTAGCGCATATAACCACCTGCTGTGCCTGGCGCAGACCAACGGCATCCCCCGCGCGCGCGTTGGCGAGGTGCTTGAACTTGTCGGCCTGACCGAAGTGGCCCGCAAGCGCTCCAAGGGGTTCTCGCTCGGTATGGGCCAGCGGCTCGGCATCGCCGCGGCACTGCTCGGCGACCCGGCCATCCTCATGTTCGACGAGCCGGTCAACGGCCTGGACCCCGAGGGGATCCTGTGGATCCGTAACCTCATGAAGGCGCTCGCCGCCGAGGGGCGCACCATATTCGTGTCCAGCCACCTGATGTCGGAAATGGAGAACACCGCCGACCACCTGCTTGTCATCGGCCGGGGCAGGCTGATCGCCGACTGCAGCGTGGCCGAGTTCATAGAGCGCAACTCGGTCCAGTCGGTCAGAGTCAGGACGCCCAAGCCCGAACTGCTGGCCGGCCTCATCGCCGCGGCCGGCGGGACGTCGGTGGCCGGTGCCGGCGGCGTGCTCGTGGCGCAGGGGCTGCCGGTGGACCGGATCGGTGACCTGGCCTTCGAGAACGCGATCCGGCTGCACGAACTGGCACCCGCGCAGGCCTCCCTGGAGGAGGCGTTCATGGAGCTGACCGCGGACAGCGTGGAGTTCCAGGCGCACATGCCCGGCCAGCAGGACGCAGGCCGGGCCAGCAGTACCGACCGCATGCACCCGACGGGAGTGGCCTGAGATGACGACGACCCAGATAGCCCCGGCCGCCCGCCAGCGCCTCCTGCCCCCGGAGACCGGGCGGGCCGGTTTCGCGGACGCGCTGCGATCGGAGTTCACCAAGATCCGGTCCACCCGCTCCACGTACTGGACCCTGCTCGCCCTGATCGTGGTCTGCATCGGCATCGGCGCCCTGGCCAGCGCGGGGACGGCGGCGCATCCCAACGGGATCAGCAAGGCCTCCTTCGACGCCACCCAGCAGAGCCTGGCGGGCCTGTACGTGGGCCAGCTGGTCATCGCGGTGCTCGGCGCGCTGACCATCACCTCCGAGTACTCGACCGGGATGATCCGCACCTCGCTGGCGGTCCAGCCGCGCCGAGGCGTCGTGTTCGCCGCCAAGGCCGTGGTGTTCGCGGTGGTCACGCTGATCACCGGGCTGATCGCGTCGTTCGGATCCTTCTTCGTGGGCCAGGCGATACTGTCCGGCTCGCACCTGTCGGCCACGCTCGGCGAGCCGAACGTGCTCCGCGCGGTGATCGGCGGTGCCCTGTTCCTGACTGCGTGCGGCATGCTCGCCTACGGGCTCGGCGCTATCCTGCGGCATACGGCGGCCGCCATCAGCGCCGCCATCGGGCTGCTGTTCGTGCTGACCGTCCTGGTCCAGTTCCTGCCCAGCTCCTGGCAGGACAGCGTGGACAAGTGGATGCCCGCGCTCGCGGGCAGCCAGATCTGGACGACCAAGGTGACCTCGGGGGCGCACCAGTTCCCGGCCTGGGGCGGGTTCGCGGTGCTGGCCGGCTGGGCGGTGGTCGCGCTTATCGCGGGACTGGTGCTGTTCCGCACCCGCGACGCCTGATCAAGGACGCCAGGAGCCCCGGTGCCGGTGGTGTTCAGGGCACCGGGGCTTTCTGGTGCGCCGGGGATCTGGGATCCGGGGGCCGGCCACGGATCCACCCCTACGCAGGAACAGCGGTTCCGCCTTGTAGATATTGCCGATATCTGTCGGCTTGACTCTCGTTGACCGGCCTGGATGATGGACATCTCGCCCTTCACCCAGACCCCCAAGCTGCCCGGCGGCACGGTAGAGGCGGAGCCCCTGCTGTGGCTCTGCGGCATCACGCTGGCGCTAGTAGTAGCCGGCCTGGCCGGCCTGCGACACCGCGACATCGGCGACCTCGGCCCCTCCCGCCTGTCCTGCCTCATCCGCGACTCGATCGCCGGAGACACCCACCCAAAAAACGAACAACCCCCGTCAGCCGCAGCACGCCACACGGCACAACCACCCAGAACAACCGACCCGGACACGCCAACACAGCCACCTCACCAGGCGCACCGAACCGGCTGATATGCGCAGACGAATGCACTCTGTACCTGCCCGAAACTCCGCGCCGCGACCCGACGACAGGGAGCCGTTACCGCGTTTATCTCTGGCAGTGCGGGCACCAGGATCTGACCCGTTCCTCGCCTGGGCTGCCCTGCTCGGCCCTGCTGATCGGGGTCCCGCAGCGGCGACACGGGCGGCCCGCCCGGCCGTACACCCATGTCTCCTCACCGCGCCGCTGTGAGCCTGTGGTGATGATGCCGGGCCGCTCTTTGTTGGCGGCGAGTAGTCGCTGCCCGAGTTCTACGAGGGCACGCAAGTCTGCCACCTCGCCGACAGGCCGCCACGGGCTGAGCCCTCGGAGGAACAGCATCTCTGTGGCAAAAATATTTCCAATCCCGGCCAGGTTGCGCTGGTCGAGTAGTGCCTCACCGACCGGCCGGGCCGGGTCCGCGCGGAGCCGGCGTTCCGCCTCCGCCGGATCCCAGTCCGGGCCGAGCAGGTCGGGGCCGAGGTGGCCGACCACGCGCTCCTCGGTGGCGGTGGGCAGGACCTCCACGACGCCCAGCAGGTAGCCGACGGCCTGCCAGGTGTCGTTGGCGAGGATCAGCCTTATGCGGTGGCCGCCGCTGGCCCACTCGGTGGCGGGCCTGACTCTCCAGGAGCCGTCCATGCGCAGATGGGTGTGCACCGTGATGCCTGCGTCGGTCCTGGTCAGCAGGTGCTTCCCGCGGGAGATGGTCTCGGTCACCGTCTGGCCGGACAGGTCGGCCGTCGCGAACCGGGGCACCCGGAAGTCGGTGCGGGTCAGCACTCGGCCGGCCAGTGCCGTGTGCAGCCGCCGCGCGGTGAGCCATACAGCGTCTCCCTCAGGCACGCCCGTCAGCCTACGGCCGTCTTCGTGAGCCTCCGGCCACCCACGTCCCGCCCTGGGGCATGAATGTCAGGTTGATGCCCCTCGAGAGGCCTCGTCGTCACGTTCATGCCCCACTCGGAGAAGCGGAGGGCCCGGCTGCGCCGGGCTGACGGCTCGGCTGTGGCGGGCGGCTGGTGAGTCTGTTCTGTCGGTGGGGGGTGCCAGCGTGTGGGCATGCCACGCGGAAGCGACTTTGACGAGCGAGGGCTCACCGACCTGCTGCGCAAGCAGTACAAGGCCCTCGCCAGGGAACAGGCCTTGGGCTGCGTGCGGTTACCGAGAGGGTTCTGTGTGGGGGGGAGATCCGGTACGCGCTCCCGCCGCGGGCCGTGGGCGATACCGCGCATTGGCTGGGGCCGGCCGCTGCCTCAGCTGCGGACCTTGCCGGCCCGGTGACCGGCAGACGGTACCGCTGGGGCAGCGGGTCAGAGGATCTTCCGGAGCCGGAGGATGTCCCAGATGCTGGCCTCCACCTTGAGGCGGCCGGTCAACCAGGCACGTGCGATGCTTGCGGGGTCGGCGGCGATGGCGATCAGGTCGTCGCTCTTCGCGGTGAACCGGACCTGTGCCTCTGCCTCGGACCCGTTCGCCTCCCTGACCGGTGTCGCTCCGTCGGGACCAATCCTGGTCACGAAGGTCACGCCGAGGTCAGAGATCTTGCAGCTGATCACGCGGTCCACCAGGTGGGTCTGGCGGTCCGCCTCGTCCATCTCGGCGATCCGGCCGGTCAGATCTTCCAGCGCTTGGCGGCATTCCTCGGCGGTAGCCATGAAACACCTCATTTCCCCCTGCCGCCTCGATAGGCAAGGTGGCCCCAATCTTAGGTATGCCGCGGCGGTGTGCCGGGCAGGGGCGCTCTCTCGGGCGCAGACTCGCCGGGTTCCGGCGCGCGTGGAAGGCCCGGCTCGTCCCCGCCGGACGGTAGCGTTTCTCCTGGGGCGGCGCCAATGCCGGGAGGGTCGAAGGGAAGAGAGGACTATGGGACTTCCGCCGGGGGAAATCACGCCGGGCTCAGCGAGCCCGGCGCCGGCCGCGGAGGGACTGGCCGGCTCGGACGGGCCGGTCAGCATCGATGGGACCGCTGGCACGGACAGGCCGGCCGCCGTGACCGGCCCGGCTGGCATGCCGGAGCCGAGTGGCACGAACGGGCCAGGCAGGGAGAACGGGCCAGGCAGGGTGGACGGGCCAGGCGGTGCCGGGGGTGCGGGCGGGCCCGTTGCTCCGTGGCGGCCGGTGGTGCCGCGCGCGCAGCCGTCCACGGGTGACCCGCGGGTGGATGATGCCGTCGCGCGGCTCGACGACCTGGCTGGGCTGCCGATTGCCGAGCATCTGGCGGTATTCGAGTATGTGCACGAGCGGTTGACGGAGGCGCTTGGTGACCTGGAGGTGCACGCTACGGCGCGCGCGGGTGACCGCCCACCAGGCGCGCCCGGCGGCTGAAAGGCATTGTGGTCACCGGATGGCCGCCCGCAGAAGGCTGGACGCTGAGCTCGTGAGGAGGGGGCTCGCTCGGTCCCGCGAGCACGCCGCCAGCTTGGTGACAGCCCGGCGCGTGCTGGTCGGCGGGCAAGCCGCCGCCAAGCCCGCTAGCCAGGTGAGCACCGGCGACCCGATCACGATCACCGAGGCGGCCGGGCCGGACTACGCCTCCCGGGGCGGGCACAAGCTGGCGGGCGCGCTCGCCGCCTTCGGCGAAGTTCGGGTGGCGGGCCGCAGATGCCTGGACGCGGGCGCCTCCACCGGGGGCTTCACCGACGTCCTGCTCCGCGCGGGCGCCAGCCATGTCGTCGCGGTGGACGTGGGCTACGGCCAGCTGGCATGGGCGTTGCAGACCGACGAGCGGGTCACCGTGCTGGACCGGGTCAACGTTCGCCAGTTGCGGCCCGAACAGGTTGCCCCCGCGCCGGACCTGGTCACGGCTGACCTTTCCTTCATCTCGCTCGAACTGGCGCTGCCCGCGCTGGTCGCCTGCGCAGGCCCGGAGGCCGACTTCGTGCTACTCGTCAAGCCACAGTTCGAGGTGGGCAAGGACCGGGTCGGTGCGGGCGGTGTGGTGCGGGACCCGGAACTTCGCCGCGACGCGGTCGCCGGGGTGGCCGAGGCCGCCCTGGCCCATGGGCTCGGCGTGGCGGGCGTGGTGGCGAGCCCACTGCCTGGCCCCTCCGGCAACGTGGAGTACTTCCTCTGGCTGCGCCGGGGCGCGCCGCTGCTGCGTGACGACGCACTCCGGCAGGCCATCGAGGAAGGACCGCAGTGAAGCGCACCGTCCTCGTCGTGGCCCACACCGGGCGGCCCGCGGCAGTGCGCAACGCCCGCCTGGTGGTAGACCGGCTCACCGCCGCCGGGATCAACGTGCGCGTCCTGGCGCCCGAGGCGGCCGACCTCCAGTGCGCAGGCGCGGACGTGGTGCCCGCCGCGTCCGCCGCTGCGGCCGATGCCGAGATGGTGATCGTTCTCGGCGGGGACGGCACGCTGCTGCGCGCCGCCGAGATCGCCAGGCCGGCCGGGGCCCCGCTGCTCGGCGTGAATCTGGGTCACGTGGGCTTTCTCGCCGAAGCCGAGCCGGACGACCTGGCCAGCGCCGTCGACCAGGTCGTCGAGCACAGCTACACGGTGGAAGAGCGGATGACCATCGAGGTGACGGTGCGGCACAACGGCACCGCCACCAGCACCTGGGCGCTGAACGAGGCGAGCGTGGAAAAGGTGGCCAGGGAGCGGATGATCGAGGTGGTCACCGAGATCGACGGGCGCCCGCTGTCCCGCTGGGCCTGTGACGGCGTCGTCTGCGCCACGCCGACCGGATCCACCGCGTACGCCTACTCGGCGGGCGGGCCGATCGTGTGGCCTGAGGTGGAGGCGTTGCTGATGGTTCCCATCAGCGCGCACGCTCTGTTCGCCGGGCCCATGGTCGTCTCACCGCAGTCGATGCTCGCCGTGGAATTCCTCGGTTCTTCGGCGGGTCCGAACCAGGCAGTCATGGGTGTTTTGTGGTGCGATGGCCGGAGGAGCATCGATCTCGCGCCCGGCGCGCGGGTAGAGGTGCGCCGCGGAGTCAAGCCGGTCCTGCTGGCGCGGCTGCGCGGCGGAGTGGACGGCCGTGACCTGGCAGCCCCGTTCAC
>DASXKD010000084.1:0-15963 GCA_036497045.1 Streptosporangiaceae bacterium | reverse complement strand
CAGGGGCAAACGCATACGACCAGGCCAGCAGCGCGATCGCAAGGGCCGCCGCCCAGGCGACCCACCGCCAGTGCCGCGACGGCAGGCGACCGTCGGGGAACAACAGCAAGCCGTAGGTCATCAGCGGGTTGAAGCAGAATGTCCCGACCCAGGACGACACCCAGCCGACGGCCAGCGCACCAGGCAGCGAGCCGGGATGGGCGGCGAGCCCGACGCGCGCATAGGCCAAGAGCGCGAGCGTGACCGCACCGGCAAGCCCTCCCGCGCCGACATACACCCAGCCCAGCGCGTTGCTTCCGACGCGGGAGAGGATCAGCGCGCCCACCACGCCGAACCCGAGGGTAAAGGCCACCAGCGGGTCGACATTGGTGGGGTCTGCTGACGTGAGTGCGGACCGGGTGGCAGGCCACGCGAACAGCACTGCCAGCACCGCCGCCGAACCGCCCGCGATCACCCACCCGGCCCGGCCCGGGTGAGCCCGCGCGCTCCGGGATACCCGGTCAACGGCGGCCATCGGTGTACCGTCTTCCGCTCCGGACCCGCTGCCCAGGGCCTCTCCCGCAAGTATGCGCCTGCCAGCGCATAGGCCGCCCCCCGCTGGGCTCGCCATCTCTGAGGCAGCGGGCGCGATCTGGCGTCCCGCCATCATGGGACCGCTGCCCCGCGGCCCGCCCGGTTCACCGCACGGCTGGGGGTCGTGTACGGCCACACCCGGCTCATGAGGACTGCGCGACCGGTATGGCGGCTCAATCGCCGTGGCGCCCCAGCGGAGGCGGACACATTACATCCGGCGGGCCCCGGCGGTGCTCGCCGGGGCTCTGCCCCGTGCGGCATGGCTACTACGGGATCAGCTGGAACGTGTCAACCGACACAGTGGCGCTGCGGGGCTTGACAGTCAGTTGCCCGCGTGCGCTCTGGTACTGGCCCGTACCACCGCTGACAGCGACCGTCTTCGAACCATGGGAATTGATGCTGCCGACATCACCCGCGATCGTAAGCTGCCCGCCTGGCAGCGTGAACGCGCCGGCGCAGACAGCATCGGCCGCAACCACGATTACGCAATGGATCGCGTCGTGCCCATAGCTTGCGCCATTCCTGGTGAGCGAGTCGGTGAACACCAGCTGATCGCCTGGCACCAGCTGGTGGCCCGTCTGCCCCGGAACCGGGACCAAGGTCGCCGACAGCTGGCGTGCCATAAGGCGGATAGTCTGCGACGCCGCAGCTGACGTCCCGGCGGATGCGGCGAGCGCCGATCCGAACGCCAGAAACAAAGCCACAGCGCTGGCCGTAATTATTAGGAACTTGCGCATGGCGATCGCACTCCTCCTTTTGGCGCTGCCCGTTGAACAGCGTCCTCCGGTCACCAACGACCCTTCACATCCCACGCTCCCGGACCCGGCGTCCCGTCGTAAATAGGACCGAAGTCCCGTCCGTTCCCGTCCGGGTCCCGGCACACGCCCACTCCAGCGGCGCCATCCCACGCACTTGGCGGCTACTGCGACGGCCTAGTGGCCGTCGTTATGTTTGGCCGCTGAACTGGGTCCACGGCTGAGTCCTGGTTCCGGGGGCGGCCCGGGGCACGCGGAAACTTGGTCCTGCATGCCCTGCCCCGGGGGTCGACCGGGGGCAGCCCAATCCGGTCAGCCGGAGCGCGGTGTGCCAACGTTCGGAGTGGGTTCTGGCGCCGCTGGCCGGTTGGCCGGGATGGCCAGCCGGGAGCAGAAGGCGGGACCCGCCTCGCCTTAATCGCGCAACGCGCTGGCCGGTGCGGGCGGATGTGGAGTGGTGCGGCGCGTGGCCGCGCGGTGGTGGTGCGGGGCGAGGCTGCCCCGGGCCACAAGGGTGGCCCGGGGGAGCGGGAGGCCACCTGAGGTGCTGGTGCTGGATGCCGGGGCGTTCGTGGCGGTCGAGCGCGGTGACCGGGACGTAGTGGCCCTGATCAAGCGGGAACGCCTGGCGGGCCGGGTGCCAGTGAGTCACGGCGGCGTGGTCGCCCAGGTGTGGCGCGGGGGGACCGGCCGTCAAGTGCCGGTGGCCCAGCTGCTGGCCGGGGTGGACATCGCTGCGCTGGATGATGGTCTGGGGCGGCGGGCGGGCATGCTGCTGGCCCGCAGCGGTCTGGCCGATGCGATCGACGGTGCGGTCGTGTGCCTAGCCGCGGACGGCGATGACATCCTCACCTCCGATCCCTGCGATCTGCGGGCACTGGCCCAGGCGGCGGGCGTCCACGTCGAACTCATCCCGGTGTAGCGCGGCACGGTGGGCCCTCTGAATCCGGTCCGTCAGCGTGACGGGCGAACAACGCTGGCCTTGCCGACCCCGAAGGTGGCCAGTGCAGCCCGGTGCCCCGATTGGTCGGGGCCTGAGCATGCCGCGAAATCGCGCCCAACCGACTAGGGGCGATGGGCCGACGCGTCGACACTGCTGCGAGCGTGCGCAGATGGGCCGGACAGCCGTCCATCGCGTCTCGCCTGGTCGCTGCGGCGTTGTAAGCAGCCCTTTCGGAGCCGGGTGTCCGGCCCACCATTGACAAAGACTTCTTTTACGTAAAGACTAATTTTCGTTATGAGAGACGTCGTGTACTTGGACCAGATCGAGCAGGCGGAGGCCCTGCTCAAGCCGCAGCGGATCGAAGTGCTGCGGCATCTCGCCGAACCCCGGTCGTGCACCGAGGTGGCGGCCGAGCTCGACAAGACCCCACAGCGGGTTTACTACCACGTCAAGCGCCTGCTCGATGCCGACCTGGTGAGCCAGGTCAGCGAGCGCCGGGTGCGCGGCATCCACGAGGGCATCTACCAGGCGACCGCCCGGTCATACTGGCTGTCCCCGCGCCTGGTCGGCCGGATCGGGCTGCGCCAGACCCGCGACCGGCTCAGCCTGGGCTACCTGCTCGACCTGATGGAAGACGTGCAGGCAGATCTCGCCGCGCTCGACCTCTCCCGGCCCGACCTGCCCTCGATCGGGGTTTCCGGAGACATCCGGGTACGGCCCGAGCAGCGCACGGCATTCCTCGGCGAGCTGCAACACCTGTTGCGGGACCTGTTCACCCGCTACGGCGGCGCGGACGGCGACGCGTTCCGCCTGGCCGTCGCCTGCTACCCGAACGTCGCCTCCGACGTCACCCCGGACTTCGCCATGACCACCGAAGGAGATTCTGATGACCCAACCGAATGACCTGCGCCTGCAGGCGGTCATGCCCGCGCCGCCCGAGGCGGTGTACGCGGCGCTGACCGACGCCGCCGCGCTGCGCGTGTGGCTGGCCGAGCACGCCGAGGTGGCGCTGCCCGACCGGTACGAGTTCTGGGGCCGCTACACACCCGACGGCGCCGAGCCGCACCAGCGCCTGCTGCACGCCGACGAGCACACCCTGCGGTTCGCCTGGACCGTCGACGGCGTGGAGAGCACGGTGTCGTTCGACCTCGCTGAGGACGAGAACGGCACGCTGCTCACGCTGAGCCAGAGCGACCTGCCGAGCTTCGACGAAGTGCTGGCCGACACGGCCGGAGCGCGCGGCGCGCTGCAGACGTTCTGGTCGCTCGCGATCGCGAACCTGGCCGATTATCTTTCGGGCCGGGAGCTGACGCCGAAGTGTGACTTCACCTCAGCCGAGCTGCACTCCTCAGTGGTTATCGACGCGGCACCGCAGGCGGTGTTCGATTCGCTCACGCAGCCGGAGCAGTTCCTCAAGTGGTTCGGCGCCAACGTCGCCATCGAGCCCTATGTGGGCGGCCGGTTCGCGATGGGCGGCTTCGAGCTGGACCCCGGGGGGGCCAAGTTCGTCGAGTTCGAGCCGGGCCGGAAGGCGACGCTGCTGTTCGCCGACGGCATCACCCAGAGCTGGGAGCTGGCCGACTCGGACGGCAAGACCCGGCTCACGTTCATGCAGAGCGGGTTCGACCCGGACAACCCGCCCTACCCGGGCTGGATCGGCTGGCTGGGTGGTGTCGCCGCGTTGCGGCGCTACCACGAACTCCCGCCGGGGCGCACGATCTGGCGTCAGATCGAGCTCCCTGGTGTGCCAGCGGGGATGCTGAGCATCGACGACTAGCGGTTCCAGCAGGGCATCGATGTGGAAACCCCGGGCGAAAGCCCGGGGTTTCCACAACACAGTGGCTGAGGGCGGAAACGTCTTCGTCTTCTGGCGGCGGTGGGCGCACGACCAGCGCACCCGGGGCAGCAAAGGTGCCTACCTGAACGACCTTCGGCTGGGCAGGCTGCCGCAGGTCTCGTTCATCGTCCCCAGCTTCGCCAGGGGATGGGGACGAGCATCCGCCGGCGGACATGTCGGTGGGGATGGGGATCCAGCAGCAGCTCATCACGGCGCTGCAGGAATCGTCGGCGTGGCCGACTTCCGCGTACATTCTCACCTATGACGAACACGGCGGCTTCTTCGACCACGTCGCGCCGCCGCGGTTCGACGCCTACGGCGCCGGCATCAGGGTTCCGGCGTGGGTCATCTCGCCGTTCGTCCAAAAAGGCCCACCTGGAGACGACGGTGTACGAGCACACGTCAACGCTGAAATTCCTCGAGGCGGTGTTCGGGCGCCCGACCCTCGCGTCGGTGAACCACCTGTTCGACCAGTCCACCCCGGGCGGGCCCAATAATGAGGCCGCCGGGGGGAGCGCAACGGGCCCGCCGGCCCCACCGCGGGACGGCATGCCCGAGATCGGCAACCTCATGGAGTGCTTCGCGTTCTGACCATAAGGGCGTGAGGCGGGACGGAGCAGCGATGCCGCCAGGTGCCGCCCGTGTGATGGTAATGATCGCAGCGTGCGCGGGGCTTGCCGGTGTGACATCGCCGGCCAGCGCGACGGCGAGCTGGGAGAATGTCCCGCGTTTCGGGCACGTGTTCGTCATCATCGGTGAGAACACCACGTATTCCCATCTCACCATGAGGAACGCTCCCTACCTTCTCGGCACGATCAAGCCGGCGTCGGCCTGGCTGACTCAGTACTACGGAGCGACGCACTGGTCCCAGGCGAACTACGTCGCGCTGACATCCGGCCAGTTCACCCGCTGCGAGCAACACGACGGCGGCGTGGCCTGCCACCAGAACGTCGACAACCTGTTCCACCAGATCGACCTCAGCGGGCAGACATGGAAGACGTGGCTCGAGGGCGGGACCGCCAAATGCGACACCGGATCGGGGCACACCTGCCCGCCCACGGGTCCCTGCCCGCTGACCGGCTTCTATACCACCGGCAACCCCGCGATCCTTTACGACAACGTCGAAGGCGCGAACGGTGTGTGGTCGCCGACCGCCAGGTCGCAGGAGTGCATGCATGACGACATCTACGCGGGCCACCCGATGACTATCTTCGACCATGCGCTCGCCACGGGCGCTGTGCCCGATTTCAACCTGATCCTGCCGAACGGCTGCGAGGACGGCGAGGCCAACTGCACGCCGGTCCATGACCGCTACACGCAGTTCGACGACTTCCTGAGGCGCGAGGTGCCCAAGATCGAGGCCTCACCGGCGTTCGGGCGCAACGGGGTCATCGTCGTCGTCTACGACGAAGACGAGCGGGCCGGCGGCCTGGCCGGGAAGAACGGCTTCGGCCAGGGTGGGCACGTGGTCTGCGCGATCCTGAGCCCGCTCGCCGTCCCCGGTTCCTACGGCGGCAGGTTCTACCACTACAGCCTGCTGCGGACCATCGAGGACGGCCTCAGGCTGCCGGGTCACGTAGGCTACGCCAACAACGTGACCGCGATCAACACCATCTGGGGGGCGCCGTCCTCGTGAGCCCGGCGCCCCCATGATGACCGCGGCCATGAGCAGCCACGCCTTGGTGAGTAGACCGGCCGGCCGGGCCAGAAGCATCGGCCGCGGACCCGCGGCAGGTCAGCATCGGCTGCGCAGATGCCACCTTCGGGGCGGCCATGAAGGCATCCCTTGCGGACCAGGAGAAACGGGCATATTGGCGGCTACTTGCGCGCTTAGTGCTGGCTGGCCGTCGCTGGCCCCAGCGCCGTCCGTGCGCCCAGCGGTGAGCCGGGTGCGTGGGGCGGGCCGGCAACACGGTCGCGATGTGCTGGGCTGGGGGGCCCTGGCCGGCAGCGTGTGTGGCCACGCCGGGCCGGTGTTCACCTGCCGCTGGCACCGGTAACACCGCCGCCGGAAAAGTTCTGCGCCGGCTTTCCGGGGGGACAGTGGCCGCTGGCGTAAACGAAGGTCCAGGTGGCCGCGAACGCAGTGTTGCGCCGGCCGTCGTGTGCGGCCCGGGTGGCAGGTGGGCTGAGGGTGATCCATAGCCCGATGCGGGCGGGGATGGCGGTGGTGTTGATGGTGAACGCGGTGTGGCCGCTGGTGCTGCTGGCCTGGGGGAAGATCCTGTCCTGGAGCCGGAAGCTGTGCTTTGGGGGCAGCGGGTAGTACAGGCACGGGCGGGGAGGCTGGCCGCCGGTGAACCGGACCGTGGCCGGGACGCCGTCAGCGCGCAGCTGGCGCTGCAGGCCGGCCGGGTCGCGCAGCTCACGGATGGTGACGGTGACCTGGCCGCCGGGCCTGGTGGTGACGGTCCAGGCCGCCAGCCTGGCCGGGCTGGCGCCGCGGCTGCCGGGCAGCAGTGCGGGTGCCGCCACGGCGGCGATCACGGCGGCGGCGGCAGCCGCGGACAGGCCCTGCCGCAAGCGGCGCCGCCGCGCCCGGGCGATGATAGTGCGGGCCGGGCGGGTCATCTGCTCACCGGCTGCTCGGTCGCGGGCGGCGGTCAGGCAGGCGCGCATTGGGGCGCATCTGGGTCGCGATAACCCGGCGCCACTTCAAAACCACAGGTCAGCGAGGCGACCCAAAGCTAGGCGCGGTCAGAGGTTACATTCGAATTTATACTTCTGAACAGTGCCCCCGACAGGATTCGAACCTGCGCGCGCGGCTCCGGAGGCCGTTGCTCTCTCCCCTGAGCTACGGGGGCTCAGGACTCCGCAAAGGTTATCAGTCCTGACGGGCATGTCGGGCGTCAGCGGACGGCGCGGTACGGCCGCGCGGTTGTCGGCTCCCCGGCCGGTCAGCACGGAGATCGTGCGGGAGTGCTTGCTGGCGACGTAGATGGTGTTGGTCAGCGAGCCGGTGACGCCCCTTCGGGGTGTTCCCGGACCGTACATCCGCATTTCCGGCGCGGTCTGTCGCGGGCAGTGCCGGGAAGACGCTACCCTCGCGCCCGTGGCGCAGGGACTGGGACGTGTGCTCGTGGTGGACGACGATGAGGTGATTCGTCATCTCATCGCCGTCAACTTGACCCTGGAAGGGTTCGATGTCGCGACCGCGGTAGACGGCCAGGATTGCCTGGACAAGGTCACCGCGATCGACCCCGACGTGATCACGCTCGACATCATGATGCCGAGGCTGGACGGCTGGATGACCGCGAGCCTGCTCCGGCGCAATCCGGAAACCAGCACGATCAAGGTTGTGCTGATCACCGCCCGCGCCCAGGAGGACGACAAGACGCGCGGTAAGCAGATCGGCGTGGACGCCTACCTGACCAAGCCGTTCGACCCGTCAGAAATGATCCGCGTGGTCAGGGAACTGGCCGGTCACCCGCCCGTCGCCGACCCCGCCTAGCCCAGCCATCCCCGCCCGGCCCGGCCGCGCGGAACAGGCCCGCCCACTGGTGCACGTCGAGCTGGGACGGCAGCGCGTCAGCCCCGAAACCCAGTTCGCTCGCGAGCCCGGCAAACCGGGGCCGGGGGATGGCGCGCGCCAGCGCGCTCGCCACGGTCGGCCGTGCGCCCTCGAACGCGGCCGTGACGAAGTCCGTGTAGCCCCGCCGTGACGCCGGGTCCACAAGCGGGGGAGAACGCCGCGTCACGATGAGCACCGCCGCGTCCACCCGTGGCCTCGGGCGGAACGCCGACGCCGCGATCCGTGCCCCGGTGCCGAACTCGAACCACGGCTCCCAGCACGCGTTCAGAAGCGTGCCCCGCCCCCCGGTACCTCTCTTCCGCGCCACCTCCGCCTGGACGATCACATCCGCGCGGGCAAGGGCATCTGAGTCCAGCAGGTGGCGCAGGATCTTCGTGGTGATCCCGAACGGGATATTGGCGACCACGCGAAACGGCTCGGCGGGCAGCGGCGTCTCCAGCACATCACCCTCGACCACGGTGACCGCGGGCCAGGTGGCGAACTTGCCGCGCAGCCGCGCGGCCAGCGACGGGTCACGCTCGATCGCAAGCACGTGGGCTCCCCGGCGAACCAGAGCCGCGCTGATCAGGCCGTTTCCAGCGCCGATGTCGACCGCCAGGTCCCCGTCTCCCGCCCCGGAACCATCCACGAGCGCGTCGATCGCGCGGTGGTCGACGAGGAAGTTCTGGCTGAGAACCCGGCGCCGGACGGCTCTGTCAGGCATGTGCCGAGCGTATCGGGCCGCCGGGAGCAGCTAGCCTGCAACGGTGCTCACCGGGGATCTGGACCGGCTGCTCGCGGCGGAGATCGGCGCCCTGCCGCCGCCCGCGATCACGACGGCGGGGACCTGGCAGCCCGCCCCGCCGGACAGCGGGCCGGCGCCGGGCACGTACGGCACGCCCGTCGCGTTCCGCCTGGCAGGCGGCCGCCCGGCCGGGGCACTGAGGATCGCGATGACGCTCGCGGCCGCGCTGCGCCTGGCTGACTGGGTCTGCTCCGCGACCGTGACCGGCGGATACGTCACCGTGACGGTCACCCCGGACGCACTTGCCCGGCTCGCCGTCCGCATCACCGCGGCCGGCCCCGCGTGCGCGCGCAGCGGAGCGCTCGCCGGCGCCACGGTCCCCGCACCGCCAGAGCCGGACCTCGCGGCGGCGGCCGGCTGGGCGGACGCGCGGCGGCGTCTCGCCGCGCACCTGACCGGCAGGCTGGCCGAGGCGGCCGGTGCGCACACCTTCCCCTCCCTTCATGCCGAACGAAACCCCGGGCCCGGTCCCGGTCCCGGCCGGGCAACCGGCCCCGTGGCGGGCGCCATCGCCTTCGCCGGGGCCGGTGCGATCCGCTACGCCCTGGCCCGGATACCGCCAGGAGCCCCGGCGAGGGTGGACCCGGGCCACGCCGCGCAGCGCCGCCTGGACGTCCCCGCCTATGCTGTCCGGTACGCACACGCGCACGCCGTGTCCGCCCTGCGCCAGGCCGCTGACCTCGGCCTGAGCCTGGGGGAGGCGGCGGAGTTCGGCCCGCGGCTGCTCGCGCACCCCAGCGAGCTGGTGCTGCTCGACGAACTGTCCTGGCTCCCCGAACGGGTGGCCGGGGCGGCGCGGAGAGGCAGGCCGGACACCTTCCCGCGTTACCTTGAACGGCTGGCCGGTGCCTACCTCGACTGCCAGGAGCAGTGCCCGGCAGCGTGGCCGGGCATGGGGGCGGGCAGCCCCGAGATCGTGGCCCGCCTCTGGCTGGCCGCCGCCAGCGCCGCCGCGCTGCGCGCGGGCCTTGACCTGCTCGGCGTGGACGCGCCCGACCGACTGTGATCCGGGGTTAACCAAGGAGAAGCATGAGCCACCGCAGGTGCCGGGCCGAACGCCGCGAGGACGCGAAGCGCCGCAGCGGTGTCCCGGCGCCGAGGACCGCCTCCCGAAGCCAGCGAAGCGCCCGCGAGGGAGGCAAATGATGCACCGTGCTCACCCGGCCGGGCCGCGCCACGCGGACGTGCTGCCCGCCGAGCACCCGCCCGCGCCCCCGGCCGACATGAACGCGCTGGACCCGGCGATCTGGCCGCGCGGCGCGCGGCGCGCCGACGGGGTCCTCACCCTCGGCGGTATCGACGTACGTGACCTGGCCGGGCAGTACGGCACCCCGGTGTTCGTACTGGACGAGGAGGACTTCCGCGGCCGGTGCCGGGACTTCACCCAGGCGTTCGGCGACCAGGCGGCCGTCTTCTACGCGGCCAAGGCGTTCTGCTGCCGCGGGGTGCTGCGCTGGGCGGCCGACGAGGGCCTCGGCGTGGACGTGTGCACCGGCGGGGAACTCGAGGTCGCGCTGGCGGCCGGGGTCGACCCGGCCATGATCACCATGCACGGCAGCAACAAGCTGCTGACCGAGCTGGAACGCGCGGTGGCCACGGGCGTGGGTCACGTGGTGGTCGACTCGTTCGGGGAAATCGCCCGGCTCGCCTACCTCACCGAGGAACGCGATGGCCTGACGGCCGGTGGCCAGCCGGCGGAGCATCGTCATGCAGCGGAAAATGGCAGCGCGGGAGGGCCGCCGCGGGTCCTGGTCCGGGTCACCACCGGCGTGGAAGCACACACGCACGAGTTCGTGGCAACGGCGCACGACGACCAGAAGTTCGGTTTCTCGCTGTCCTCCGGCGCGGCCGACGAAGCGGTGCGCCGGGTGCTGGCCGCGCCGTCGCTTGACTTCGCCGGGCTGCACTCGCACATCGGGTCGCAGATCTACGACACGGCCGGGTTCGACGTGGCGGCGCACCGGGTGCTGGAACTGGCCGTGCGGATCCGCGCCGAACACGGCGTGCACATCGGCGAACTGGACCTCGGCGGCGGCTTCGGCATTGCCTACGTGCCGCAGGACGACCCGGCGGACATCAAGGTGGTCGCGCAGAGCCTGCACGACATCGTGCGCACCCAGTGCGCCGCCGCGGGCCTGGAGGTGCCCAGGCTCACCGTCGAGCCCGGCCGGGCGATCGCCGGGCCGGGCACCGTTACCCTGTATGAGGTCGGCACCATCAAGGACGTGGACGGGCTGCGCAGCTATGTGAGCGTCGACGGTGGCATGAGCGACAACATCCGAACGGCGCTGTACGGGGCGGAGTACACGTGCGCGCTGGCCTCCCGGGAGTCGGCGGCGCCGCCGATGCTGTCCCGGGTGGTCGGCAGGCACTGCGAGAGCGGGGACATCGTGGTCAGGGACACCTACCTGCCGGCCGACCTCGCGCCTGGGGATCTGGTCGCGGTGGCGGCCACCGGCGCGTACTGCCGCTCGATGGCGAGCAACTACAACCACGTGCCGCGGCCGCCGGTGATCAGCGTCCGCGACGGCGCCTCCCGCGTCCTGCTCCGCCGGGAAACCCACGAAGACCTGTTCAGCCTGGATGAGGGATGAACCGTCAGGGACGGCCGTTGAAGGTGGCGCTGCTGGGCTGCGGCATCGTCGGCTCCGAGGTGTACCGGCTGATCGGCGACCAGGCCGCCGACCTGGCCGCCAGGGTCGGCGCGCCGGTGCAGGTGGCCGGGGTCGCGGTGCGCCGCCCGGGCCGTGCCCGCGGCGTGAGCGTGGAACCGGGGCTGATCACCACCGACGCCCCGGGCCTGGTCAGCCGGGACGACATCGACATCGTGGTAGAGGTCATCGGCGGCATCGAGCCGGCCCGCTCCCTGCTGCTCACCGCGCTGCGGTCCGGCAAGGCCGTGGTCACCGCCAACAAGGCGCTGCTCGCCGAGGACGGCATGACGCTGCACGATGCGGCGCGCGCCGCCGGGGCCGACCTGTACTACGAGGCGTCCGTGGCCGGGGCGATCCCGCTGCTGCGGCCGCTGCGCGAGTCGCTGGCCGGGGACGCGGTGCACCGGGTGCTCGGCATCGTCAACGGCACCACCAACTACATCCTCGACCAGATGGACACCTCCGGCGCCGGGTTCGCCGACGCGCTGGAGGAGGCGCAGGCCCTTGGCTACGCCGAGGCGGACCCGACCGCCGACGTGGAAGGGTTCGACGCCGCCGCCAAGGCCGCGATCCTGGCCGGCCTCGCGTTCCACACCAGGGTCGGCGCAGCCGACGTGCACCGGGAGGGGATCACCGGGGTCACCCCGGCCGACATCGCCAGCGCGCGCACGCTGGGCCACGTGGTCAAGCTGCTGGCCATCTGCGAGCGCGGCGACGGCGGCGTCTCGGTGCGGGTGCACCCGGCGATGATCCCGCGCTCGCACCCGCTGGCCGGAGTCCGCGAGGCCTACAACGCGGTCTTCGTCGAGGCGGAGGCCGCGGGCAGGCTGATGTTCTACGGGGCCGGCGCCGGCGGCGTGCCAACCGCCAGCGCCGTGCTCGGCGACATCGTCGCGGTCGCCCGCAACCGGCTGGCCGGCACCCGCGGCCCGGACGCGACGACCTACGCCGACCTGCCCGCGCTGCCCATTGGCCAGGCGCTGACCCGCTATCACATCTCTCTGGACGTGGCCGATAAGCCGGGCGTGCTGGCCAGGGTCGCGGAGGCGTTCGCCAGGCACGACGTGTCGATCAAGGCGGTGCGCCAGGAGGGCCGGGGCGACGACGCCCAGCTCGTCATCGTCACCCACGTGGCACCCGACGCCGCGCTGGCCGCCTGCGTGGCCGACCTCGGCGCGATGGACGTGGTCCGCGCGGTCGCCAGCGTGATGCGGGTGGAGGGGGAGAGCGACGAATGACCTTCAGGAATGACGGGGGCGGCATCATCCGCCGGTACCGCGAATGGCTGCCGGTGCCCGACGGCGCGCCCGTGGTCAGCCTCGGCGAGGGGTCCACCCCGCTGATCCCCGCGCCGGTGCTGTCGGAGCAGACCGGGTGCGAGGTCTACCTCAAGGTCGAGGGCGCCAACCCGACCGCCTCGTTCAAGGACCGGGGCATGACGGTCGCGGTGAGCATGGCCGTCGCCCAGGGCGCGAAGGCGGTGATCTGCGCCTCCACCGGCAACACCAGCGCCAGCGCCGCCGCGTACGCCGCCCGTGCGGGGCTCACCTGCGCGGTGCTGGTTCCCCGCGGCAAGATCGCTCTGGGCAAGCTAGCTCAGGCCCTGGTGCACGGGGCCAAGCTGCTGCAGGTGGACGGCAACTTCGACGACTGCCTGGAACTGGCACGCAAGCTCGCCAACGATCACCCGGTCGCCCTGGTCAACTCGGTGAACCCGGACCGGCTTGAAGGCCAGAAGACGGCCGCGTTCGAGATCATCGAGGCGCTCGGGGACGCCCCGGACGTGCACTGCCTGCCGGTTGGCAATGCCGGGAACATCACCGCCTACTGGATGGGCTACCGCGAGTACGCGAAGGTGGGAAAGGCGGCGAGGACGCCGCGGATGTTCGGCTTCCAGGCCAGCGGGGCCGCACCCATCGTCCGCGGGGAGCCGGTGCTCGCGCCGGTCACGATCGCGACCGCGATCAGGATCGGGAACCCGGCCTCCTGGCACCTGGCCGAGGAGGCCAGGGACGCCTCGGGCGGGCTGATCGCCTCGGTGACCGACCGCCGGATCCTGTCCGCCTACCGGCTGCTGGCCGCCAAGGAGGCGGTGTTCGGCGAGCTTGCGTCCGCCGCCGGGGTGGCCGGGCTGCTCCAGGCCCGCGAGAACGGGCAGCTTGACGCGGGTTCCGTGGTCGTCTGCACGATCACTGGCAACGGGCTGAAGGACCCGGGCTGGGCGGTGTCCGCCGCGCCCGCGCCGGTGACGATCCCGGTGGACGCGGGCACCGCGGCGGCCGAACTTGGGCTGGCCTGATGGGATCGGTGGCCCGGTGAACTGGGCACGGTCGCCCGCCGTGGTGCGGGCTCCCGCGACGAGCGCCAACCTGGGGCCAGGTTTTGACGCGTTCGGGCTGGCCCTGGGATTGCACGACCAGGTCGAGGCGAGAGTGACCGGCGGCGGGCTGGCCGTGGAGGTCCACGGCGAGGGCGCGGAGACCGCCGGCGCGGGGGAGCGGCACCTGGTGGTCAGGGCGATGCGGGCCGCGTTCGCACGGCTGGGCGGCCAGCCTGCCGGTCTCGCGCTGCGCTGCGCCAACGGGATCCCGCACGGGCGGGGGCTCGGCTCGTCGGCGGCCGCCGTGGTATCAGGGATCCTGGCCGCCCGGGCCCTGGTCGCCGACGGCGCGGACCGGCTGCCGGACATCGAGGTGCTGCGGCTGGCCGTGGACCTCGAAGGGCACCCCGACAACGTGGCGGCCTGCCTGGCGGGCGGGCTCACCGTCGCCTGGCAGCCCGCCGCGGCGGACAGGTGCACGGGTTCCGTGGCCGATGGGATCCCCGGCGCCGAGGTGATCCGGGGCGAGGGGCCGGCCGGCCGGCCGGTGAGCTTGCTCCGGTTCGATGTGCTCGCCGCGATCACCGTCGTGGCCTGCGTGGCGCCCGGCGCCATGGCGACGCACGAGGCGCGGGCCGCCCTGCCCGCGTCGGTCCCGCACGCGGACGCGGCGGCCAACGCGGCCCGCAGTGCGCTGCTGCTGGCCGCACTCACCCGCGACCCCTCGGTGCTCTTCGACGCGACCGAAGATTACCTGCACCAGCGATACCGGGCGGCGGCCATGCCACCGACCGCAGATCTGCTGGCCAGGCTGCGTCTGGCCGGGGTGGCGGCGGTGATGTCCGGGGCGGGCCCGAGCGTGCTGGCACTTGGCCTGGTGGATGCGCGGCCGGGCCTGGCGGCCGTGGATTCAATCGCGCGGGAAACGGGTATCGCTTGGCGTGTAACCCCCCTCAAGGTCGACCGGCAGGGTGCCACCGTCCAGCCCGGCGGGACCGGTGAACCTGCGCCGGAGACCGCGCGGCAAAGGCGATACGCGAACCAGGACCCTGAGCCTGGCGTGCTCCCTGCGGGAGGGTCCACGCAGGGTCGGGCGACAAATCCGGCGACACACGGACCACAGTCAAGGGAATCCCGTGGGCTCTTATGGTGTTAAGCTGGGTGTTGCACCAGGTGCCCCGCCGTCGGGGCGGGTGCTCGCCCGTCATCTGCCGCGTTACCGGCTGTATGGTCGGCTGTGGTCGGTGATTCCCTGTCAACAAATCTTCGGACCGCCTCTTACCCTCCGCCGCTGTAGGCGTGGGATGTGGCCTTGAAGAAGTGCGACAGGACCCGAGGTTGGGCGAGAAGGGTGTGCTTTGCGGGCCGGTCCGGCCTCTCGTCTTCGGGGGCGCCAACATGGTCTGGACTCCGCGGGCACACAGCACCCCGAGACGGCGCCAGGCCGCGTCTGGTGCACAACTTGGCCCGGTCAACTCACCGGGCTGTAACACCGGGTCGACCGGCTCGCGTAGTCGGCGCCTGAGTTCTGGGAAGGACCCCTCGTGAGCGAACCCACCGAGTTCTTCACTGGTACCCGGGATCTGCCCGGGGATGCCCCGCACCGGTCTGATCCGCCCGAGCCACGGTCCGGCACCGCTGCCGCGACCACTCCGGCTCCGGTAACGCGGGCGCCGGGTGACGGGGCACGTGCCCCGGGCCGTCCACTAACCAGCATGCTGCTGCCGGAGCTGCAGCGGGTGGCGCAGTCCATGGGCATCACCGGGGTAGGCCGGATGCGAAAGAGCCAGCTCATTGAGGCGATCCAGAGCCGGCAGGGCGGCACGGCCGCCGGCCCCGCGCGCTCGCGGACCGCGAGCGCCGCACTTGACCATTCCGCCACGCGGGGCACGCCTGCGGGAGCCGGTGCACCCCGCCACCGTGAGCAGGAAGCCATGGAACCTGACAGACCCATTCAGCCAGCCCCGGGGGAGGGCAGCCAGGCCGTCACGTCCGGCCGGGACATGCGGGCCGGCTCGGCACCGGGCGCCAGCGGCGCCGCCGCCCAGTTGACGTTCGCCCCAGCGGCCGAAACCGTCCGCGCCCCGGCCCCGGCCCCGGCGGGCGAGGCCCCGTCCGGCGGCGGTGCGCGCGAGGCCACGGGCAATGGCCAGGCGGCCGGCGACGGCCAGGCGGCCGGCGACGGCCAGCCAGCGGGTGACGGCCCGCGGGAGCGCCGGCGCCGCAACAACAACGTGCGCCGCGACGACGCTCCGCGCAGCGCCGAGGCTCGCGACTCTCGTGACTCCCGCGACCAGACGGAGTCGCGGTCCGACCAGGGCCGGGACGGCTCCCGCGGCGGTGCGCCCGCCGACCAGGGTGGCCGCGGCGACGACGACGACCGCGGCGGGCGGCGCAACAGGGACCGGTTCCGCAACCGCAACCGGCGCCGTGGCGAGCGCAGCGGCGAGGCCGAGCCGGTGATCACCGACGATGACGTGCTCATCCCGATCGCGGGCATCCTCGACGTGCTGGACAACTACGCATTCATCCGCACCACCGGCTACCTGCCCGGGCCCAACGACG
>DASXKD010000083.1:0-7102 GCA_036497045.1 Streptosporangiaceae bacterium | reverse complement strand
CTCCGGCCCCGAGGAACTCCACCCGCCCAAGGACGTCGCCGACCTGGCTGCCGACATCGCCAGCCGTACCGGCGCGCGCATCACCATCACCGACGACGTGGGCGAAGCCGTTTCGGGGGCCGACTTCATCCACACCGACGTATGGGTCTCCATGGGCGAGGCCAAGGACGTCTGGGCGGACCGGGTCCGGGTGCTCACCCCCTACCAGGTCAACGCCGCCCTGCTGGAGCGAACCGGGAACCCGGCCGTAAAATTCATGCATTGCCTGCCCGCATTCCACGACCCGAACACCACCGTCGGCCGGGAGATCATGGAGCACACCGGCATGACCTCCGGCCTCGAAGTCACCGGCGAGGTATTCAAGTCACCAGCTAGCATCGTGTTCGACCAGGCGGAGAACCGGCTGCACACGATCAAGGCGATCCTCGTCGCCACCCTCGCATAACCCGGGGTACCGGCCGCGGGGTACCGGCCGGCCGACAGGAGGGACGCCTATGAGCACGGCGACAGCCGAGCCGGATACAGCCCTGAGCGAGAACGGCAAGTGGGCGGTTGCGCGGCTGACCGGGCCGTACACACTGATCGCCGCGAGCGTGGCCATGCTGCTCGCCGGCATCCTCATTGGCAACGCAGCCAGAAAGCGCATCGACAGGTGGTCGCACGGCATGTCCTGAGGTGAGCCCTCCCGGCACGGAGTGCGCCACATAGCCGCATGGGTGCGGCTGGCGAATTCCCCTGCCGGGTGCGGAGGACCTGGCCTGACCTGGCTTACCGCGAAGCTGCTCGCCCACCGATTACCGGCTGTAGCCTGAGCCTGCTGACCGTGCGGGCACCGCTTCGGGTCAGTTCACCCGCGGGAGGGTGACGACTCGGCAGCGCACCAGCAGCATGATCGACAAACGGGCCCGACCAGGTGGGCAGCAACCAATCGAGAGGAAGGGTGAGCGCCATGGCTGACCTGATCGCCATCGGATATCCGGATCAGGCGACCGCGGAGGCAGCAGCAGAGGAAGCGCGGCGGCTGGCCAAGGACCTGATTATCCAGCCGGACGCGATCGCGGTGATCTCCCGCGACGAGGACGGCAGCTATCACGTCCACACCAACCACCACATGGTCGGTGCCGGAGCGACCTGGGGCATGTTCTGGGGATTCCTGTTCGGCCTGCTGTTCTTCATCCCGGTATTCGGCCTGGCCATCGGCGCCGGGATGGGTGCCCTCATGGGCAAGCTGACCAAGACCAGCATCGACAAGCAGTTCCAGGAGCAGGTGCGCGACATGGTCAAGCCCGGCACCTCCGCGCTGTTCCTGATGCTTGAGAAGGTCACCCCCGACAAGGCCGTCGAGGCGATGAGCAAGTACGGCGGCACCGTCCTGAAGACCTCCCTGTCCAAGCAGGACGAGGCGGACCTGCAGGCAGCACTGCACGGCACCGAGGGCGAGCAGGCAGCGCAGTAGCCCAACCGCTTACGCCCGGCCACCTGCCAGGGAACGGGCCAGGGACCGGGCCCGTTCCCGTTCCCTGGCCCGGGATCAGTGACCGGACTTCTCCCGGCGCTCCGGTCATGCGGCCTTGCTGCCCGCGGCGGACTCGTTTCGTTGCACCACGATTCGCCGCCGCAACGTCCCGCGCGACGCGTTGATGCCCATTCGTGACTTTCGGGTTTTATCCGGCGATGTGCGGCAGATCATGGCAGGGCGAGCAGGTGGAACTGCCACGGCCCCAAGGCAACGAATAGCCCAGGGCCGGCCAGTTCACCGCCGTCCCGCTCGAATACCTCGCCGGCAAACAGGTCGGTGAGGGGCCAGTTCCGGCCGGGCAGGTCCGGCCACTTCAGCGGGACCCGTGCCTGCGCCGGCTGCCCGGAGAAGTTGATCACCACCACGTGCCGGTGACCGCTGCCGTCACCGTCCCACGACCAGGCGAGCAGGTTGCGGCAGGACTGGTTGTCGGGCCACCCGGTGGCGTCGAGCGGCCGCCAGGTGCCCGAGCGCACGCCGCCGCCGATGATGGCCAGCAGCCACCGGTACCAGTCGGCGAGTTCACGATCTGGCGGTTCATCCGGCCGGCGCGACAAGAAGACCGGTGGCCGCACGCGCCTGGCCTCGAACTGCCCTTCGTGCCACAGCGTCGCGCCGGGCAGGGTGGCGATGGCCACGGCCGCGGCGCGTTCCGCCTCCGCCGGGATACTGGCGGCGATGCGGGGCTCGTCGTGGTTCTCCAGGAAACGGATGAGCCGGGACAGGTAGCTCGGGTCCGCGCCCAGGTGGTCCCGGATCCCGGTGGCGTCCTGGCCGACGATCCGGTCATAGAGCCGCTTGTCGTAGCAGAAGTCGAAGCCCTGCTGCTGAAGCTCCCACTCCAGGTCCCAGTAGGCCTCGGCAACAAACAAGGTGTCCGGGTGCCTGCTGCGCACCTCCCCGATCAGGTCCGGCCAGAACTCCCCGGCCGACTCGGGCCCGGCCCTGTCGCCCCAGGTCTGCCGGAAGATCCGGTTGATCATCAGCATGGCCATGTCACAGCGGAGTCCGTCGCATTGGCCCGCTATGTCAGCAACGGTTTCGGCCGCCGCGGCCCGCAGGGTCGGTGAGAATGCGTTGAGCTGGACGACATCGGTCCAGGGCGGGAAATAAGGGTCGCGGCCATGGGCCAGTACCTGCCCAGCGACCGATACCCAGGCCGTCGGGTCGGTGGCGATGTCATGCTCATCGCCGGGCACGAACATCTCGGGATTGCTCATCACCCAGGGGTGGTCCATCGCGACGTGATTGGGCACGTAGTCCAGGAGCAGCCGCACGCCACGGGCGGCCAGGGTGGCGCGCGCCGCGGCCAGGCCGTACGGGCCGCCGAACATCGGGTCAGCCACATAGCGCCGCACGCAGTAGGGCGATCCGATGACGTCTTCGGGTTTCAGGTCCGGCAGCAGATCCCCGAACGAGGCCATCGCCTTGGCATCCGCTCTGGTCACGGCCAGCCCCGCTGGGCTGCGCTCCCACACGCCCATCAGCCAGACCGCGTCGACGCCGGCCGGGGTGACCGCTTCCCAGTCGGAACCCGCCACCTCCGCCAGGGTCAGCCGGCGCCCGGCTGCCCGGGACAGCGAGGTCAGCCAGACCGCGGTGTTGACCTCGTATATGACGGGATTGGCCGGCCACCCCGTCATCGCGGTTGCCCCCGGCCGCCGTTGCGCCTTAGTGCCAGACACAGGATCCATGCGCATTTACCCGCCTATCCGCCATTCGTCCGCCGTGTTGAGCATTCCACCCACCCCCATCTGGACCCCGCCGGGGGCCAGCCCGGCCCGGTGATATTTTCTGGTGATCCTTTGGTTACTCGTGGAGGCAGCCGGATGCCGTGCCTCGATGTTCAAATTCCCGCAGCCGATGGCCACAGCAACGGGACCCTGCACGTCCCTGAGGGAGCGGGCCCGTGGCCCGGTGTGCTGGTCTTCCCCGACGCGGGCGGGATCCGGGAGACATTCAGGATCCTGGGCGACCGGCTGGCGGGTATGGGCTATGTCGTACTGATCCCGGACATCTACTACCGCGCGGGACAATGGGCGCCGTTCGACGTGGCCACGCTGTTCACCGATGACAACGAGCGGGCGCGGATGCGGGGCCTGGCCGCC
This sequence comes from Streptosporangiaceae bacterium, assembly GCA_036497045.1. Classification (GTDB taxonomy): domain Bacteria; phylum Actinomycetota; class Actinomycetes; order Streptosporangiales; family Streptosporangiaceae; genus DASXKD01. Next base: position 3,475 of record DASXKD010000083.1, on the reverse strand, counting down.
CCACTCACCAACGACGCGGTCATCGCCGATGCTGGCGGCTATGGGGACTTCCTGCTGGCGCGGCCGGAGGTGACCGGATCGGCGATTGGCACCACCGGTTACTGCCTGGGCGGGCGCATGTCCTTGATCGCCGCGACCGGGCTCGGTCATAAGATCGCCGCGGCGGCGTCGTTCCACGGCGGTCGGCTAGCGGTCGCGGATGACCCGTCGAGCCCGCACCTGGCCGCGGATCGCATCACGGCCACGGTCTACGTGGCCGGCGCGCAGGACGACGGCTCGTTCACCGCCAAGCAGGCCGCACTGCTGGAAGGCGCGCTCACGAGCGCCGGGGTCGATCACACCGTCGAGTTCTACCCTGCCCGGCACGGATTCGCCATACCCGACAACCCGACCTATGACGCCCAGGCGGCCGACCGGCACTGGGCAGCGCTCCGCGAGCTCTACCGGGCTCACCTCTAGGCCTCTGACGATTACCAGGCCTCGGCCGCCGCTCCGCGGGCGAACCTGGTCGGTACCAGTGGCACCAGCCGCCCGGCGTCCAGCCAGCCGTTGAACTCGTTGTTGCAACTCCGGTTGCAGATGCCACCGTTGAGGGTGGTGCCCGTTAGGGTCGCGGTTGTGGACCAGCGCCGTCACGTGCCGAGAACCGACGTTGTGCTGGCCGACCCCCGGCTGGCCGCGGCGCGCGAGCAGCTGGGCGGGACGCTGGTCAAGGCGGCGGTTTCGCAGGCACAGGAACTGGCCCGGACCGGGGCCATCAGCCCGGCGAGCGTCGCCGACACCGCGGTGGCCGCACTGCCACCGACCGCCGCCTCGCTCACCCCGGTGATCAACGCCACGGGTGTGATCGTGCACACCAATCTCGGCCGGGCGCCGCTATCGGCCGCCGCGCGTGACGCGGTGCGGGCCGCGGCGGGCTGCACGGACGTGGAGTTCGATCTGGCCTCGGGGAGGCGCGGCCGCCGCGGCGCTGGCGCGCTTGACGCTCTGGCACAGGCGGTCCCGGCGGCCGGGGCGGTGCACGTGGTCAACAACAACGCCGCCGCGCTGGCGCTGGCGGCCACGGCGCTGGCGGCCGGGCGGGAGATCATCGCCAGCCGCGGCGAGCTGATCGAGATAGGCGACGGGTTCCGGCTGCCTGACCTGCTGCAGTCCACCGGCGCACGGATCCGCGAGGTGGGCACCACCAACCGGACCGCGCTCGCCGACTATCAGCGGGCGATCGGCACCGACACGGCATTCATCCTGAAGGTGCACCCGTCCAACTACGTGATCGAGGGCTTCACGGCGTCGGTCGGCGTCAGCGAACTGGCCGGCCTCGGGGTGCTTGTGGTCGGTGACATCGGCTCTGGCCTGCTGCGCCGCAGTCCGCTGCTCCCCGATGAGCCCGACGCCGACTCCTGGCTGCGCGCGGGCGCCGGGCTGGTCACGGCCAGCGGCGACAAGCTGCTCGGCGGGCCGCAGGCGGGCCTGCTGCTCGGCGAGGCGGACACGGTTACCCGCCTGGCCCGCCATCCGCTGGCCCGGGCACTGCGGGTGGACAAGCTGACTCTTGCCGCACTCGAGGCAACCCTCACCGGCCCGGCGTCGCCGGTCACCCAGGCCATGGCGGCCACCCCGGAGTCGATCAGGGCGCGCGCCGAGGCACAAGCCGGGCGGCTGGCCGCCGCCGGGGTCGACTGCCGGGTGGTGCCGGCGGACGCCACCGTCGGCGGCGGTGGCGGCCCAGGTGTGCGGCTGCCCAGCGCCGCGCTGTCCCTGCCCGAGTCGCTGGCAGCCGGCCTGCGGTCGGGCCCGGCGGTGCGGCGCGGCGGCCTGCCTGCGGTCGTCGGCAGGATCGAGAGTGGCCGGCTCCTGCTCGACCTGCGCGCCGTCGCGCCCACCGACGACGAGCGGCTTGCCGAAGCGGTGCTCGCCGCGGCGGCCCGCGACGGCGCCTCGCCCGGGGACTAACGGTGCACGTCGTCGCCACCGCCGGGCATGTGGACCACGGGAAGTCGATGCTGGTGCGCGCCCTCACCGGGATGGAGCCGGACCGCTGGGAGGCGGAGCGGCGCCGCGGCATGACCATCGACCTCGGCTACGCGTGGACGACACTTCCGTCCGGCGAGGAGCTCGCGTTTGTCGACGTGCCGGGGCACGAACGATTCATAACGAACATGCTGGCCGGTGTGGGCCCGGCGCCCGCGGTGATGTTCGTGGTGGCCGCGGACGGGGGGTGGATGCCCCAGTCCGCCGAGCACCTCGCGGCGATCGACGCCCTCGGCGTCCGCCACGGGGTACTGGTGGTCACCCGTGCCGACCTGACCGACCCGGGACCGGCGCTGCGGCAGGCCGCCCGGCAGATCGCGGGTACCAGCCTCGGCGAGCTGGAAGCCGTGGCGGTCAGCGCGCTCACCGGCCAGGGCCTGCCCGAACTGACCGCCGCGCTCGGCAGGCTCACCGCGCGGCTTCCCAGGCCGGATGCTGACGGCGCGGTCCGGCTATGGCTGGACCGGGTGTTCGCCATCAAGGGCAGCGGGACCGTGGTCACCGGGACCTTGCAGGCAGGCACCGTGCAGGCCGGGGACGAACTGGTGCTCGCCCCCGCTGTGCGCCCCGTGCGGATCCGGGGCGTGCAGTCGCTCGGCGCACCGGCTGCCCGGGTCGGCGGTGTTGCCCGGGTGGCGCTGAACCTGCGCGGCGTCAGCACCAGGGAGCTTGGCCGCGGCATGGCGCTCGTCCAGCCCGGCCGCTGGACCGTGACCAGCGTGATCGACGTCCGCCTGGCGCCGTCCCCGGCGGAGCGGGGGCAGCCGCCCGCAGCCGTCCGGCTGCCGTCGCGGCTCACCATGCACATCGGTGCCGCGCGTGCCGTGGTCAGGGCCCGGATGCTGGGCAGCCGGTTCGCCAGGCTGACTCTGGACCACCCGCTGCCGTTGCACGTCGGCGACCGGGTGCTGCTGCGGGATCCTGGTGCGGCCGCGGATCACGGCAGCGGGCGGACGGTGTTCGGCGCGACCGTGCTCGACGTCTCACCGCCGCGGCTGCGTGGCAACGGCGCCGCCGCGGCCGCGGCGCGGGAGCTGGCATCCTGGCCGGAGATACCTGCTGCGCCGGACCTGCTGCGCCGGCATCGGCTGCTGCGCGCCGGCCCGGCGTCGGCCATGGGCCTGACTGACCTGCCGCCGCCAGTCACCGGAGACTGGCTGGCCGACCCGGGGTACTGGAGGCGGTTGCGGCAGTCGCTGGCCGCGGCGGTTGCCGCGCACGCGGCACGCGAGCCGCTGGCGCCCGGCCTGGCGGTCGATGCCGCCCGCGCCGAACTGGGCCTGCCCGACCGCGACCTGGTCGAGGCTCTGGCAGCCTGGCCCGCGGCCGACGGCGCCGAAACGGCGATCGAGGCGCGTGGCGGGTATCTGCGCGACGCCGGCAGCGCGGAAAGCGAGCAGCCGGAGGACGCCGCCGCTCCCGTGCGGCCAGGTCAGCGGCCAGG
>DASXKD010000082.1:0-17935 GCA_036497045.1 Streptosporangiaceae bacterium | reverse complement strand
ACCTTCCCGGCCGGGGCCACGCTCGCGGCGGCGGAACAGGTGTGCCAGGACGGCGCGCTGCCCGCGGAGGCCGTCCTGCCCGCGATCTTCGGCCTGGTGGAGAAGTCGTTCCTCACCGTGGCCGAGGATGACGAGCCGCGGTACCGGATGCTGGAGACGATCCGGGCATACTGCGCGGAGCGCCTCGCCGAGACCGGGGAAGAGGACCAGGTGCGCCTGGCGTTCGCCGGGTATTGCCTGCGGCTGGCCGAGGCCGGCGATCCCATGCTGCGCACCGCCGGCCAGCAGACCTGGATGCGGCGGCTGACAGCGGAGCAGGACAACATGTACGCGGCGCTGCGCTGGGCGGTCGACCGCCGCGACGTGGCCCTGGCGCTGCGGTTCGGGCAGGCGCTGAGCTGGTTCTGGCTGCTGCGCGGGCAGCGCCGGGAGGCCGGGACGATGGCCAGGGAGATCCTGGCGATCAGCACGCCCGCATCCGGTACCGAGCGCGACATCGCGGTGGTGCACGCTCGGGCCGTCTGCGCGCTGACCATGGTCAACTTCTCCTGGGACCTCACCGCGGTCAAGGAGCCACTCGCGGACGTCGAGTACCTGATCACCACGGGGACCGGCACCGGCGGCGAGGCGGACGATGGCCGCCCGCTGCATCCGCTGGTGATCGTCGGGGCCGCGATGCTCGCGCTGTATGAGAAGCAGGATCCGGACCGGGCGCTGGGGCTGCTCGCCGCGCATTTTGACTCGCCCGACCCGTGGATCAGGGCAGGTGCCCGGCTCATGTGCGCGTTCTTCTCGATGAGCCTGGGCCGCCTGGACGACGTGACCCGCTGGTGCGCCGAGGGGCTCGCCGGATTCGAGGCGCTCGGCGACCGGTGGGGCACCGCGCTGGCGTGCGCCGGGCAGGCCGAGCTTGCCATGCTCGACGGGGATCACGCCCGGGCGATCGCCGCCCTGGAGCGGGCCGTGGAACTGAGCGGGGCGCTGACCGACTGGGAAGACACCGCGCAGATGTATGCCACCCTGGCCAAGTCCCGCAGCCGGATGGGGGACTACGACGGTGCCCTCGCCGATATGGCCAGGGCGCAACGGGCCGCCCGCGGGCAGGGCGAGACAGAGAGCGACCTGTGGATCAGCTACATCCAGGCCGAACTCGCCTGGCTGCGCGGTGACCTGGCCGAGTGCGCCCGGATCAGCAGCGAACTGGATGCCCAGATGGCCAGCAAGGGCTCCCCGATGATCCGGTCATTCCGGGCGCAGGCCATCAACAGGGCGGCACTGGCGAGCATCCGGACCGGGAACGTCACCGGCGGACGGGCCCGGCTGGCCGAGGCCCTCCGCCTGGCGGCCGACAGCCAGGACCTGGCGGCCGTCGCGATCGTGATGGATGGCATCGCCGCGGCCATGCTGTGGACCGGTACCAGCCGGTCCGGCGCGGAGCGGGCCGCGGTCCTGCTCGGCGCCGCGCATTCGATGCGCGGCGCCTTCGACCACAGCAGCCTGGACGCCCCCGAGGCCAGGGACACCGCGAGCCAGCGGCTGGGCGAGGCGGACTTCGACGCCGCCTACCAGCGCGGCCGCAGCCTGCCACGGGAGAAAGCACTGGCGCTCGCGGAAGGCTGGTTCCAGCCTTCCGCGAGCGCGTGACCAGCGCCGGGCCAGCACCGCTTCAGGTCCGGCGGCGGTAGGCACGCACCGCGAGCGGCGCGAAGACCAGGAAGATGCCCAGCGCCCACAGCAGCGAGTGCAGCGCCGCCGTGCCGACCGGCCCGCCGGTCAGCAGGCCGCGCACGGCGCTGGTCAGGTCGGTCATCGGGTTGACCTTCACGAACGACTGCAGCCACCCCGGCATCGTCGCGGCGGGCACCAGCAGGTTGCTGCCGAAGACCAGCGGGAACATCACCAGGAAGCCGAACATCTGCACGCCCTGCGGGGTCTTCACCAGCATGCCGATCAGCGCCGACACCCAGCACATGGCCAAGGCGAAGGTGAGCAGCAGCAGGCAGGCCGCGATGGCCGACACCGGGTTGGTCTCGATCCGGAAGCCAAGCACCATCCCGAAGCCGAGGGTGATCGCCACCGAGATCATGTAACGCACCATGTCGCCGAGGACGGCTCCGCCCAGCGGCGCCCAGCGGGCGATCGGCAGCGAGCGGAACCGGTCGAACACTCCCCCGGTGATGTCCTGGTTGAGCATCAGGCCGGTGCCCAGGGTGGCGAACACCACGGTCAGCACCAGCAGCCCGGGCAGGGCATATTGCAGGTAGGCGTGGGTGCCACCGGCGATCGCGCCACCGAACACGTAGGTGAAAAGCAGCAGGAACATGATCGGCTGCAGGCTCAGGCCGACGACGTCCTCCATGTTGGTCCTGATCTTCAGCACACTTCGCCAGGTCAGGGTGAAGGTGTGGCGCAGCCCGGTCAGCGGGTTGAGCCGTGGCGCCGGCTCGGCGAAGGGCAGGGTTGCCATGGTCACCGTGGGCTCCTTTCCAGTTCTCGGGTCTTGCCTTTGTCGTCGTCGTTCTCGCTATCGGCCGGGTCCGGGCCGGTGAGGCCGAGGAAGACCTCGTCCAGGCTGGCCTTGCGCAGCGTGAACTCGGCGAGTTCCACCCGCGCCTCGTCGAGTTCGCGGATGATGGCCGGCAGCACGGCAGCGTCGGCCACCGGGACACGCACCAGGCCCGAGTCGGCATCGACGTCCGGCACCGCTCCGGTCCGGTTCGCGAGCACCGCGGCGGCCACCTCCAGCAGGTTCCGGTCGGCCGGTTCCACCTCGAGCACCTGCCCGCCGGCCTTGTCCTTCAGCTCGTCGGGCGTTCCTGTGGCGATCACCTTTCCGTGGTCGATGACCACGATGTCGTGGGCAAGCTGGTCCGCCTCGTCCAGGTACTGCGTGGTGAGCAGCACGGTGACGCCGTCGGCGACCAGGGTGCGGACTATGTCCCACACATCGCTGCGGCTGCGCGGGTCCAGCCCGGTGGTCGGCTCGTCCAGGTAAAGCACCCGGGGCCGGCCGACCAGGCTGGCGGCCAGGTCCAGCCGTCGCCGCATGCCGCCGGAGTAGGTCTTGACCGGCCGCCCGGCCGCGTCGGTGAGGCCGAACCGCTCCAGCAGTTCGCTCGCCTGGGCGCGGGACTGGCGGCGGGTCTGGCCCAGCAGCCGGCCGATCATGATGAGGTTGTTGATCCCGGACAGCCCCTCGTCCACCGAGGCGTACTGGCCGGTGAGGCCGATCAGCTGGCGCACCTGATGAGCCTGGCGCCCGACGTCGTATCCGCACACCCGGGCCTGCCCGCCGTCCGGACGGAGCAGGGTGGCCAGGATCCGCACCGCCGTCGTCTTGCCAGCGCCGTTCGGCCCGAGCACGCCCAGCACGGTGCCCTGCCGGGCCACCAGGTCCACCCCGGCCAGCGCGGTGGTCTTACCGAAGCGCTTGACCAGGCCACTTGCTTCTATCGCGTTGGTCATGGTTTCCCTCTCCTGTCCGTCACGGTCCATGGTTGGCCATGCCACTGACAGGGCCCGCACCGTGCGCTGCCAGCCCGCTGCCAGGCCCCGCACGTATCACTGCCAGAACGCGGTCCGGTGCCGCCCGAGCCTGACATCCCGGTCCGGGCCGGTGCATACTCGACTTGCCGAGTTGGGGACGTCAGGGGGCAAGGCGGTCATGGGCCTGTTCAAGCGGAAGCCGGAGGAGCCGACCGAGGGCGGGCGGAGGACGGCCAGCCGCGCCACTGCGGCGGCTGCGGCGGCGAGTTCAGCGCGCTGCCCGGTGCCACAGCCATCATCTGTGAGGGCTGCGGCCGCACGATGGACCTGGGCACCGCCGAGATCCCCCGCGCGTCGTGCGGCGCCGTCATGACCCTTCCGGCGGGGGCCGACCGGACGGCATGCCCGTTCTGCCAAGCGCAGGTGGAGCGAGCCGGCCTGCGCTGACGCGGCGGCGGTCAGCGGGCCATGGAGGCAGGCGCCGCCTGCGTCTCGGCCAGGCCGCCGGCATAGAACCGGCGGGCCGCCTCGATCAGTTCGCCGAGGGGCGGCCACCACGGCCCGTGCTCCAGTGATCGCAGCGCATCAAGCACCCGGCCGGCCTGACCCGGGCCGTCGCCGGTCGCTGCGACCACGACCCGGCGCGGCCGGCTGGCCCGCAGCGGGCCGAGATACAGGTCCTGGCCCATGCCTTCGGCCTGCGCGGCGGCCACCACCAGGTAGTAGTCGGGGAGTTCGAATCGCTTGCCCCGCCATGCGGCCAGCGTTTCCGCAGCGTGCTCCTCGAAGGCGGCTACGGCGCCGGGCCCGCTGGCCACGTCCCACATCGCCCGCCAGGCGGCCGCCACATCGGCCAGCGGGTCGTCGGGCACGATCACATAGGCCGATTGCCGCCCGGCCGCCTCCCGCATCGCCAGTGCGCCCACCTGCCATGCTGGCCGCGGCTGCGCGGGCTGCGCCCCGGCCGGCTGGCCGACAGCGGGAGCGCGCGCGACCGAGACATTCCCTGACCGGCCAAGCTCGGCAAGCAGCCCCTCGCCTGCCTCCCCGACCAGAACCACCATGGTGGAAGATTCGCGCCGCATCGGCTCGATACTAGGGCCTCACCCGTGCCGCGACCGCCCGCGGGACGCGACGGCCCCTGCTAAGCCAGGGCGGCCTCGTCGTAGCTCGCCAGCGACGGCGGCATCTCAGGGAAGAGGTCCCGGTCCTGTGCCCATTCCTGGGTCGCGGCGAAGACCTCCCTGGTGTAGGGAAGGAACACGATCCGCTCGCCGGTGCCGAAAGCCCGCACGTCCACCTGGTCGCGGTATTTCTCCGGCACGGCCCGCAGGTGGTAATGCTTGTACGCCTCAGGGCGCAGGTCGATCTCCTGCTGCGCCCGCCGCAGAGCGGCGAGGTACTTATCGATGTCGGACTTGCGGACGTCGCCCCGGCTGACCAGGAATCCGATCATGAACGCATCCGGGGCCTCCTTCGCCTGGCACGGCCCGTTCGTGCACGGTACGCCGGACCGCTGGCGGAATTCCAGGCAGGGGCACGGTGCGCGGATCCGCCCTGGTTGCTTAGAGTCGGCACAAAGGGCAGTCACGCCGCGCCGCCGGTGACCCATCCGCTCCGGCGGCGGGCGTGCCCGGAAGGACGTGGTCGCATGCCAGAGCCCGCGACGGCACCGCCGCCCTCGGCCCAGGTGCCTCCCGCCGAACTGCCGGCCTCGGTTCGCGAGGCAGGGCTGGCGAACTGGATCCGTGAGCCGCTGGACGATGCGGTGGACCGCAGGCGCCGCGTCATCGTGCCGCCGGCCGTGGCGACCATGGGCACGCCGCTGAACGGCTGCCAGGGCGCCCTGATGACGCAGGCGCGCGGCCCGGACGCGCTTGTCATGATGGGCGACAACCCGGCGCTGCCCGCGATGCCGGAGCGCCCCGCGCTGAAGGACTTCTTCGCACTGCGCCTCAGCAAGACCGGTACCAACCACATGCTGCAGAGCGCCACGCTGGCGCGAGAGCACGGGCTCGACGAGAAGGTGATCATGGCGTGCCTGCTGCACGACATCGCCATCGCCGGGCTGATCTCCGCCAATCACGGCTACTGGGGCGCGCAGATGGTTGCCCCTTACGTCGATGAGGAGGTGGCGTGGGCCATCCAGAAGCACGAAGCGCTGCGCTACTTCGCGGACGACTCGGTGGGATACACCTATCCGCAGGCCTACATCGAGTACTTCGGCCCGGACTACCGCCCGCCCGCCTACCTCTGCCGCGAGGCCGAGGCGGCCCGCAAGCACCGCTGGTACATGACGTCGCGGCTGATCACGATCAACGACATCTACTCTTTTGACCCGGCCGCGGTCGTCGACTTCAGCGAGTTCGAGGACGTGATCGGCCGCAACTTCGCCCAGCCCGCGGAGGGGCTTGGGTTCGACGGCTCCCCCGTCGCGCACATGTGGCGGACGATGATCTGGCCCAATAACTTCCTGTGACCGGGCTGGCCGCTCAGTAGCCCGGCGGCACGGGGAAGCCGCCGACCGCGTTCTCGAACGCCCGTGCCACGCGCAGGCAGGTGCCATCCGCGAGATGCCGGCCGACGATCATCAGGCCGACCGGCAGCCCGCCGGAAAGACCGGCCGGCACGGACGTGGCGGGGTGCCCGGTGACGTCGAACGGTGCCGTGTTGGCGATCATCTCCAGCGACCGGGCGAGCTTCTCCTCGCGGCTGGCATCGGGCGCCGGCAGTGGTGAGGCGACGACCGGCAGCGTCGGCAGCACCAGGACGTCCGCGCCGGCCAGGGCCGCGTCGTAGGCGGCGGCCAGTTCCAGGGCAAGGTTCCTGGCCATCGCGTAGTGCCGGCCGTCACCGCGGTCGATGGCGTAGCGGCCGCACAGCATGGTCAGCTTCAGCGACTCGGACATCTGCGCGCCGTGCTCCCTGCGGCCCCGGGCGTAGTGGCCGATCAGCTCGGGGTCATACAGGCCGGGGGCGTTCATCCCGTACCCGTTGCCGTCGATCATCTGGTTGGTCGCCCCGTCGGTGGCGATGACGTTCCACACGTGCAGCCCGTCACGGTGCCACGGGAGGCTGACCTCCCGGACACTGGCACCGGCCGCCTCCAGGGTGCGGATGGCGGCGCGGACGCATCCGTCGACGCCGGGCTGCGACAGGCCCGGGATGCCGAATCCCTCCGCCACCACGGCGATCCGGATTCCGGCGGCGCCCGCCTCCAGGCCGGTGAGGAAGTCTCCCGGCAGGTGCTCCGCCCGCTGGCGCGGGTCCAGCCCATCCCGGCCGGCGAGCACACCGAGCATGAGCGCCGCGTCGTGCACGGTGCGGGTGATCGGGCCCAGGTGGTCGAGGGTGTTCTCGATCGGGAACGCGCCGGTGTAGGGCACCAGGCCGTGCGTCGGCTTGTGCCCCACCGTGCCGCAGTAGGCGCTGGGAATCCGGACCGAGCCGCCCTGGTCGCCTCCGAGTGCCAGGTCGGCATGGCCAGCGGCGACCAGCGCGGCGCTGCCGCTGGAGGACCCGCCCGCCGACCTGCTCCGGTCCCAGGGGTTCAGCACCGGCCCGGTCCGTGATGTGTGACTGCCCCCGGAGAAGCACAGGTCCTCGCACACCGCCTTGCCGGCGATCGTCGCCCCCGCATCAAGCAGCCGGGTCACCACGGTGGCGTCGCGCCGCGGGATGAACCCCTCGACCGTGGCGGACCCGTTCATCATGGGCAGGCCGGCCACCTCGATGTTGTCCTTGATCGCGACCCGGCGGCCGGCCAGCGGGCCGCCGGGGGCCGTCGTCAGCTCGGTGGTCACATACCAGGCGCCCAGTTCGTTCCCGGCCGCGTCCGGCCACCGGTAGGGCCGGTCCGGCGGCTCGGGCCGGCTCGCCTCATACAGGCGCTCGACGGCGTCGTAGGACGCCAGCGCGCCGGTGATGATCTCCCGGAACGATTCGATGTCAGTCGAACCCAGGCCGAGCCGGTACCGGCCCGCGATCTCGGCAAGATCGTCGTTGGTCGGGGGGGTCAAGGCCATGGCAATCTCCTGAGGCTGTCACGGGGCCGGCCGATGGCAGCCTAACGCGGCCCCGTCGCCTGGCCCGCGGCGGTCAGCGCAGTTCGGCCAGCAGCTCGGCGTACGCGGCGAGGTAGCGGTCCACGTCGGCACGGGCCGCCGGGACCGGTACGGTGGGCCCCGCGCCGGGCAGGGCTTCCCAGATGCCGCGGTTGGCCAGCCAGATCCGGATCAGCCGGGTGAGCATTTCGTCGGTCAGCGCATAGGCCTGCGCGCCGGTGCGGGGCCTGGGCCCGTACCACTGTCCGCTGCGCGGCCCCAGCCGGATCGCGGTCCACGGCAGGCCGACCGCGCGTATCGCCGCCTCGATTCCGTCCGCGAGGTCGCCGCCCAGGGCCGAGGTGTGCGCGTAGGCGCCGGGGAGCAGCACCTCGGTGAGCGCCGCCACGGCAGCCGCCGCCGACAGCGGGTTGCCGAACAGGGTGCCGCCGGTGGCGACGTGGTGCTTCACATCCAGCTGCTCACCCAGCTCGGCGGTGACCCCGTAGGCGCCCATCGGCAGCCCGCCGGCCACCGCCTTGCCGATCGTGACGATGTCGGGGTCGAGGTGCCACATCCCGGTGGCGCCGCCAGGGCCGACGACATGAGTGTGGGTCTCGTCGAGGCCCAGCAGGGTGCCGTGCCTGCGGGTCAGGTCGCGCAGCGCCGCATGCCAGCCGGGCTCGGGCAGTAGCAGGTGGATGTTGTTGCTCATCGCAGGCTCGGTCAGCACCAGGGCGACGTCACCGGGCTCCAGCGCTGCCTGTACCGTGCCCGGGTCGTTGAACTGGGCAATACGGACCCGGCCGGTGACGCCCTTGGACAGGCCACGCTCCAGCGCGGCGACCTGCTCGCCGTCCAGGTCGACCAGGCCTTCCTCGAAGTGGCCGTGGTAGTGCCCCTGGAACAGCAGGATCACCTCGCGCCCGGTAGCGGCCCTCGCCAGCCGGACGGCCTCGGTGTTGGCCTGGGTGGCGGACAGGGTGAACTGCCATTGGCCGACGGGATAGCGGCGGGCGAGTTCCTCTGCCACCGTCACCGAAGCCTCGGTCGGCAGCAGGAACTGCGTGGACCGTGCCACCTGCGCCTGGACCGCGGCCACGATCGCCGGGTTCGCGTGCCCGCAGAACATCGCCAGATCGGAGGCGTTGAAGTCGAGGTAGCCGAACCCGTCGACGTCGGTGAAGCCGGGGCCCTGGCCGTGGTCGATGTAGACCAGTTGGTCGCTGTGAAAGGCCATCCAGGCCATCGGCGTGCCGTTAGGCATGTGCTCGCGCGCGCGGGCGATCATGGCCCGCGACCGGGGCCGGGCCTGCTGGAACCGCGCCACCTCCCGGGCGTGCAACTCCCCGATCCTGGCCCGGTCAAGATCCCCCTGCGCGGTCATAACACGATGCTAGGACCGGACCCGCCACGGGGCGAAACGCCTTGCGCGCGGATTTATACTTCGGCATAGATAGGCTGCCTCCGGCAGGCCGTGGGAAGGAGTCAGCGGTGGAGCAGACGAACGGGTTCTGGGCGGGTGCCATCGCCGTTGCCGCGGCGCCGGTTGCCATAGCTGCCGGGATAGCCAAGGGCTCCTACGATGCCGCGAGCGGCTCGGGCCCCTTTGACGCGGGCTTCCATGCGGCGGCGGACCCGGTCATCGCTACGGCAAGGAAATTCGGCACCGAGCACCAGGACACCATCACCAAGGGCGTGATCGGTGGCGCCGCGACCGCCGTCGGCGCCCGCATCGTCGGCGAGAGCATCAGGGCGGTCTTCCGCCGTTAGCAGCACAGAGGGAGCGACCATTCGCGTCGACGCCACGCTGTCCACGATCGACACATCGACTGTGCTGCGGCTGCCTGAGACGGCGAGCAAGGACCTGCCCTCGCGCGGGCAGGTGGCCGTCCACGGAACGATCAATGGTGTCGAGTTCCAGACGGTGCTCGAACCAGACGGAAATTCTGGCCACTGGATGAGGGTCGATGACACGCTGCAACACGCTGCTGGCATCACCGCGGGTGACACCGCGGCGCTCGACATCGAGGTGACCAAGGATTGGCCAGAGCCGAGCGTGCCCCAGGATCTTGCGACAGCTCTGGCAGCTGCCCCGCAGAAGATCCAGAACCTGTGGAACGAGATCACCCCGATGGCGCGCTGGGAATGGGCGCGTTGGGTCAACGCCACGAAGAACCCTGACACGCGCAGACGACGGGCCGACGTGAGCATCTCGAAGATGCAGAGCGGGAAGAGACGGCCCTGCTGTTTCAACCTCTCCGCATGCACCGACCCGGACCTGTCGAAGAGCGGCAGGCTCCTCGAGCCAGGGGACGACCGCCTCTGATCGGGCCTGCCCCCGACCCTGCCGTGAGCCGGTTCAGCCTTGTGCCCGCCGGTCAGCCGCCGGGCAGAGCCGCCCGCGCGGTGAAGGACAGGGTCAGGTCATGCAGGGCCTGGGCGGTCCCGAGGGCAGTGTCGACCGCCAGCAGCCGGGGCTCGTCCTGGCCGGCCAGCACCGCGTTGATGTGCCGGATCGCGGCGGTGAACGAGGCCTCCCCCGCCGTGGCGGGGTGGCTGACGGGCTCGGCACGCGCCGCGATGACCTGGTAGCTGTCCGCCGGGCCAGGGTGGAACGGGTTGCTCAGCTGAATCCGCCCGGCGGTGCCTTCCAGGCTGCTGTGGGTGTCGTAGCTGCGGCCAAGCCCGCAAGACAGGTGCAGCCGCCGCCCGCCCGGGTATTCGAGCACGCCCCAGGTGTCCACATCGACGCCGTCGCCGCCCCAGGTGGCGCCGGCCCATGCGGCCTCGTGCTGGACGCCGAAGAACTCGGCGGCGAGCCGGATCGGGTAGCAGCCGACGTCGTTGAGCGCACCGCCCTCCAGTTCGCGTGAGTACCTGATGTTGCCCGGGTCGCTGAGCTGGAAGTGGAAGTTGGATTTGATCTCCATCAGCTCGCCGATCGCCCCGCCGGTCACCAGGTCCCTGACTTGGGCGATCTGGCGGTGGAACGCGAAGACGAACGCCTCCCAGAGCAGCGTGCCGCTCTGCCGTGCCGCGTCGAGCACCCGGAGGGTGTCGCCGAGGTTCCCGCACAGTGGCTTCTCGCACAGCACCGGCTTGCCCGCGGCCAGGGCGCGCAGCGTCCACCCGGCGTGCAAGGAGTTGGGCAGCGGGATGTAGAGGGCGTCGATGTCCGGGTCGTCGATCAGGTTCTGGTATCCGCAGACGGCACGGTCGATGCCGTTGTCCCTGGCGTACTGCTCGGCCCGGCCGGCGTCCCGGCCGGCCACGGCCGCGGCCACCCCGCCGGCCTCACGGAGCCCGGGCAGGAACTGGGCCCTGGCGATGTTGGCCGTGCCCAGGATCCCCCACCGCGCGCTCATTTCATCTCCTCCCTCGCGGGCGCTTCGCCGCCGTCGAGCGGCAGGCTCACCCAGCGCCGTTCGTGGTGGGAGAGTTCCACGGCGTTGATCACCTGCTGTACCCAGAGGCCGTCGTCGAAGTTGCCCTCGTTCCCCGGGAGTTCGCCGAGCACCTCGCTGGCGAAGTTCGCGGTGAGGTTGGCGTAGTAGAGGGTCCGCCACGGCTCCCGCGGGGTCCCGCCCGGAGGGTAGTAGCCCGCCGGGATCTCGATCTCGCGGAACTCCACCTCGTCGGGCGAGGCGACGTGCAGCGTCTCGCAGATGCCGCGCTCCTCGACCAGCCTGGCGATGGCGGCACCCTCGCTGCCGTACACGCGGACCTCGATGCCCGGGTAGTTCCCCACGGTGACGAAGCTGCTCTGCACCGAGCAGATGGCGCCGCTGGCGAACTCGCCGATGAAGATGTCCCCGTCGTCGATGTTGAACCGGGCCATGGCCCCGGTGCTGGCGGCGATCCGCTCCGGGACGAAGTTGCGCAGCACGCCGACCACCGCGGTGAGGTCGGATTCCATGAACCAGTGGCCGATGTCGATGACCGGGGCGCCGTACCCCTCCAGCGAGGCCACCTGGATCCGGTCGGAGCCCGCACGCTCCCTGCCGCGCAACGGCGTCTGCGGGCGCAGCCACTGCGAGTTCTGCTCGTAGGCGTTGAAGATGAACGGCGTGCCCAGGTCGCCCCGGGCGATCATGTCCTTCATGTAGCGGACCGCCGGGCTGTACCTGAACGTGAAGCCCACCTTGGTCTTCAGGCCGCGCTCGGCTGCCATCGCCGCCACCATGGCGACGTCGTGATGGTCGTGGGCGACGGGCTTCTCGCTCAGCACATGCTTGCCCGCCTCGACCGCCGCGCAGTTGATCTCGAAGTGCTCGCTGTCCCTGGTGACCACGTCGATGATGTCGATATCGTCGCGTTTGAGCAGTTCGGCGTAGTCGCCGGTGGCCACGTCCGCGCCGTAGGTCCTGGCCGCGGCCGCGGCC
Organism: Streptosporangiaceae bacterium; assembly: GCA_036497045.1. Classification (GTDB taxonomy): domain Bacteria; phylum Actinomycetota; class Actinomycetes; order Streptosporangiales; family Streptosporangiaceae; genus DASXKD01. The sequence goes on along the minus strand of DASXKD010000082.1, from coordinate 6,021 downwards.
CGCTGCGGATCGATGTCGCACACGCCGACGATCCGGCAGCGGTCATCCCTGGCCCAGCCGGGCAGGTGCGCCCAGCCGGCCCAGCGGCCCGCCCCGATCACGCCTATGCCGAGTCGCTTGCCTGCCATTGCGGTGACCTTTCCACCTCGTCGTGCCGCAGGCAGCGGGCCAGTCGCCCGGGCCCGCTGATCTCGATTAGCTCGGTCTCCCAGGACAGGCACTCCTGCGTCGCGAGCCGGCACCGGGGGGCGAACCGGCATCCGCCCGGCACGTCGATGAGGCTCGGCGGGGATCCGGTGATGCTCCGCAGTTGGCCGCGCTGCTCGCCCTGCGGCACCGCGTCGAGCAGGGCCCGGGTGTAGGGGTGCCGGGGCGCGGTGATGACGTCGGCGGCGGGCCCCTCCTCCACCACCTGTCCCGCGTACATGACGAGGATCCGGTCGCACACCTCGCTGATCACTGCGAGGTCGTGGCTGACCAGGATCATGCTCATGCCTGTGTCCTGCTGCAGGTCAAGCAGCAGGCTCAGGATCTGGTCCTGGATGATGACGTCGAGCGAGGTGGTGGGCTCGTCGGCGAGCAGCAACCGGGGCGAGGAAGCCAGCGCGATCGCGATCAGCGCCCGCTGCAGCATGCCCCCGCTGAACTGGAAAGGGTAGTCGCGCATCCGCTGTTCCGGTGCCGGGATGCCAACTCGCCGCAGCAGGCTGACCGCGCGCGAACGGGCCTCGCCGGTGGATACCTTCGCGTGCGCCTGAACGGCCTCGATGACCTGATCGCCCACGTTGACCACGGGGTTCAGCGCGGTCATCGGGTCCTGGAAGATCATCGCCAGCTGGCTGCCGCGCAACGACTGCAGCTCGGCCTGGCGGGCGGTCAATATGCTCGCATCGCCGTGCGGGTGATAGATCACCTCACCGCTGATGTGGGTCATGCCGGACGGCATCAGGCCCACGATCGTCCGGCAGGTGACCGACTTGCCCGAGCCGCTCTCGCCCACGATGCCGACGATCTCGGCCTCGCCGACGGTGAACGACACCCCGTCCACCGCCCGCACCACCCCCTGGTCGGTGGCCAGGTAGCTGCGCAGGTCCCGGACCGTGAGCAGCGGCGCGCTCACCGGTCACCCGCCCGCAGCAGGTCGGCGAGCCCGTCGCCGATCAGGCTGAACGCTATGCCCACGAACACAACCGCCAGTCCCGGGATGGTGGCCAGCCACCAGGCGGACAGGATGTAGTTCTGGCCGTCGGAGATCATTGTTCCCCACTCCGGGGCGGGTGGCTGCGCCCCGAGCCCGAGGAACCCGAGCGAGGCCGCGAGGATGATGTTGCCGACCGCGTCGACCATCGAGAAGATGATCACCGCGGACGCGAAGTTGGGCAGGATGTGCCGGAACATGACGCGCAGCCGCCCGTACCCGAGGGCGCGGGCGGCCAGCACGTACTGCTGCCGCTTGGCGACCACGGTCTGGGCGCGCATGATCCGGGCGTAGGCGACCCAGCTGGTGATCCAGATCGCCACGAACATGTTGAAGATGCTCGGCCCGAGCATCGCGATGATCGCGATGACCAGGACCAGGAACGGGAAGGCGAAGAAGAGGTCCACGATCCGCATCAGGACGCTGTCCCAGCGGCCGCCCAGGTAACCGGCAACCAGCCCGATGATCGTGCCGCTGACCAGGGTGACGCTGGTCGCGCCGAACGCGATCGCGAGGTCGATGCGGCCGCCGTACAGGATCCGGGACAGCACGTCCCGGCCGAACTGGTCGGTGCCGAGCAGGTGGTCTGGGGTCAGCGGCGGGGCGAGCGTATTGAGCGCGTCGATGGTGTTGGGCGGCTGGCTGACCAGGATCGGCGCGAGCGTGATCGCGGCTATCGCGAGGACCAGCATGGCCAGCCCCGCGATCAGCGTGAGCCGCCGGCGCACCGCGCTGCGGCGCCGCGCCGAGGCGCGGGTCGCGGCCTTCATCAGCAGTTCCGAGGGGCTGGCCGCCCATCCCGCGCTCATGTTCCGATCTCCTGGCCGATTCTGGGGTCCAGCGCGGCCTGGGCGACATCGGTGAGCAGGTTGATGCCGACGATGAGCACCGCGAACACCAGCGTCACCCCCTGCACGACCGGGTAGTCACGGTCGGAGACCGAGTTGACCAGCAGCGTGCCCAGGCCGGGCAGCGAGAAGACGTTCTCCACCAGGACCGTGCCGCTGATCAGGTAGGCAAGGTTGACGCCGTACACGGCGACGACGGCAAGCACCGCGTTGCGGAACACGTGCCGCCGCAGCACCTGGCTCCACGCGATGCCCTTCATCTGGGCGGTGTCCACGAATTCGGCGCGCAGCGTGGTGATGGTCGACGTGCGCAGGCTGCGGACCAGCACGGTGGAGAAGCCCAGGGAGATGGTGAGCGCCGGCAGGAACAGGTAGTAGAGGTGGCCGACCAGGCCCGAGCCGAAGCCGCTGATCGGGAACACCGGCAGGTGCACGCTGAAGATCAGGATGAAGATGATGCCGAGCCAGAATGCGGGCATCGCGAAGCTGAGCGTGAAGAAGACCCGCGACACCTGGTCGACCGCCCGGCCGCGGCGCAGCCCGGCGAAGAACCCGATGGGCAGCGAGATCAGGGCGGCCAGCACGGCGCTGTAGGCGATCAGGAACAGGGTCGGCGGGATGTGGTTCAGGATCACCGTGGTGGCGGACTCGTGGTAGAAGAACGAGAATCCCAGGCTGCCGTGGAACAGGCGGTTCATGAACAGCGCGTACTGCGACCAGATGGGCCGGTTCAGGCCCAGGCCAGAGTCGATGGCCTGGGCCCGGGCGTGGGTGTAGCTGCTGCCGAGGATCGCCAGCGCCGGGTCCCCGGGGATCAGCCGGAGCAGGAAGAACGTGACCAGCGTGATGCCGAACAGGACGATGACCACGTGCACCAGGCGCCGGGGCAGCGACCCGAACCGGCTCACGAGCTGCCTGTCTTCCCTAGCCGCGCCGTTAGTGCGAACTCACGGTGAGCGTCTCCAGGGACAAGTCATAGTTGCCGAGCGGGGTGGCGTGGAACCCATGCACCCAGTCGCCGACCCCGTAGCGGTACGGGCTGTAGTCCACCACTATGAACGGTGACTGGGTGTAGACGGCCTGCTGCACCTGGCTGTAGAGCTGCTGGCGGGTCGCGCTGTTCAGTTCGCTGCGGGCCTGGTTGACGGCGTTGATGGTCGGGGTGTCACACCAGTAGCTGCTGAACGCGTTGGCGCCGCCCTGGCAGTCCGCGCCGAACGTGGCCACCTCGTCGGGATCGATGATGTCGTTGGTCCAGTACCGCTCGCCCATCTGCGAGTGACCGCCGTCCTCCTTGCTGTAGGCGGTGGTCAGCTCGTAGGACTGGATGTTCACGGTGATGCCGACCGCGGCCAGTTCCTGCTTGATCACCACGGCCTCGGCCTGCCCGGCCACGTCGCCGCTGACCGTGATCAGGAAGGTGGTGAACCCGTGCGGGTAGCCCGCCTGGGCGAGCAGTTGCTTCGCCTTGGCCGGGTCATAGGGGTACGGCCTGATGGAGTTGTCGTAGAACTCCATCCGGTAGGGCATGAACGAGGCGCCCGGGACCGCGTGGCCCTGGTAGGCGAGCTTGACGATCGCGTTCCTGTTGATCGCGTAGTTCAGCGCCTGCCGGACCGCCGCCTTCTTGAACGGGGCGTAGTGCTCGTCCAGCTGGATGAAGTCCACCCGGGTAGACGGGAAGAGCTGCACGCTCAGGCCCGGCGTCTTGTCGATCTCGGTGACCAGGTTCCCCGGCGGGTTCTCGATAACGTCGACCTTCTTGCTCTCCAGCTCGAGCACCCGGGTGTTGTCGTTGGGGATGATGAGGATCTTGACCTTGGAGATCTTGGGCGTGATGCCATAGAAGTGCGGGTTGCGGGCCAGGTCCACCTCGGTGTCGGGGTTGTAGGAGGTGACCATGAACGGCCCGCTGCCGACCGGATGCGTGAAGAAGGCCGCACCCTGCGCCTTGACCAGCTTCTCCGGGACCACGGAGTAGGCGTACATGGCGAGGTCCGCCAGCAGCGGCGCGTGCGGCTGGGACAGCGTGATCACCACGGTGTGCGCGTCCGGGGCGGTGATGGTCTTGACCGGGGTCAGCAGGAAGCCCCAGCCGCCCTTGAAGGCACGTGACCGCTGGATCGAGTAAACGACGTCGCTGGCGGTGAGCGGCATGCCGTTGGAGAACTCCGCATTGGGCCGCAGGTGGAAGGTGTAGGTGAGCCCTTTGTTCGAGATCGTCCAGGACGTGGCGAGGTCAGGGAGCAGCCCGGTGCCGGTCGCGTTGGGCTGGAGCAGCCGGCTGTAGAGGTTCTGGTCCAGCCAGATCGACTCGTTCACCGAGTTGGCCTCGGGGTCGAGCGTGTCGACCTTGACCGCGTTCGCGATCGTCAGGGTGCTCAGCGTGCCGGAAGTGCTGGAACCGCCGCCGCTGCTACTGCTGCTGCTACTGCAGGCGGTCGCGGTGAGTGCGAGCGCGATCACGCCGGCGCTCAGCAGGCGGGACCTGAAGCCTTGAGACATCTCCGCCCTCATTTCGTCGATTGTCGACAAGTGGCACTACTGTAGAAACGAGTCGGCGAGGCGTCAACGGGTACGGGGGCATCCGAAACATGACTGGAATAAATTCGCCCGGCCTGGTTATCGGTCACAGTATGGCTAAGTCAGCGGCGGGAAGGCCGCGCGGCCGGCCTGCTGCGCGGCCCAGGCCGCCGGCCACCTCGCGGCCTTGACGAGCAGCGGTCACGCCAGCGATAGTCGCTGACAGTCGACAATCGACTCTGAACCTGCGGAAACTTGATGCCAGATGATCAGTTGCGGGTCCTGATCGCCTCCCCGCTTGAGCCACGGCACGTGGCCCGCATCGAGGCGGCGGACCCCCACGTGTCCGTGCTCTACGAGCCCGGCCTGCTACCGGTGCCGCGCTACCCGGCGGACCACACCGGGGTGGCCCGAGAACTCTCCACGGCCGAGCTCAGCGCCTGGGCCGCCCTGCGGAGACAGGCCGACGTGAGCTTCGACTTCGACTGGCAGGCGCCCGCGGACATGGCGGCCAACTGCCCGCGGCTGCGCTGGGTGCAGGCGACGAGCGCCGGGATCGGCGGGTTCCTTGACCGGACCGGGCTGGCCGGGACCGGGCTGGTCTTCACCACGGCGGCCGGGGTGCACGGCGTTCCACTGGCCGAGTTCGCGCTGCTCGGCTTGCTGTACTTCGCCAAGGGCATGCCGTCCCTGGCCGACGCCAAGGCGGCACGGCGCTGGCAGCGGTACGCGGGCAGCCAGGTGGCCGGCAGCCGCGCCCTGCTTGTCGGCCTCGGCGGCGCGGGCCGGGCGGTCGCCAGGCTGCTGGCCGCGGCCGGCGTGGAGGTGTGCGGCGCCGGGCGGCCCGGGCACCGCTACGACGTGCCAGGGGTGGCCTCGTATGTGGCCTCGGACCAGCTGCACCAGGTGCTGCCCGAGGTGGATGCGCTGGTGCTGGCCTGCCCGCTGACCGAGCAGACGCGCGGGCTGATCGGTGCCGCGGAACTGGCGCTGATGCGGCAGGGCTCGGTGCTGGTGAACATCTCCCGAGGTCCCGTGGTCGATGAGGAGGCGCTGGTGAGCGCGCTGCGGGCCGGGCATCTGCGCGGCGCGTGCCTCGATGTGTTCGCCACCGAGCCGCTGCCGGCTGGCTCGCCGCTGTGGGACATGCCGAACGTGATCGTCTCCCCGCACTCGGCCGCCACGGTGACCGCGGAGAACGGCCTGCTCACCGAACTGTTCATCGACAACTTGCAGCGCTGGCTGGCCGGGCGGCCGCTGCGCAACACCTACGACCGGGCGGCCGGTTACTGATCCGCCACACCCCACCGCGAAGGGAAAGAGAGGGAACCGAACATGACCGCAGACGAGGGCCAGGGCCCCGTGACGGAGGAACGGGGCCTTGGACCATCGGGGGGTTCCGGGGGGTCGCTCCCCCGGGCCAGCAAGGCCCAGGGCCCCGTGACGGAGGAA
>DASXKD010000081.1:0-19707 GCA_036497045.1 Streptosporangiaceae bacterium | reverse complement strand
CATAGTCATGCGCCTGGCCCTGGCGCTCGGCGAGTACCACCCCGACAGCGCCATTTGCCAGCGCCTCGCGCGCGAATTCATGCCCGTCAGTTCGCGTGCCCGGCAAAGCGAAGAAAACGCTTCCTTGCATGATGTGCTGGGAGTGCGTGGTCACATGCCGGACGAGATCGGCTTGTGGTGTCCAGCCGGTCACCCGGCCGCCGACGATGTCGGCCAGGTCGGCGATGCTGACTGCATCCACAGGGGGTCCTCCGAGCCATCGAGCTTCGGGCGGCACGCGACGACCGCGTGCTGGACAGCAGGTTTGCAACGCAGGTCAACGGCGGGTGCCGCGCGGCCGGGCCACCAAGCTTACTCGCGGGCACGTCCACGATCGGCCTGCCTGCCGCAGGTCAGGGCAGGCAGGCCAGGAGGCCGCCAGTTACGTCCCCGGTGAATCAGCAAGGTCGACGATCATCTCCAGGATGTCGCGCGGTGGCAGCGGCGGCTCCTCGGCGAGCCCCTGATGATAGAACACCGTGGCAGGAGTCAGCCCGGGCAGGGAGTTGGCCTCTATTATTATGACCTCGCCAGTCTCGCGGTGCATAAACGCATCGATCCGCCCATAGCCAGCCATTCCGAGGGCATTCGCCACGCGGGCTATTCTTTCTTTCGCCATGTGCACGGCCTCAGGGCGGACCCGGCCGAGTGGTGGCGCGGGAGGCGGAGTGATGTTGATACCGGTGCCGCCCATAAATTTCTCTTCCAGCGAAAGGATGCCGCTGCTCGCGACGGTGATGCTCGGATTCATGGCCGTCATGGAGCCTTTCTTCCCGAGCACTCCGACGGTTACCTCCACCCAGCCGGTGTCGCGTTTCTTGCCCCAGATCAGGCTGGCCGCGCTCGACGTGTCACCGCTTGTGTCATCGACCCGGATATCGTCGGTCTCGATGTACTCCTCGAACAGCAGGCGCGTCTGCCTCGTGGTAGGCAACTCGATGATCTGACCAGCCGCCAGCAGGGAGAACGAATCTCCCTGTAGCCGCGGTGCGCCGCTGTCGATCAGGCGCAGGTACTGCGCAAGATCCGCTGCGCAGCCAAGCGGCACCACGCCCGCTGAGCAACCGTCGTCGACAGGCTTCACCACGACAGGCGAACCCCCGCAGGCCGCCGTGGTCTCTTGCCACAACTCCGACGGATCCCGCGCGAGGGCATCAAGCAGCGGCACACAGATCCGCCGTGCCGTGTAGATGCCCTCCGGGGCCAGTTCCGCGACGATCTTGCCGGTCTCGTACTTATCCATGCACAGGCGTGACGCGGCTACGCCTGAGCCGTTGTAGCGGACGCCGCGGGAGTTGAGCACTTCCTGCAGCGTGCCGTCCTCTCCCTCGCCGCCGTGCAGGGCAATGAACACCAGGTCATGGCGATCAAGGAACTCGTCCATGGTGAGCCGGACCGGCGGCAATACCGGAGAACCAAGGTCTTCCCCAGACAAGCCCAGCCGCTGGAGCGTCGAGGACGCGAGCTGGCCGCGGACGTCGTCGAGCTGTTGCGCGTCCCGGCATGATTCGACGATCTCCTCGACGGAGTGGCGGAGCGCTGCCGAGTAGGTCAGCTGCCATACCGACCCATCGGGATCGAGCAGGTAGGGCTGTGGCATGTAGCGCTGCGAGCCGAGCAGCTTCAGCCAGACGTTGGTGCCGGACAGGACCGACACCTGCCGCTCGGCCGTCCCGCCGCCGAACAGCACCCCGACCGGCTGGCGCGTGGCGGGAGCATCGGTCTTGGCCGTGCCCCCGTCAGCCTCCTCGATTCCGACCCGGCTGGCCGCGGTGTGAACAACAAACCGCAGGATGTCCGCGTGGCTCATTCCCATCTGCGCAGCGGAGATAAATAGGAAGCTATTCTGCTCCATGCCGCTGATGGGATTTATGTCGGAGATGAGGATCTCGCCGTCCGGCCGAAGCCAGCTGTCGATCCTGGCAAAATCCCTGAGGCCGAGCAGGGAGAACGCCTGCTCGGAGATACGTTGAATCTCTTTGATAACCGCCATGTCCTGCACAGGCGGGCAGTAATAATGCGAGTCGTTGCTGGCAAGGTACTTACGCCGGTAGTCAAATATGTCGTTGTCACTCAAGCGATTCCTCAGCTCAATTTGCAGGGGAATCAAAGCAACCGGCCCGGACGGCCCTTGCATGACAATGGTGGTCATCTCGATGCCGGTGATCCACGGCTGAATGACGGCGCGGCCGTACCGGCTCGTCATGCCCTCGATGATCTCGACGCCCGCGCTTCGGTCGGGCAAGACATGGACATCGATGCTGGAACCCCCCCGAGCAGGCTTGACGACCACTTTGGCGGCTTCGGGGAATGCGCCGAGAAGTGCCGCTTCCCTCATCGCGGCGGATTGCTGCGATGTGATCAGGATGCTGGGAACGGTACCGACACCTGACTTGTGCATCGCGTCAGTTGCCCGGAACTTATCGAACGCGACCCGGCAGGCGCTGGCACCCGTCCCGACGAACGGGACTTCTGCCGACTCGAGCAGGGCCTGGAGTTGACCATCCTCGCCGAAGGCGCCGTGGATGGCCGGAAAGACGAGATCCACGCTCTGCAGACGGGCAACGAGATCCCCCTCGGCCAGTGCGCCGCCAGCCAGGGTCAGTTTGAAGTCGAAATCCGAAGGAGTATTACAGTACAGAAGGCTCCGCGAAATGGAATACGCGCGCAGGTGGCGGTCGAAGTAAATGATCTCCTTCAGTTGCACATCCGTGCCCAGAAGATGATCAGCGACGGAACGTGCGGAGTTGAGAGAGATGCCTCGCTCCTGCGAGGGACCACCGAGCAATAGCGCAAGCGATACCATCAATGTCCCACTTATCTTTGGCAAGTATTTAAGGGCATCCTGTAGAACTCAATTCCCTTGCGGGAGGCTTGAGAGGCGGCCGGTGCCTCGTCAACCTTGGACTGCGTTGTAGCATAGGCGATCCGAACGTAGGCCGAGCCGCTTGGAACAAATCAGTTGCCGGGCATGACGGCGGCGCCGGTAGGCTGGGGTTTGGCAGGCGCCCGGAGCGGAGACCGGTGGGCTCACCAGATAGCTTCAAGATCGCCTCTGCTCGCAACTTCACCCCGCGAAGTATTTTAAGGCAGATCCCTTTGCGGCCTGATTCGTAGTTACTCGACTTTCGCGTTTTTGAGCCGCGCTGGCTGACGCTCGGGAGTCTATTGCGCCGGTGCCGGGTGCCGGGCATGGCTGGTGCCGCATCAGGCTACGTTTGCCCGGTCGGCGATCCGGAGAGGCCTGCTGGGGCCGTATCTGCCTGCACGATGGTGCGTTCCGGGCTTTCGCGGTCCCGGGCGGCCAGGTAGTGCAGCGTGGGCTGATCGGCCACGGCGCTGCTGATGTCATCCGGCCAGCCTTCGGCTATGCCGGTGGCCCAGTGCGCCCAGCGGGCGACCATGTCTTCGAAATCGGCGAGGAACCGGCCGACCAGCAGTGTGTGCGCCAGCCGCCCGGGGAATGCGGCCTCACCGGCCACATAGCTGCGGGCGATCTCCGCGTTGGCCGTGGTCTGCTGCTGTGCCCAGCGGCGGGCCCCGGCGAGTACGTTCAGCAGGTCCTGCTTGCTGCCGTTTTCGGCGAAGAACACCTTGAGCAGTTGCTCAGCTTCGAGCGCCGGCCCGGAAGCAGGCTCGGCCATCCAGGCCGCGAGCCGCCGCCGCCCGGCCGCCGTGATCGTGTAGACCGTTCGCGAGCGCCGTCCTGCCGTTCGCCTGCTGGCGCGGGCCAGGCCGTGGCTGGCGAGCTTCTTCGGCTCCTCGTATAGCTTGCTGGCTGCCCGGGGCCAGAACCGGGCAAGGCCCCGGTCCATCTGCCGGGTCAGCTCGTAACTGCTCCATGGCCGGACGGCGAGCAGCCCGAGCACGGCGTAGGAGGTGGTGGTCAGCGTCGGCCGGCTTGACATATGGTCCCCTTGGGAGTAAAGAGGTAGTCCCTAAGGGAGTATATGGCGAAGGGTCTAGGCATGGCTGAGGTGACCCCGGCAGCGAACGCCGACCAGATCAAGGCCTGGGACGGCGCCGAGGGTGAGGACTGGACCACGTGGGAGGATCACTACAACCGCGCGGTGGACGGCTACGACGCCCACCTGCTGCGCGCCGCCGCCATCCAGCCCGCCGACCGGGTGCTTGACATCGGCTGCGGCACTGGGCTGTCCACCCGGCAGGCGGCCTGGCGTGCAACCGACGGGTTCGCGCTGGGAGTAGACCTGTCCGCGCGGATGCTCGCCCGCGCCCGCGAGCGGGCCCACGATGACGGCCTCACCAACACCGGGTTCCTGCGGGCCGACGCTCAGGCCCACCCGTTTGAGGCTGGCTCCTTCGACGCCGCGATCAGCCGGTTCGGGGCAATGTTCTTCGACGACCCGCTGGCCGCCTTCACCAACATCGGCCGTGCGCTGCGGGCCAGTGGCCGCCTTTCCCTGCTTGCCTGGCAACCGCTCGCCGCTAACCCATGGGTCCAGGTCATCCGCGATGCTGTCGCCGCTGGCAGGCAACTGCCCGAACCACCGGCCGGGGTGCCCGGGCCGTTTGGCCTCGCCGACCCAGACACAGCGACCTCGGTCCTCACCGGCTCCGGTTTCGCCGGCATCACCATCGAAGCCGTAGCCGCGGCGGTCCGCCTGGGCAACGACCCGGATGACGCCTTCGGCTATGTGCGTTCCATGGGCCTGTGCCGCGGCCTGCTTACCGGGCTCGACGACGCCACCGCCGCGGCCAGCCTGCAGAACCTGCGCGCGGCGCTCGCCGCTGCCCAGACCGGCGACGGCGTGCTGCTGCCGTCCGCCGCCTGGCTCATCACCGCCCAGCGAGCCTAGGCGCCCGGCCCGCCATAGTCCCGGGCAGAACCGGTTGCTCGAGGCCTGGAGTTCCTTCCGCCCGGCTCATCCCAGCACGACCGGGCAAACGTACCTCATGCGGGACCAGCCCGGCGCGCTGGGTGATCTTGAGATCTGGCGCCAGGATCTGGGTCAAAGGAGGAGCATCGGCGTGTCTGTAATCTCACCGAAGGTGAGCGCCGATGCTCCCGGAGCCGACCCTACCGTCATCGCTGCTGGCGTTGCTGGCCTGGTTCGGGCCGCTGCTCACGGCCCCGTCGTTCCGCACGTTCTGCGCGCTGGCCACGGGGTTCTTAGCGCAGCCGGGCAGGCGGACGGTGTGTGGCATGCTCACCGGCGCCGGGCTGGCGCGGCTATGGCCTCATCACCGGGCGCACCGGTTTTCTCCCATGCCCGGTGGAGCGCTGAGGATCTGGGCCTGGTCCTGGCGAGGCTGATCGTCGCGGCGCTGGTGCCCGGCGGCGCCCCGGTGCTGGTGGCCGTCGATGACACGCTGTTCAGGCGCACCGGTAAGAAGGTGCACGCGATCGGCTGGTTCCACGACGGCTCGGCCACGGGCACCCGTCAGGTGGGGCGGGGCAACAACTGGGTGATCGCCGCGATCGTGGTCAGGCTGCCATTCCTGTCACGCCCGGTGGCGTTGCCGGTACTGGCCAGGCTGGTGCACAAGGATCTCACGCCAGCTCCGGCCTCCCGGCTGACACTGGCCCGGCAGATGACCGCCGCGCTGGCCCGCGCGCTGGCCGGCCGGGACATCCACGTGGTGGCCGATGCCGCCTACGCGGGCAAAGAGCTGGCCCGCCTGCCCGCGAACGTGACCTGGACCACCCGGCTGCGCAAGGACGCTGCGCTGCATGAGCTGCCCGGCCCGCGCACCGGCAGGCGCGGACGGCCCCGGGTCAAGGGCAAGAGGCTGCCCGGCCTGGAGGCCCTGGCGGCCACGGTGACCTTCGCGCCGGTGACCGTGCGCCGCTACGGCAAGACCGCCACCGTCCAGGCTGCGGCCATCACCTGCCTGTGGCACGGCGTCTTCGGGCCCCGCCCGGTAAAGGCCGTCCTGATCAGGGACAAGGCCAAGGCCGGCTATGACCTGGCGCTGACCACCACCGACCTTGCCGCCAGCCCGGCGCGGGTCATCGAGCGCTACGCAAGCAGGTGGAGCATTGAGGTGGCGGTCGAAGACGCCAAGCAGATCTTCGGCGCCGGGCAGGCCCGCAACCGCCTCCCCGCTGCGGTGCACCGCACCATCCCGTTCACCCTGGCCTGCCAGAGCCTGGCCGTGCTGTGGTATGCCACCGCCGGGCACCACCCCGCCGACGCCGCAGAACACCGCGCCCGCGCCCCCTGGTACCGGACCAAGACCGAGCCATCCACCGCCGACATGATCGCCAAGCTCCGCCGGGTCCTCATCGCCGCCAAATATCTACCGGCTCACCCTGGTGAGCCGACCCCAGCAGAAATCCACGCCGTCAGGCTGGCCTGGGAGACCGCCGTGGCATAAGTGCAAAAGTCGAGGTAGTTAGCCACCGCGGGTATTATGCCAGGTAGGAGCAGAGGTCACGACCATGGCAGCACTGCAGCGCCAGTTCGGGCCGGAAGCCAGCACGGCTGCAGAGCGTGCGCGCACGATCGCGCGCCTGGACATAGCTCCTATCGCTGTGCGGCTGAACGAAAGCTTCGCCATCTCCAAGGGCGCAGTTGCCACGGCGCAGAACGTGCTGGTACGGGTGGTATTGCAGGATGGCTCAGCCGGGTACGGTGAGGCCGCCCCGTTCGAAGTGATTACCGGGGAAACTCAAGCCAGCACGCTCACCGCTTTGCAAACGATGATCGGGATTGTCACCGGACGCGACGCGGCCGGCTGGCGGGTACTGGCTGCTGACCTGCGCGGCCTCCTCCCCGGGGCGGCCGCGGCTCGCTGCGCCGTGGAGCAGGCGGTGGTCGATGCCCTGGCTCGCCATCTCGGCCTGTCACTCCCTGCATTTTTCGGGGGACTCCCGCATGAGCTCATGACCGATATCACCATCCCTGTGGGCGACGTCAAGCACAGCGTGGAATCTGCACATCATGCCGAAGAGGCTGGGTTCAAGACCGTCAAGGTAAAGGTCGGCGACGACTGGGAGCTGGACGTCGCACGCGTGGCGGCTATTTCTCAGGCGACGCCCGCGCTCTCTATTATAGTGGATGGAAACGCTGGATTCTCCCGCTCCCAGGCTCATAGATTCCTGGGCGGTGTGACCGAGGCAGGCGCCGCAGTTGTCCTTGTTGAGCAGCCGGTCGCGGCTCCTGACATCGCTGGCCTCGCGGAACTGGAAAGAGAGCACGGCATCCCCGTTTGCGCCGACGAATCCGTTCGTTGCCCTGAGGACGCCATTCGCGTTGCCGAGTCAGGCATCAGCTCGGTCAATGTCAAACTGATGAAGTGCGGTGTCGCGGACGCGCTGGACATAATATCAGTTGCCCGGTCGGCAGGGATGACCGGAATGATTGGTGGCATGGTCGAAACGGCAGTTGCCATGACATTCTCGGCCGCAGTCGCAGCTGCGAGCTATCCCTTCTTTACCTACATCGACCTCGACACTCCGTTGCTTATGCCCAGGAGGTTCGTCCGCGGCGGGATGCGCTACAACGGCCCCACCATCCGGGTTCCGGGGCATGCCACGGGCACCGGTGTCGACGCGGCGGCACACTTCGCAGCCAAGTCCCCCGGCTAGTGCGCCACTGGCGCTTGCCGATCGGGCATGAACGTGACGACGAGGCCTCTCTAGGGCACCAGACTCACATTCATGACGCCAAGAGCGGGCTCACCCAGCGTGCCTGGCAGGTCCTGCTGACCTGCCGCGCCGGCCTAGGGTGAGGGGATGACCGCCGACCATGCGGCCGGGTCGCCCGGGCCACGTTGAGCGGGGTCGCGCTCGCCCTGGTGCTCGCGGCGGCCGTGCTCCATGCGGCTTGGAACCGCGTACTGCACGGGGCCGGGGACCGACTGGCCGCCGCGGCGGTAGGCGCGGCGGTGGGAGCCGTCCTGCTGATGCCGGCCACGATCGCGGCGCCGCCGGTGCGGGTCTGGCCGTCGGTCGTCGCCTCGGGTGTAGCCGAGGCCGCCTACTTCGCCTGCCTGGCGGCCGCGTACCGGCGCGGCGAGCTTTCCTTCACTTACCCGGTGGCTAGGGGCATCGCCCCCTTCCTGATCACGCTCGGCGGCGCGGCCGTGCTCGGCCAGCCACTGAACGCGGCCCGGGTCTGCGGGTCGCTGGCGCTCGGCATCGGCCTCGCGGTCATCTCACAGGCGGGCCTGGCCCGCGGCCGCGGCACCGCACTGGCGTTCGCGGCGCTCACCGGCGTCACCATCGCCATCTACTCCGTCATCGACGCGGGGGCGGTGCGGTCTGCGAACGCGATCGGTTACCTGGGCGCGGTCACCGCCGTGCAGGCCCTGATCCTGCTCGCCGCCGTCCGCATCGACTGGGGCCGGCTGCGTGCCGCGGCCCGCGCCGGGACCGGAATCGGGATCGGCTCGGTCGCCGCGTACCTGCTTGTGCTGCTGGCCTACCAGCGGGCCCCCGCCTCCCCGGTCGCGACGATCCGGGAACTGTCCATCCTGCTGGGCATCCTCATAGCCGGGGACCGGCCGGGGAAACGGGTCTGGCTTGGTGGCGCGCTGTGCGTACTCGGTGCCGCGCTCACCGTGCTGTGACGCCGGCAGGCTGCGCGGACCCCGGCCGGCCCAGGCGCCGTGGGAAAGCGGCGTCCGCCGCCTGGCCGGGCCCAGCGGACCCCGGCCGGCTGCGCAGACGACGGCAGGCTGCGCGGACCCCGGCCGGCCCGGCGGACGACGACTGGCTGGGCGGGCGGCAAGCGCTCGAATATGCGTTTGATAATGACTTATACTCGGCGGCATGAAGACCGCACTTCAGGGTTCGCTGCTGGATGAGTCGGACGAGGCAGGCCTGGGGCCGCTTGGCCCGGCCATGCGGCGGACGCGGCTTTCCCACGGCGCCTGGGTCGATTTCCGGCCGGGCTGGATCGCCGGGGCCGATGCACTGTTCGAGCGCCTGGCCGGGGCGGTGCCGTGGCGCGCGGAGCGGCGCATGATGTACGACCGGGTGGTCGACGTGCCGAGGCTGCTCTGCTTCTACGCCGAGGGGCAGGCCCTGCCCGACCCGATGCTCACCCTGGCCAGGGATGCGCTCAGCGAGTACTACCGGACCGAACTCGGCGAACCGCTGTGCACCGCGGGGCTGTGCCTGTACCGGGACGGGCGGGACAGCGTCGCCTGGCACGGCGACACGATCGGGCGGGGCAGCACCGAGGACACGGTGGTGGCGATCGTGTCGCTCGGTACGCCACGGCCGCTGCTGCTCCGGCCGCGCGAGGGCAACGGGCCAGTGCTGCGCCATGACGCCGGCCACGGCGACCTGCTCGTCATGGGCGGGAGCTGCCAGCGGACCTGGGAGCACGCGGTGCCCAAGAGCACACGGGTCACCGGACCGCGGATCAGCGTGCAGTTCCGGCCGCGCGGCGTCCGCTGAGCCTGCCCGCCAGTGATGGTGACCGCCAGGGAAGGCACAGATACGCACGGCCCTGATCTCGCGGCGCTACCCGGCCGGGCAGAGCGACATCCCGGGCGCGGCACACTCTCAGTTCAGCGAGGCGAACCTGGCCGAGTACATCCATGGCAATGGCGGCGTCCACCACGCTGAACCACCTCCGGCCCAGGGGATAACGTCGAGGCATGCATCGGGTCAGCCAAGCCGTCGGCACCATCTTCCTGCTTCTTGGCGTCTTCTGGGCCGGGCGTGAGAGCAGCCACGGCCTGACCGCGTTCTGGGAGCACTGGTGGTGCCCGATTCCGCTTGCGCTGATAGTGCTCGGGCTAGCCGCCTTGCTCGTGGCCCGGCGGCCGGCGTCCACCGCGTGAGGCAGCCAGGGCCAGCCGGCTAGCGGACGGCGCGGCCGCCGGTGGACATGCGGGCGGCGAGTTCGGAGTCGATCTGCCGTGCCGCCTCCTGGAGCCGGGGCAGGAACTGCTTCTCCAGCGTCCGCATCGGTACCCGGGCCGCGTGGGCGCTCGCGTTGATCGCGGCCACAACCTTGCGCGAGCTGTCTCTGATGGGCACCGCGATAGAGCGCACGCCCGCCTCAAGCTCCTGGTCCACCGCGGTCCAGTCGCGGCCGCGCGCCTCCGCGAGCACCTCTCGCAGCCTGCCCTCGTCGGTGATGGTTTGCTCGGTGAGCTTGCGCATGGTGGTGCGGCGCAGGTACGCGTCCAGTTCCTGCTCGGGGAGATGGGCCAGCAGTATGCGGCCCATGGAGGTCGGATACGCCGGTAGCCGGGTGCCCACGGTGAGCGCGATGGTCATGATCCGGTTCGCGGACGCGCGGGCCACATAGACCAGGTCATCACCGTCAAGCACGCTCACCGAGCACGACTCGTGCAACTCCTCGGCCAGGTCCTCCAGGTGCGGCTGAGCGATCTGGGACACGCTGAACGACGACAGGTAGGCATAGCCAAGGGCCAGCACCCGGGGGCGCAGTGAGAACTGCCGCCCGGAACTGCCGACGTAGCCTAGTTCCTGCAGGGTGAGCAGGAACCGCCGGGCGGCAGCCCGGGTGAGCCCGGTGCGCTCGGCAACCTCGGACAGCGTCAGCGAAGGGTGTTCGGAGGAGAAGCACCGGATCACAGCAAGGCCGCGGTCCAGCGACTGGACGAAGTCCGTGCGGCGGGCTGGTACGGCCCGGGCCTGGCCGGCCTCGCGGCGGCCGTCCACCGCGCTGTCCTCCCGGGCACGGCGCGCCGGCCCGGCGGAGTCCTCCCGAACGTTCACATAGCGAACGATACTGCCCGGACCGCCCGCGCGGCCAGACACATCTGGCTGGTCCCGCCCTAGCCGCGCGCGGCGGCCCCGGCGCGGGCCACGGCGACCTGGTCGACCAGGGCGGCAGGGACCAGGGCGTCGTGGCCCCAGCCGGCGAGCAGCGCGGCCAGCGGGCGGGCGGCGGCGACCGCGGGGTCGCGCAGGCACACGGCCAGCGCCGGGTAGGCCTCCGCGGGCTTGCCCTGGCCCACCGCCTGGATGGCCGCTCTGACCTCATCCTCCGAGCCGGTGCACTCGAAGGGCTTGACCCCGCTGAGGCCGGCCATCTCCTGGTACACCCCGGACAACGCTGGATCGGCGAACATGTCTCCGCCGGTCTTTCGTATCGCAAGATCGTGGCCAAACAATGCGGCAGTCGCCAGGAACACCCACGCGCATTTGGCGCACGCCCGGCACCAGCCACCGCCGCGGGCCTGATTGCAGCTCACCGTGCGCAGGTAGGCGTCCACGTCACCGGCCAGCGAAGCGATGATCTGCACCTCGTACAGCGGCCGGAGCGGGCTGCTGTAGCGGGGCGCGCCGGGCAGCCAGCGGTCGCGGTAGGTCCTGGCCGCGGTCTCGAACTCGAAGCTCTTGGTCCACTGATGGTTCACCGGGCGGCCGAGGTAGGACCGCACGTTCGGCTCGTCGTCGCTGCGTGAGTTGCCCGCCATGACGGGCCCACTGCCGCGCAGGTAGCCGGCGAGCATCGCGGCGAACGCCAGGTAGGCGGAGAAGGGCGTGTGCCCGTTGGGGTGGCCCGCCGCGTTCAGAGCCAGCAACTCGGGCAGGATCGCGCGGCCCACCTCCACCAGGCGCCCCCCTGACGCCAGCGATCCGGCCAGGCCGCGCAGCCGCTCGCCCGGGTTGTACAGGAAGAAATCGACGGGCTCGGCACCGGCACCGCCACCGGCAGAGACGATGCGGGCCAGCGCGAGTGAGTCCTTGCCACCGCTGAACAGCACGAGCGGAGGCCCGGCCGGCGCGGCCCGGTCCCTGCCCGGCGCGTCCTCACCCGGGCCGCCGGCGCCCGCCGGGCCCCGGATGGTGAGGAACCCCGGCGCGGTGTAGTCGATCTGGTTGCGGTAGAAGAACTCCCCCATCGCCCCTGGCCAGAACGCCTGCCACCAGTCCAGTTCGGCGGCGTCCGGCGCCGGGAGGGCGACCTCGATGACCGGGCTGCACAGCGCCTTCCAGTAGGAGAACGCCTCGATGACGGCCAGGGCGCGGATCATCCGCTGTGCCGTGACCGATACCACTCGCCCGGCCTCGTCCGGACGCAGCCCAGTGAACTCGACGACCGGCCGGAAACGCAGTGCCCCCGCGGCGAACGCGAACTCCAGCCTCACCCCGGCGGGGCCGGGGACGGCACGGGCGTCCTCGATCCGGAACACCGGGTACTCCTCGCGCAGCCGCCGTACCTGGTCGGCCCGCGGGGCCTGCGCCGTGGTCACGTCCTGCACGCCCGGCAGGCTACCAGGACCCGGCGGCCCGGCTCGCCGCCACCGCGTGCAGCGCGATACCCGCCGCGACCCCCGCGTTCAGCGATTCGGTGTCCGCCGCCATGGGGATCCGGGCCAGCACGTCGCAGCGCTCCGCGACCAGCCGGGACAGCCCGCGGCCCTCCGAGCCGACGACGATCACCAGGGGCGCATCGGCGACCGCCAGGTCCGCGACCGGGGTGTCCCCCCTTGCGTCCAGGCCCACCACGAACAGGCCCGCCTGCTGGTATGCGGCGAGGGCGCGGGCCAGATTGGGCACCTGGGCGACCGGCACCCGGGCAAGCGCCCCCGCCGAGGCTTTCCACGCCCCGGCCGTCACCCGGGCCGACCGGCGCGCCGGAATCAGCACGCCGTGCCCGCCGAACGCGGCGGCCGAGCGGGCTACCGCGCCCAGGTTGCGCGGATCCGTGACCCCGTCCAGTGCGATGATCAGCGCCGGGACCCCCGCGGCCGCTGCGCGCTCGGTCAGGTCCTCGGCCGCGGCGTAGGAGTAGGGGCGGACCCGCAGCGCCAGGCCCTGGTGCACGGACCCGCCGGTGAGCCGGTCCAGTTCCGCCCGGCCGGCCTCGACCATGGGCACGCCCGCCGCGGCGGCCAGGTCCACCGCCTCGCGCACCCGGTCGTCGGCGTCGCGCCGCGGGCCCGCATACAGCGCGGCCGCGGGCACGCCCGCGCGCAGCGCCTCCAGTACCGCGTTCCTGCCGGCCACCACTTCCGCCGCGTCGCCCGCGCCCCGCGCCCGGCCGGCCGCCTCCGTGCGGGGCCGGGCCTCGCCGCCACGTTCTGTTGTTTTTGCTGCCGAACGACGGCCGCTGCCCGGGCTGGCACCGCCAGCGGCCGGGTTCCGTGGCCCGTCGCCCGGTTCGGGGCGCCCGGCGCGCCTGGTCCCCCCGCGGGCGGCGGCCTCGGCGCGGCGCTGCGCGGGATGCCCGGGGCGCAGGTGCGCCGGCGGAGTCGGCCCCCTGCCCTCCAGCTTGTCCCTGCCCTTGCCCCCGGTGCCCGCGCGCGGCTTACCCGACTTGGTCCGCCCGCCACGTCCCTGGGCGCCCGCGCTCACGCCGTCACCTGGCAGCACGAGATGCCGGGGATCTGTGCGCCGCTCATCGCTTGATGGTCCACCGGGAACCGTCCGGAGTGTCTTCGATGAGGACCCCGGCGGCGAGCAGGCGATCCCTGATCGTGTCCGCCGCCTGCCAGTCCTTGCGGTCCCTGGCCGCCTGGCGCTGGTCGAGCGCCACGCCGACCAGCGTTTCGACCACGGCGCGCAGGTCGTGGTCGGCACCAGCCGTGGCCCATTCGCGGGCAAGCGGGTCCAGGCCGAGCACCCCGAGCATGGCGCGGACCTGCGCCAGCGCCGACGCCAGCGCCGCCTCGTCCCCGGCAGCCAGTGCGTTGTTGCCATCGCGGATGGCGTCGTGCACGACCGCGAGCGCCTGGGGGACACCGAGGTCGTTGTCGAGCGCGGCGGCGAAGGCCGGGGGAATCGCGTCCCGTCCCGCCGCGGCCGGGTCGCCGGCGTCGCCGGTCAGTTCCACGGCGCGGGCCACGAAGCCCTCGATCCGCCGGTACGCGGTCACCGCTTCATCCAGGGCGTCCGGTGAGTACTCGATGTGGGACCGGTAGTGGGCCTGGCCGAGGTAGTAGCGCAACTCCACCGGGCGCACCTGGGTGACCATCGCGTCGACAAGCAGCGAGTTGCCGAGCGACTTGCTCATCTTCTCCCCGGCCACCCCGACGAGTCCGTTGTGCATCCAGTACCTGGCGAACCCGTCGCCAACCGCGCGGGACTGGGCCAGTTCGTTCTCGTGGTGCGGGAACAGCAGGTCCAGGCCGCCGCCGTGGATGTCGAACGTGGGGCCGAGGTACTTGGTCGACATGGCCGAGCATTCCAGGTGCCAGCCGGGCCGGCCGGGGCCCCACGGCGTCTCCCAGGCGGGCTCCCCGGGCTTGGCCCCCTTCCAGAGGGCGAAGTCCCGCGGATCGCGTTTGGCGTCGGCGGTGTCGGTGTCCTCGGCGGGCCGCATGAGCTCAAGGCGCTGCCCGGACAGGGCGCCGTAAGCCAGCCAGGAGCAGACGTCGAAGTACACGTCGCCGCCCGAGGCGTAGGCGTGCCCGCTGTCGATGAGCCGGTGCATGAGCGTGATCATCTCCGGGATGTGGCCGGTGGCCCGCGGTTCCACCTCCGGCGGGACGCAGCCGAGCACGTCGTAGGCGCGGCTGAACGCGCGCTCGTTGCGCTGCGCCACGGCCCACCAGGGGACGCCTTCGGCGGCGGCCACCCGGATGATCTTGTCGTCGATGTCGGTGACGTTCCGGCAGAACGTGACCTGGTAGCCGCTGGCACGCAGCCAGCGGACCACGATGTCAAAGCACACCCCGGACCTGATGTGCCCGATGTGCGGCGGTGCCTGCACCGTGGCGCCACAGAGGTACAGCGAAGCCTTCCCAGGCTCGACCGGGGAGAACTCGCGCTCGGAGCGCGTTGCTGTGTCATGGAGGCGGAGCGTCACGCCGCCAAGGCTACCGCCGCCGGTTCCACCGGCCGACCAATAATCCCAGCCCGCAGGCCCGCCCCCGCCCGCGCCGCTGGGGCGCGCCAGCCCTGAGTTCCATGATCGCGGGACTCTGTTCATCGCATGTATGTACAGAATCACTTGGTCATGGAGTTGGCGCATCTGGGGGAGCTGAAACGCCGTGATCACGATTTGGGCGCGGGGCCGCCGGGGGCTGTCCACCACGCGGCGCACGTGCCGCCGTGGTCGGCGGGCCAGGTTGCTGCGGAACGAGGGCGGGTGCAGCTTCGTCCTTGGGGGCGAGGAGGTGGTGGCGTGGCGCGCGAGGATGACCACACCGACGCCGTCCGCCGACCGGGCCGGGATGACGTTGCCCGACTGCTGGCCGATCGCGGCGACCACACGGCAGCGCCGCACGGTGACGTGACGTCCGGGCCCGCAGGCTAGCGGCGGGCGGCGCGGGCCCAGGACCAGGCGTACTCGGGGTCCTCGGCCCGGCGGGCGGCCGGGCCGAGGCCAAGCGGCCGGAATGTATCGATCATCACGGCGGTCTCGTCTGTGGTGGTCTTGCCCTCGGCCAGCCCGGCGACCGCGGCCTCGACGGCACCCGGTTGCGGGCCGTGGGTGAACCCGCCGGGGTGCAGCGTGATCGAGCCGAGCCCGACCCCGGAGCCCTGCCGCGCGGTGTAGTCCCCGCCGACGTAGAACATCATCTCGTCGGAGTCCACGTTGTGGTGGTTGTAGGGGATCGGCACGGCCTCGGGGTGGAAGTCCAGCGGCCGGGGGCAGAACGAGCAGATCACGAAGTTCGGCCCCTCGAACGTCTGGTGCACCGGCGGCGGCGCGTGGGTCCGCTTCACCACCGGCTCGAAGTCGGCGATGTTGAACGCGAACGGGTACAGGCAACCGTCCCAGCCCACCACGTCGAACGGGTGCCTGGCATAGGTGAGCCGGGTCAGGCCGGCCCTGGTCCGCACCGCGACCGGCACGTCCTCGCCCTCGGCGAGCAGCGGGCCGTCGGGGCCGCGCAGGTCGCGCTCGCTGTAGGGGGCGTGCTCGAGGAACTGCCCGTACTGGGACAGGTAGCGCCGGGGCGGCCGGATGTGCCCGGCGGCCTCCACAGTGAGCGCGGTCGCGCCTTCCTCTCCAGGCAGCCAGCGGTGAATCGTCCCGCGGGGGATCACCACATAGTCACCGGCCACGGCGTCGATCGATCCGTAGACGGACTCCAGCCGCGCACTGCCGTATTGCAGATAAATGGTCTCGTCGCCGACGGAGTTCCGGTACAGGTCGCTGGAGACGTCGGCGGCGGCAAAGGCAATCCGCACGTCGTCATTGGCGAACAGAAGTTGCCGGCCGAGCACCAGGTCACCACCCCGGGGCAGGTCGGTGGTGCGCACGTGCCGCGGCATCAGCGGATGGTTCGGCGCGGCCTGGCCGGCCTCGGCGCCGGAGATCCCCTCACTCTTCACGATCGCCGTCGGCGGGTGCACGTGGTAAAGCAGGGAGGAGTCGGAGACAAAGCCTTCTTCGCCCATCAGCTCCTCGGAGTACAAGCCGCCATCGGGGCGGCGGAAACGCACGTGGCGTTTGCCGGGAATCTCCCCGGCTACCCGGTAGTACGGCATATCGTCTCCTTCGACGCCAAGATCGCACGGCCCGGACGGACGGCGGCCGCTCGCCTTCTGGCCGCTGTCCCGGCGCCTGCGCCGGTGCCGTATGGCTTTCCGTGCGGTGGCTTTCCGTGCGGCGCGGCGCCCCCTACGTGCCGGGATAGGCGCTGTAGTTTCGACTATAGGCGGGTGCTTTGCACCCGAGCAGTGCCGCAGGAAGGACCACCAGCCTCCCATGAGTAATTACCCTGTTGGCCGGCCCCCCCGTTCCGCAGACCCGCAGTCCACGCTCCGCCTCGCCGCGCTCACCGCGGTCGTCGCGGGCGTGGTGCTGCTTGCCGCTGCCGCCTTTGTGCTCTCCTACTCGGGAATACACCAGGTCGCGCTCCAGGCCGGGGTGTCACCCAAACTCGCCAAGCTATACCCGGTCATCTTCGATGCCATGCTGGTCGTCGCGGGCGCGGCGGCCATGGCGCTGCGCGGGGCCGGCTGGTGGAGCCGGTTCTACGCGTGGGCCTGCCTGATCGGACTGCTCGTGGCCGTGGCTATCGGGGACGCCGTGCACGCCACGGGCACGGTCCTGCCCGAACGCGCCACACGGGCTGCCGTGGCGATCACCCCGTGGGTGCTTCTGCTGCTGGCGTTCGGCCTGCTGCTGACGATGCTCCGGCACTTCCGCAAGGCCCGGGCCGCGGTGGCGGCCAGGCAGGAGGCCCGGGCCGGCGCAGCCGGGGACGCGGGCACGAGTGCCCGGCCGGCCGAGGCCAACGGCACCGCGGCGGGGCGGTCGGCGATGACCTGGGCCGCGGCAAGCACGACGGGCACCGCAGCCGGGACGGGCGCCGCAGCCGGGACAGCCGCCGCAGCCGCGCCAGGCACAGCTGCCGCGCCAGGCACTGCTGCCGGGATGGGCGCCGCTACCGGGACAGGCGCCGCTACCGGGACAGGCACCAATGCCACGGCGGAGGGGGGCGCGCTGCCACAGCACCTGGCCACCCTGGACATGCTGCTGGGGCCCAGGCCCGGCCAGGCGCCGACCATCGAAGCGCCCTACGACGGCGGTGCCGCGGAGACTGGGATCGGGGACGACGCCAGCCATGGCGACCCGGTGAGCTACGGCGAGGAGACGGGGTACGTCCACCCGGACAGCTACGGGGACGAGGGAGAGTACTCGCCGCACGGCGATTCCGGTGGGCCCGGCGTGTACTCCGGCTCCGGGCACCTGGGCCAGGACGAGCCGGCCGTGAATGGCGACGCGGTGCGCCAACAGGGCAGCGCCGCGAACAACAGCGGGGACGATGGCCCCGCGGACACCGGGGCGCAAGAAGGCGAGCCGGCCCAGGCGCAAGCCGGGGCGCAGGAAGGCCAGGCGAACGCTGGGGCGCAAGAAGGCCAGGCGGCCCAGGCGGACGCGGGGGCGCAGGCGAGCCCCACGGACACCAGGGCGCAAGAAGGCCAGGCGAGCCCCACGGACACCGGGACGCAGGAGGGCCAGGCGTACGCCGGGACGCAGGAGGGCCAGGAGGGCCAGGCGGGCCAGGCAGACGCCGGGGCGCAGGCGCAGGTGGACGCGGGGGTGCAGACGGGCCAGGCGGATGCCGCGGCAAACGGCGGCCCAGCCGGGGAGCACGCCCCGGATGAAGCCAGCGGCGAACCGGCGGCGGCACAGAGCCCGGGCCTCGAGCGGGTGCGGAGCACACCGACCCGGCCCGAGGAGTGAGCCGCGGGCGGGCGCCGCTCAGGCGCGCGTTACCAGCGCCGTGGCGACCGCGGCAATGCCCTCGCCGCGGCCGGTCAGGCCCAGTCCATCCGTGGTGGTCCCTGACACGCTGACCGGTGCGCCGCCGAGGGCCGCGGACAGCACCTTCTGCGCCTCATCCCGCCGCGGCGCGATCCGCGGCCGGTTCCCGATCACCTGGATCGCGACGTTGCCCACGGCGAACCCGGCATCGGCGAGCAGTGCGGCGGTGGCACGCAGCAACTGGGGACCGGACGCCCCGGCCCACTCCGGTTCGGCGGTGCCGAAGTTGGCACCGAGGTCACCGAGGCCGGCCGCGGACAGCAGGGCGTCGCAGGCGGCGTGCGCCGCCACATCCCCATCGGAATGACCGGTCAGCCCGTCTTCGCCGGGCCAGAACAGGCCCGCCAAGTAGAGTGGCCGCACCGCCGCGAGTGGGTGCACATCGACGCCGACACCCACTCTGGGCCCATCATTGGCTGACAGAGCATCGGGCATGTGACACCAACACCAGGAAAGGCCGCTGGGTCAGGAAGCGAGGATCTCGTCGAGAAGTGCCTCGGCCTTGTCCTCGTTCGTCTTCTCGGCCAGGGCAAGCTCGCTCACCAGAATCTGCCGGGCCTTGGCCAGCATCCGCTTCTCACCCGCGGAAAGGCCGCGTTCCCTGTCCCTTCGCCACAGGTCGCGGACGACCTCGGCCACCTTGTTCACGTCACCGGAGGCGAGCTTTTCCAGGTTGGCCTTGTACCGCCGTGACCAGTTGGTCGGCTCCTCGGTGTGCGGGGCGCGGAGCACCTCGAACACCTTCTCAAGACCTTCCTGCCCGACGACATCGCGCACACCCACAAGTTCGGCGTTGTCCGCGGGCACGCGCACTGTCAGGTCCCCTTTATCAACCTTGAGGACCAGGTAGCTCATTTCCGCGCCCTTAATCGTGCGGGTTTCAATCTCCTCGATGCGAGCAGCCCCATGGTGGGGGTAGACGACCGTGTCGCCGACCTTGAAAGTCATGTGGCACATACCCCTTCCGCTACCCCAATGCTACCACGACGAACGCCGTCCAATAGCCTGCCTTGACGCTAAACATGCAGGTCAAGGAGGCAATTAACGGATCTGAAAGAGATCCAGACCACCATGGGCGCACGCTGCTTCCCCGCTGGAAGCTGGCTCAATGTGTCCTTGGCGATACCTCGGGTGGTGATAGGCCGTGCCACCCTGCGTGACCAGGGGCCGGTGCCCGTCGGCCGGAGCAAGGAGGGAAGGCTTTGCCGGTGACGGCACGCGCCCTGCGGGCTCATACTGGAGGTGAATCAGGCCGCTCGTGCAGGAGAGATGTGCGTGAATGCTGGCGGCGACCAGGGGCGGGACGACTACGGCCTGCCGCCGGTCGACATCGAGATTCCCGATGATGCCCGGGAACTCGCCAGGGATGTGCAGGCATATCGCCGCGAGCTGAGGTCGCGGCGCAGGCGCCATCTGGCCAGGCGATTTTACGGGCCGCTCACCAGGGACGGCATGGTGCTGCCGCTGCTCGCCGGATGCCTGGCGCTGACGCTGGTCGCCGCGACGCTGCTCACCGTGTTCACCGCCAGGCAGCCCACGG
>DASXKD010000080.1:0-5660 GCA_036497045.1 Streptosporangiaceae bacterium | reverse complement strand
CCCGCGGTCAAGGGCATCCCCTTGACCGCGGGCCGGCGTGACTTCCCTGGCTGTGCCCGGCCTCGCGCGCCGGGCGCAGGCCAGGTCGCGCGGTTTAATGCCCCGCGAGGTGCTCCGCGGTGCTGATCAGGCCCTCACAGGCGGCGGTCAGGGCGCTGACATTGTGGACCCGGGTGTTATCGAAGGCGGCGTTCTCGAGTTCCTGCTTGATCACGCCCACCAGCCGGTCCCGCCGGATGTCGAGCGTCCTGAGGATCTTGTCGGTGGCGAGGTACCGCTTGTCGCCGGGGCTGTTGCTCTCGATGCCCTTGGTCGCGAACTTGAGGGTGGCGGTGCCGAACTTGCCGACGCTGGAGTTGAGCTGCTTGTAGCACAACCCGAGATCGGTGACTCCCGCGCCGGTCAGTGCCCGGTTCGGGTGGGTCAAGACCTGGGTGATGACCCGGCCGTCGTGCTCGTAGTCGTCCTTGAGCCCGAGCAGGTACATGACCGTGGGCCGGATGTCGGTCTCGTCGACCCAGGGGCCCGTCGTGTGGCTGGCGGGTATCGTGACCTGGCCACTGTTAGCACCGGCCGAGTTCGGGCCCGCGTTGGCCGCGGATCCGTCCAGGCCAAGGTTCTTGACCCCGGGTCCGGCCAGGCCCACGTAGTTGGTGTCGATCTCGGCGGCATAGTCGCCGTGGTTGTAGGCGAAGTTGGCGTTCTGGCTGACACATGGCGTAGTGCAGTTCGCCGCGCCGGTGCTCAGGAAGTAGTCCGGCTTCGCGAACATCGTGAACGTCGGCGTCCTGAGCGGATCGGCGTTCACCATGTGCAGGATCGCCATTTCGGCCGGATCAGCGAGGTAGTTGGTGATCGGCTGGGTCGTGCCCGTGTACGGGTTCGCCGCGGTGAGCCCGCCGGTGTCGCGTTCCAGCGTCCGGACCGAGGCGTCGTTCGGCCCCGGCTCCCCGTTGACGTAGAACCCCGGTGCCGAGTCGCTCACCATTGAGAACGGGGTGGTGTTGTTCTTCTGGGTCGCCAGAAGCCCGGTCAGGTTGCCGGACAGTTCCCCGAAGGAGAGCGTGCCGTCGGGCTGCGTGGGGTAGGTGCAGGGCACATCCGGGGTCACCGTGTCGCCGCTCACGGTCGCGCCGTCGCAGTTGGACGGCGTGGGCTGGATCGCCCGGCCCACGTTCGCGCCGACCACGTGGTCACCCTCGTCCGAGCTGAGGATGAACAGCGTGTTCTGCGAGGTGATCCCGTCCGCGGCCAGACGCTGGAAGAACGTCCCGAATGCCTGGTTGTAGTACTGCGCCTGAGCGATGTAACAGGCGCTGCCGGGGCCGAGCGCGGAGGGCGCGCCGTTGCACGGACCGCCGGTACCTGTCAGTGCCGGTATGTGCTCGTTCCCGTGGATGTCGGCCATGTAGCCCGAGGTGATCGGCACGCCGGATTCCTGCATGTCGGCCAGGTAGGCGAGCGTCTGGGACGGGTTGATGTTGCTGAAGCCGGGGAAGCCCGGCTGGTTGTTGAGGAACGCGCCGTTGATCTGGTTGCCGTTGAGGTCCACCAGGTTGCCGGCGGCGTTGGTGACCTGGAACCCGTTGTGCATCACGTTCGGCGTGCCCGCCCCGATCTGGGGAGCGACGTACCTGTGCCCGAACAGCCCCTGGAACCCGTTGTAGCCACCGGGCTCATTGGGCAGCAGGTCGGGAGAGGCCGTGGGGCTGGGAGAGGTCTGGCCGAACTTGATGCCCTGGGCGTCCGCGCAGAATGTGCTGCCCTGCGCGCAGTGCACCGCGACGCCGACGTAGTCCGCGGTCTCCTGGTCCTTGAAGTGATCCGGGTCGGCGGCGAGCTGCTGCGCCTCGGGCGAGTTGGGCCCGAACACCTTCGGGATGTCTACCGCGGTGTTTTCCAGCTCCACGTTCGCCGTCCCGACGTACCCGGCGTCACAGCCCGCGCGGGTGTAGGGCGCCCACGGGGCCGGTGTGATCGTGTTGGGCTGCGGGGGTGGGGACGTGGTAGCCGGTGGGGTCGGCGAGTAGACCATCGACGGGTTCGTGTCGTGCCCCGGCGATGGAGGCGAGGCGGTGTTGAAGACCGGGTCCGTCCAGTAGGCGAAGGAACCCGCCGAGTCGGTGGTGCCGTCGGGGTTGAAGGTCCGGTAGGCGTTATTCATCCCCGGCATCCCCTGCCGGTCCCCATACAGCCCGGTCAGGGAGGTCAGGATGTCGATGGCCGTGTGCGCGATGAGCGGCGTGTGGCTGTTCGACAGGAACGTGCCGTTGTTCTCGAAGAAGTTCAGCAGGTTCGGCATCATCTCCAGGTCGGAAGGCACGTTCGGGTTGTCGCGGAAGAAGTGGACGTTGTCGAACGTGAGCTGGACGACGTGCTTGATCCCGTTGCCGAGTTGGCAGGTGCTGTCCGTCGTCGTGTGAAAGGCCACGCGGGGCGTTGCCGCCTTGGTCGCGGCCAGCCCCGTGGTGGCCTGCCCGGCCAGCGCGAGTCCCCCTAGGAGTGTCGCGCACCCGCCGATGACGATGGCCCTCCCGGAGATCCATCGCCTGCCCTTGTGCTCTGGCATGAATTCCTCCTCATCCGGTCACCCGCCCAGCGCCGGGCGGACGACTCTGCCGTGACCATAGGACGGCTCCGCTAACCCCTGGCGACGGGGAAAAGACGGCCAGGCCAACACTGCGCGTGCCGCGGCGAACGCGCCTGCCAAACCCCCTGGGACACACCATCCACAACCCTTTCTCACATTCGGGTCCACGGCTAGGGCCCCACCGCGGGACTTTGGCCTGCCGGCCGGGGATTTCGCGGGGTTCAGCGCCCGCCTGGGGGGCATTTGGCCATATGGTGACGCGCACCGCGCCGCCGCCGGGGGGACCGCGGTGCCGCCGCAGGGGGCAACTCTAGGAGCGGTCCATGGACAGTCAGGCAGACCAGCCGTCCGGCGGCGGCGCGGATCCGCCGGGGGGCAGCCAGTCCGGTGGCGACCAGCCCTGGGGCGCCACTCCGCCACCCGACAGCGGCCAGCAATGGGGTGGCCCGCCCCAGCCCGGCGGTGACCAGCCTTGGGGCGGCACCCCGCCACCGGAAAGCGGCCAGCCGTGGGGCGGCACCCCGCAACCGGGCGGCGACCAGTACCCCGGCCAGCCGCCCATCATCGCCGGGACGGGCACCGGACCGTCGCGGATCCGGCCCGGGCGCATCTGGTACCTGGTCCCCGTCCTGCTGATCCTCGGCGGGATCGCCTCGGTGGTGTTCGGCTTCGTCTCGCTCAGCAGCACGGTCGACTCGTTCGCCCGTGTGCCGTTGCCCGCCGGCGGCACGATCACGCTGAATCACAGCGGTGGGTACGTGGTCTACTACGAGGGCCCAGGGGCGAGCTCGGGACAGATCCCCCGCTTCAACGTGCGGATCGCGCCCGCAGCCGCGATAGGCAGCTTGCGGACCTACGCAGGCACGGTCAACTACACCATCGGCACTCGCCAGGGCCGCGCGGTGCTGACCCTCCAGGTCGTGCACCCCGGCAAGTTCCTGGTCGAGGCGTCCGGCGCGGGCGCCGCACCCGTCGGCAGCGATCTCGCGTTCGGCCAGAGCCTCGGGGGCGCCATCGTGGGCATCGTGCTGCCCACTATCGGCCTCATCTTCCTCGGCGTCGCCAGCTGGATCCTCCTGTTCGTCATCCGCCTCACCCGCACCAGGCGCGCCCGGGCACAGGGCTACTAGCCACGCGCGGATCGCGACGGAACCGGGGCCACCGAACCAGCCAGCCGAGGGCTCTTAGGATCGGGTGCATGGCGGTCAGGACGGTCATCTTCGACTGGGGCGGGACGCTCACCCCGTGGCACACCGTCGATCACGAAGCCCTCTGGCACGGTGTCTGCGCACGGCACTATCCGCAGTCCGAGGCGGCGGAGGTGGCCCGCGCTATCTATCAGGCCGAACGGGCGGTGTGGCAGGGCATCGAGACCTCCCAGCAGAGTGCGACGCTCGCGCACGTCTTCGAGCGCGCCGGGGTGGCCGTGCCCGAGGAGCTGCTCACCAGCTACTTCCAAGCCTGGGAGCCGCACACGTTCACCGACCCGGACGTGCCCGGGCTGCTGCGCGAACTGCGGCACAAGGGCATCAGGATCGGCGTGCTCTCCAACACCCTGTGGCCCAGGTCCATGCACGACGGGTGTTTCGTCCGCGATCAGGTGCTCGGCCTGATCGACGGCACGGTGTACTCCAGCGAGCTGCCCTGGACCAAGCCGCACCCCGGGGCGTTCCGTGCCGCGATGGCCGCCGTCGGCGAAGACGACCCGGCCGCCTGCGTGTTCGTCGGCGACCGGCCCTTCGACGACGTGCACGGCGCCAAGAGCATCGGCATGCGGGCCGTGCTCGTCCGCGGCAGCACCGTGCCGCCGTTCGAGGCCGCGGTGCCCGATGCCACCATCACCCGGCTTGCCGAACTGCTCCCCTACCTTGACCGCTGGTAACCGGCATGCACCCGTCTGCTGCTGTGCCTGCCGTGGCAGGATGAGGCCCGTGGTAAGCCTGCTCCGCACCACACCTGTCCCAATCCTGGCGGTCACCGCAGCGCTGGCGTTCCTGGCGGCGTGCGGCACCGCCGCCGTTCCGGCCGCCAGCACCGGCTCACGGCATGGTTCCGGCGCCTCGCCCGGCACGGTCCTGGCCGCGAGCGAGGGCCAGGCACCTGTCGCGGGTACCGGCCATGGCCGGGCCGCCATCCAGCCCCGCGCGCCACCACCCACGCGGGGGCCGGCACCACGGTCCCCGGTGCCCCGAACTGCCCGATGTTCCCCGCCAGCAACGTGTGGAACACCGATATCTCCCGGTTGCCGGTGGACGCCCACAGCGCCGCCTGGATGCGGAGCATGGACTCAGCCAGCCTCGACCTGCACCCCGATTTCGGGCCGAATCCCGGTGGGTTCCCGTTCGGCATTCCTGACAACATCGTCACGAGCGCGCACCCGCTGGTCCCGGTCAAATTCCAGTACGCCAGCGAGAGCGACAAGGGCCCTTACCCGTTCGGCCAGGACACGCTGATCGAGGGAGGCACGAACGCGGGCGGCGACCGCCACGCGATCATGGTCAACAAGACCACGTGCACGCTCTACGAGCTATGGGAGGCGCGGTACTCGGCCTCGGGCTCGACGGCCGGCTCCGGCGCGATCTGGCAGCTGACCTCCAACCGGCTCCGGCCCGCGGGCTGGACCTCCGCCGACGCGGCCGGCCTGCCCATCCTGCCGGGGCTGCTGAACTACAGCCAGGTCAAGGCGGCGGTCAAGTCCGGCAGCCCGATCACCCACGCGATCAGGTTCACCGCCCAGTCCACCCAGTCGGCCTACCTGTGGCCGGCCAGGCACGAGGCGGGCTCCGGCACGAACCCGGCGCTGCCGCCGATGGGCGCCAGGTTCCGGCTCAAGGCGAGCTTCAACGTCGCCGGGTTCTGCGCCAGTTCCGCGCCGCAGTGCGCGGACGCCAAGGCCGTGCTGACCGAGATGCAGCACTACGGGCTCATTCTGGCCGACAACGGGAGCAACTGGTTCTTCCAGGGCAGCGCGTACCCGCAGTGGCCGGATGGCCTGGTCTCGCTGCTCAAGCAGATCCCCGCCCGCGCCTTCGAGGCGGTCGACGAGTCCTGCCTGATGGTCAGCCCCGAC
>DASXKD010000079.1:0-7466 GCA_036497045.1 Streptosporangiaceae bacterium | reverse complement strand
CTGCGTGAACGCTCCAGGGACACGGCCTTCGCCCTTGTCTCCCGCGCTCCGCTGGCCAAGCTGCAGAAGTACCAGGCCAGCAGGGGCTGGACGGTCGCCTGGTACTCCTCCCACGGCAGCGACTTCAACTACGACTTCCAGGCCACCCTGGACAGGTCCATCCCGCAACTGGAGTACAACTACCGGACCGAGCCGGAGATCGTCAGCGGCGACACCACCTCGGCAGAGGTGCCCGGTCTGAGTTGCTTCCTGCGCGACGGCGACGGCATCTTCCACACCTACTCGGCTTATGCGCGCGGCACCGACAACCTCGGCGGCACCTACTCGCTGCTGGACCTGACCGCGCTGGGCAGGCAGGAAGACTGGGAGGAGCCCAAGGGACGGGCGCCCCGCCTGCACGGGCCAGACCCGACGTTCACCGACTGATGCCCCGCAAGGCAGGCCCCGGCCGGGAGGGCTAGCGTTGTGACCGTGACCGCTGCCCCGCCCGCACGAGCCGACGAGAAGGCGCTGCTGAAGCAGGCCAGCGACGGCGACCAGGGCGCATTCGGCGACCTGGTCGAGCCCTACCGCGCCGAGTTGCGGGCCCACTGCTACCGGATACTCGGCTCACTGCACGACGCCGAGGACGCCCTCCAGGACGCGCTGCTGCGCGCCTGGCGGGGGCTGCCCCGGTTCGAGGGCCGCGGCTCGGTGCGGTCCTGGCTATACACCATCGCGGGCAACGCCGCGCTGGACATCACCAGGCACCGGTCCAGGCGGGAACTCCCGGTCAGCTTCGGCCCGGCCGCCGACATGGGCACCGAGGTGGAAGCGGCGGTGCAGGACCCGGTCTGGCTGGAGCCCTACCCGGACCTGTGGCTGACCGGGACCGCGGGCTCCTCGCCGGAGGCGCGCTACGAGCAGCGGGAGAGCGTGGAACTGGCGTTCCTGATCGCACTGCAGCGGCTGCCGCCACGGCAACGTGCCGTGCTCCTGCTCCGCGACGTGATCGGCTTCTCCGTGGCGGAGATATCCAGCCAGCTCGGCATGTCGGTACCCGCGGTGAACAGCGCGCTGCAGCGCGCCCGCGCCGCGGCGCACGAGGGCATGCCGGCCCGCAGCCAGCAGTCGGTACTGCGGGACCTGGGCGACCAGCGGACCAGACAGATCGTGCAGCGGTACACCGACGCCATGGAACAGGGCGACGCCGACACCCTGGTGAGCATGCTCACCGAGGATGCGACCTGGTCCATGCCACCGCACCCGACCTGGTTCCGGGGCGTGCCGTCGATCCGCGACTGGCTGATCCGCGATCCGTTCTCGGTGCGCTGGAAGCACCTGCCCGCGCGGGCGAACGGGCAACTGGCGGTCGGCTGCTATGCGTTCGACCAGGACCAGGGCGACTACGGGGCCGGGGTGATCGACGTGCTGACCCTGGATGGCGACCGGATCGCCGCGGTCACCGGGTTCGTGACCTTCGACCTGGTGGACCTCCCCGTGGGCAGGCAGATAACCGGCGCAGAGATGTTCGCCCGCTTCAGGCTGCCCGCCCGGCTACCGTAAGTTGCTCCGCGGACTCCGGCGGTGCCGCCGGACCGCAGGCCCGAGGAGTGCCGTGGAGGGAGCGAGCGCATGGCAGCGGTGTTCGAGCATTCGGTGGACGTGCGGTGGCGTGACGTAGACGCCCTGGACCATGTCAACCATGCGGTGTTCCTGACCTACCTCGAGGAGGGCCGAGACGCCTTCTACTCGCAACTGCTCGGCGGGGATCCCAGTTATGTGGTCGTCCGGCTGGAGGTTGACCTGCGCGCCGAGGTGCGCTACCCGGACCGGCGGGTGCTGGTGCGGATCGAGGCCGAGCACCTGGGCACGACCAGCCTGACCACCCGCGAGACCATCACCACGCCATCGGGCGAACTGGCGGCCGAGGCCCGTGTCGTCACGGTCCGCTGGGACTCCGCGCTCCGCAAACCAGCCCCGTTCACCGGCGCCGAGCGCGCCCGGCTGGAGGAACCCGCAGCCGGCGGCCCCGGGGCGGCAGGTCAGACCGGGCCATAGAGCGTCAGGTCCAGCACGATCGCCATCATGACGGTCAGCATCCGGGCCGGTGGCGAGACGGCGCCGGTGAAGTCCACCCGGTAGTGGTCGGACGGGGTGAGCATCTCCTTGGTGAGCCCGGCCCAGGTCTTCCGGAGCCGCGCGAACTCCCCGTCGGCGTCGGTCACCGAGAAGTGCTTGAGCGCCAGGTCGCCGACCACCTTGCCCACGGTCTGGTCCTGGTCATCGAGCAGGGTGTAATGCCGGGTGGTGTGGGTCGCGCGGATCCGGCCAGCCAGTTCGCCGTCCGGGCCGTGCAGTTCGGTGATCCGTTCCCTCTTGTGCTTGACCAGGGTCAGCACCGGCTCGCTGGCAGCGGTGGTGACCTCGAGCACCCGCGCGTCGGGCATCGATTTGCTGAGCAGCTTCAGCCTGGTGTGGGCCTCGGTTTCCGTGGCAATAGCCAGAAGCTTCCGCTGATCGTTGAAAATCTCATATCTCGCCCGATTAGGCAGCCACTTTCCCGGTTGCAGGATCCGCAGTGCCTGGAAGTCAAACGGATCGTCCACAACGGTGAGTATGCAACACTCACGCCGCCAAAGCGATGGGGTTGACGACCGCTTTCACCGCCCGCTCCGTTACCCTGGCAGGCCAGGATCTGCGCTGCCCGAGTAGCCGCGCCGCGGGCTGGAGGCCTGGATGCCTGCAGGCGGGATCTTCGCCGTCATGCTGTCTGCCGCCGTGCTCTTCGCCGCCACCAACGCCGACGACATCGTGGTGCTCACCGTGCTGAGCACCTCCTCCCACGCGAGCGGGCAGCCCCGGCCCTGGCACATCTGGGCCGGCCAGTACGCGGGCTTCGCCCTGCTGATCGCCGTATCCCTGGCCGCCGCGGCGGGGCTGACCCTGGTCCCGCTGCACTGGCTGTGGCTGCTCGGCCTGGTGCCGCTTGGCCTCGGCCTGGGCAAGCTGGCCGCCGCGATCCGCGCCCACCGCTCCGGGCAGCAGGCCTCCCCGGCAGCGGCGACGGGGCTGACCGGGGTCATCGGGCTGACCATTGTCAACGGCGGTGACAACCTCTCGGCCTACATCCCGGTTTTCCGCACAAGCAGCGCGGCAGAGATCGCCGTGATCATCGGGGTATTCCTGGCGGGGGTCGGTTTGTACTGCCTGGCGAGCATCCGGCTCGCCACCCACCGGGCGGTCATTCAGGCGGTGCGGCGCTGGGGCCAGTGGATCGTTCCGGTGGTGTTCATCCTCATCGGTTTCTACATCTTCTACAAAACCGGCGCGCTGTCCTGACCCGCCCCTCATCCGGCGGTGCTCGGCACAGGGCGCCACTATCTTTAGAAAGAGTCAATAAAGTCAAACTAATTGGTAAAAACCCAGCTCCGGACCCTCTTACGGAGGATCACCGTGGGCTGGTGAGCTGGCTCAGGGCGGCCAGAATCCGCTTCTCGGAGATAGGGCCAGAGGTACCGAGCACCTGGGCGAAGAGGCTGACCCGCAGTTCCTCGATCATCCAGCGCACCGCCTGGACGTCGGCATCCTGGCGCCGCGCGGGCGGAAGCTCCGCCACGGCGCGGGAGTAGGCGCCGCAGACCCGTGCCACCGCCGCCGTCCGCGCCGCGTCACGGGCCGGGTCCTGCGCCGCCGTGTCCAGCCTGCGGCTGATCGCCTGCAGGTAGCGCACCAGGTCGGGCAGCCGGGGCAGGCCGGTCTCGCTGGCGAACTGCGGGTAGATCAGCGCGTCGAACTGGGCCCGGGCGTCGGCGACCGCCGACGCCAGCACCGGGCTGGCGCTGTGCAGCCGGGATTCGGCTTCGTGTGCCGCCTCGAGCACCTGCCCGGCGAGGTCAAGCGCCCGGGACGTCGCCAGCGGCAGGGCGGGCCGTGCCGCCGCCACCAGGCGGGCGAACCCGTCGGCGTCCCAAGTCGGCCCGCCGGCGTCGGCGATCACCTGGTCGGCCGCGCAGGCCTCGCAATCGTCGAGCAGCGCGCCGATGCTGGCGTACGGGCTCCGGCTCAGCGCGAGTTTGCGCTGGTTGGACAGCCGGTCGGCGATCGAGCGCAGCCCGGTCGGCAGACGCAGCAGGAGCAGCCGCCTGGTACCGCGCACCATGGCCGCCTGCGCCTGCGCCTGCGTCTCGAACAGCCGGACCTCGGCGGCGTCCCCGGTGTCCTCCAGTGCCGGATAGGCGGTGATCTGGCCCGAGGTGAACACCTGCGGCAGCGTGCCGACGCTCCAGTCCTTCAGGCCGGTGCGCAGTAGGTCGCCGGCCGCGTCGGTGACCATCGCGGCCAGCCGGGGCCGCAGCTGGCGGCGCAGTGCGTCCAGGTCCTTGCCGCGGGCCAGCTCGCGGTCACCGTCAATCACCCGGAAGGTCATCCTCAGGTGCGGTGGCAGCCGGGACTCATCCCAGGCGTCCCGCGGGATCCGCACCCCGCTGAGGCGGCTGAGTTCCGCGCCAAGCGCGTCCAGCAGGTTGCCATGCGGTTCGCCCAGCCGGGCGACGACGGCCGTGGCCACGTCCGGCGCGGGCACGAACTCCCGGCGCAGTTCCTTCGGCAGGGTCCTGATCAGCTCGGTAACCAGCTCCTGCCGCCGGCCCGGCACCTGCCAGCCGAGTTCATCGCTGTCCACCCGGGCCAGCGCGGCCAGCGGGATGTCCACGGTCACCCCGTCCTCGGGCGCACCGGGAGCAAACTCGTACGACAGCGGCAGCTCGCCCCAGCTCGCGGGATAGTCGGCGGGCTGGATCTGGCCGCTGGCTGGCCCCGCCAGGTCGTCGAACGTGAGGGTCAGCAGGTCCGAGGCCTCGCCGCGGGCCTTCTTCCACCAGGTGTCGAAGTGCCGGGTGGAGGTCACGTCCTTGGGAATCCGCTGGTCGTAGAAGTCGAACAGGACGGCGTCGTCGGCCACCAGGCCGCGCCGTCTGGCCTTGTCCTCCAGGTCCCTGGCCTCTTCGAGGAGCCGCTGGTTGCGGTGGAAGAACTTATGGTGGGTCTGCCAGTCGCCCTCCACCAGGGCATGGGTGATGAACAGCTCCCTTGCTGCCACCGGGTCCACCCGCGCGTAGCTGACCTGGCGGGCCGCTACGATCGGCAGGCCGTACAGCGTGACCTTCTCCTGCGCCATGGCCGCACCGCGGCGCGCGCTCCAGTGCGGCTCGCTGTAGCTGCGCTTGGTCAGGTGCTCGGCCAGTTGCTCGGCCCATTCCGGTTCGATACGAGCGGCCGTCCTGGCCCACAGCCTCGAGGTTTCGACGAGTTCGGCGGCGACCACCCACGCGGGCGGCTTCCTGGCCAGCACGGAACCCGGGAAGATCGCGAACCGGGCACCCCGTGCCCCGGCAAACTCGGCCGGGCCGCGCCGTTTCCTGCCCGGCCTCGTTTCTGTGTCCAGCATCCCTATGTGCGAGAGCAGGCCGGCCAACAGGGACATGTGCACCCGGTTCGCCAGCTCCGCCGGGTAGCGCGCCCCAGGCTCCGCTTCGCGGGTGCGCGCCCCAGGCTCCGCTTCGCGGGTGCGCGCCCCGGGCTGCGGCTCGCCGGTGCGTGCCCCGGTCTGGCGGGGCTGCGTAGCGCGGCTATTTCCGCTGGCTGACCGCGGAGAGCCTGCGTCACGGCCAGTACCGGCGCCGACCTCCTTGGCCGCCTGCCGCAACTGGCCGTACAGGTCCTGCCACTCCCGGACCCGCAGGTAGTGCAGGTATTCGCGGCGGCACAGGCGGCGGAATGCGGAGCCGGACAATTCGGCCTGCTTGTCGTGCAGGTAGCCCCAGAGGCTGAGGAACGCCAGGAAGTCAGAACCCGGCTCGGCGAACCGCGCGTGCATGGCATCGGCGGCCTCGCGGGAGTCGGCGGGGCGCTCCCTCGGGTCCTGGATGGACAGCGCCGCCGTGATGATCAGCACCTCGCGCAGGCAGTCGTGGTGCCTGGCTTCCAGGATCATCCGGCCGAGCCGCGGGTCCACCGGCAACCTGGCCAGCTTCCGCCCGAGGCTGGTCAGCCGGGTGCCGCGGGGCCCCAGGGCACGCGACGAAGCCGCAGAGCCTGCAGGCCAGCGGGGGGTTCCGGGCCGTCGGGGTCCGGGGGTATCCCCCGGTCGAGCGCTGTGCTCCCCCGGGCTGGCACTGCCTGTGCCTGGGGCGAGGGCGCCGAGTTCTTCGAGCAGCCGGATGCCGTCGGCGATGTTGCGGGACTCCGGCGGGTCCACGAACGGGAAGTCCGCGACCTCGCCCAGGTCGAGCGCGGCCGCCTGCAGGATGACCGAGGCCAGGTTGGTGCGCAGGATCTCCGGGTCGGTGAACTCCGGGCGTGCGGCGAAGTCCTCCTCGCTGTACAGCCGTATGCAGATGCCGTCAGAGGTGCGGCCGCACCGGCCCTTGCGCTGGTCGGCCGAGGCACGGGAGACCGGCTCGATGGGCAGCCGCTGCACCTTGGTCCGCTGGCTGTACCTGGAGATCCGCGCGGTGCCTGGGTCGATCACGTACTTGATGCCTGGCACGGTCAGCGAGGTCTCGGCGACGTTCGTGGCCAGCACCACGCGGGGCCGCCGGTGCGGCTGGAACACGCGGTGCTGCTCGGCCGCGGACAGCCGGGCGTACAGCGGCAGCACCTCCAGGCTGGCGAGGTCGGGCCGGTCGGCCAGCGCGTCGGCGGTGTCTCTGATCTCCCGCTCACCGCTGAGGAAGACCAGGACATCCCCTGGCCCTTCGGCGCGCAGTTCCGCGAGCGCGTCGCAGATGCCCTGGACCTGGTCTTTCGCCTCGTCGCTAGGGCGGTCCGGGTCGGCAAGCGGCCGGTAGCGCACCTCGACCGGGTACATCCGCCCGGACACCTCGACGATCGGCGCGTCGGAGAAGTGTTTGCTGAAACGTTCCGGGTCGATCGTCGCCGAGGTGATGATGACCTTGAGGTCGGGGCGGGCGGGCAGCAGCCGTTTCAGGTAGCCGAGGATGAAGTCGATGTTCAGGCTGCGCTCGTGGGCCTCGTCGATGATCAGGGTGTCGTAGCGGCGCAGTTGCCGGTCCCGCTGCATCTCGGCCAGCAGGATCCCGTCGGTCATCACCTTGACCTGCGTGCCGTCGCTGGACTTGTCGGTGAACCGCACCTTGTAGCCGACGGCCGTGCCGATCTCGGTGCCCAGTTCCTCGGCGATGCGTTCGGCCACGGTGCGCGCCGCAATCCGGCGGGGCTGGGTGTGGCCGATCTGGCCGGCGACGCCGCGGCCAAGCTCCAGACAGATCTTCGGCAGCTGGGTGGTCTTGCCCGAGCCGGTCTCGCCCGCGACGACGACGACCTGGTGGTCGCGGATGGCCGCGGCTATCTCGTCTTTCCGCTGGCTGACCGGCAGATCCGGCGGATAGGAAACTACGAGCGCGGGCGTCAAGGTGGCAGTCTCCATGGCAGGCACGGGGAACACGCACCAGGATGGCCGCAGA
>DASXKD010000078.1:0-1576 GCA_036497045.1 Streptosporangiaceae bacterium | reverse complement strand
GCGGGTCCATGCGTCCCAGTGGATGACGAGCCATCGGGGCAGGGGCCGGGTGGTGAGGGCGGCGAGCAGCCGCTTGATCTCCGGGATGGTCAGCGGGATCATGCCGGGTTCGGCCGGTGGCGGCTGGCCGGCCCTGACCGGAGGCGGTGCCTGGGTGTCGGTGCGGTCCTTGACCAAGGCGGCGGTGATGGCGCAGATGGCCAGGGCGGCCATGACCAGCACGGTGTGGCGGGCGATCGCGGTGTAGAGCCGGGCCTGGCACTGGTCGAGTCCGAAGCAGTCCTTGCCGAAGGCGAAATCTTCTTCTACCGGCCATCTGAGCCCGGCGGCGCGGATCAGCCGGGCTTTGGTCAGGATCTGCCCGTCGGGCACGTAACAGTAGTGGAAGGCCAGCTCACCGGTCTTCAGGTGGCGGCGGACCAGCAGGTGGTGGCGTGGGGAGGCGGTGGCGATCCATGCCCAGGCGTACCAGCGCTCGCCCTTGGAGCCGGTGCCCGCGGAGCGGATCTCCCAGCGCCGCGTGTGCGTCAGCAGCGCCTTGACGGCCTCCGCGCAGGTCATTTTCGTCCTCGCGGCCAGGGTGAGGGTGAAGTTCGACGGTACGCGCAGGACGTACGCCTGGCTGCTGGCCTCGAAGAACTCGCGCAGCTGCGTGCAGCTGCCGTAGACCTCGTCGCCGCAGGCGAAGTCGAAGCAGATGCCGTCGGCGTACGCGCTGGTGCAGACGTCGATGGCCAGCTGTCCCTTGGTGCGGAACTCAAGGCCGGCCGGCAGCCCCATGAGCAGGGACTTGACCCGGTCATTGATGTGCTCGGCCGGAATCCACTGCCGGGCGCCGATCAGCGCGTGCCCGGTCTTTTCCCGCACGTAGGACAGGTGCACGGTGTTGATCCCGTTGGCCACCCTCCCCGCGCACCCCAGGTACTGCCGCTTGACTCCCGCAGTCGCCTCGCCGGCCTTCTCCTGCCCGGTCTCGTCGATCGCGCCGATCACCATCCCGCCCCGCCGGCGCGCCGCCGTGTCCAGACCGCTGGCTGCAAACCGGCGCACCACGCTCATCGCGGCGCAGGTGTCCCAGCTCGCGTGGTTCAAAAGCCGCTGCGTCCGGTCCGGCGTCCGGTCCCCGCCATGCCGGGCGATACTCCACCCGTTCACCCGCGGCAGCTCGCTGACCAGCGCCGACACATACTTGCCCGCCTGCAGCCACGGCTGTGTCCGGGCAAAACACGGCCGCAGCAGCCCCAGCAGCTCATTCTGTTTCCGCAGCGCCAGCCCGGCGCCTATCCTGACCGCAGCGGCCGCCTCTGATCTTGTACTCGTCACACAGACATGATCACGAGGCGGCTGCGCTCACATCCGCCCATCCTGCAACAAGGCCACACCAACCACACCAGGCCCCTTCGCCCAGCTCACGGCGCCAAGTGCGGCTGCCTTACTAGGGCGGGCAGCGGCCCCGCGTGACCGGGCTTGAGCCCGCAGGTCCGCTGGGCCGGCGGGGAGTTCAGCCGTGCTTGGGCGGGAAGCGGGTCTCGTTGATGCGGGCTTTGTTCCTGACGGCTTCGGCCAGGTCAACGCC
>DASXKD010000077.1:0-6661 GCA_036497045.1 Streptosporangiaceae bacterium | reverse complement strand
CTGCCCACCGGTGGCCGTGTCCCACAACCGCACGGTGCCGTCGGCGCTGCCGGTGGCCAGCGTCCTGCCGTCCGGGCTGAGCGCGACCGAGGTGGCTCGGCTTGGGTCGCTGATCAGGGGACCGCTGGTGCACGAGTTAATGGACAGGTCCCACACCTGGACGGTGCCGTCGGCGTAGCCGGTGGCTAGTATCGCGGCGGCCGGGTTGATCGCCACCTCAAAGACTGGGCCGTGGTGGCTGGTGGGGGGTCCGGGAATCGGGCGACGAGTGGCCAGGTCCCACAACCGGACGGCGCCGTCGGCGTAGCCGGTGGCCAGGGTCGAGCCGTCCCGGCTGGCTGCCAGCGAGGTGACCGGCCCGGCGGGGCCGGTGAGCGCGGTGATCTGCCGGTGGGTGGCCACGTCCCACAGCCGGACGGTGCCATCGGCGCTGCCGGTGGCCAAAGTCGTGCCGTGCGGGCTGAACGCGACCGCCTTCACCGGCCCGGCCGGGCCGGTGAGCGCGGTGATCTGCCGGTGGGTGGCCACGTCCCACACCCGGACGGTGCCATCGGCGCTGCCGGTGGCCAGGGTCGTGCCGTCCCGGCTGAACGCCTCCGAGTCGACCGCGCCGGCGGGGCTGGTGAGGACCGCGACGCCGGGGCGCGCGGCGGCGGCGGCCAGCATGGCGTGGCGGGCGGCGCTGGAGGGGTTGATACGCCAGGCCGCGACGCTCAGCAGCTTGGACAGGACAGGGTCGGCGTGGCCCAGTCGCTGGCTTTGACTGATCAACAGCCCGGAGATCACGAGGTTACGTTGCTGCGCTACCTGCTGGCGGGCGCGGACGGCCGCCACTGTGGCCGTGGTGAGCCCGAGAACCAGGGCAGTGAGCAGGGCGATAAGGCCGCGGCGCCGGCGCACGGTTCGGCGGTGCGCGCGGTCGCTGGCGTGCAGGAAGTCGGTTTCGGTTTGGCTGAGCGGCGGGTGGCGGGCGGGATCGGCGCCGATCCGGGCAGCGGCGTCGGTAGCTGCCGCCAGCAGGGTGCCGCCGTAGAGGTAGGACCGGTCACGGGAATGGCGGCCCCACTCGGCGGCGGTCGTGTGCAGCCGGGTGCGGACGATCCGGTCCGCGCGGGTGTCGGCCAGCCAGGTGTCCCGCAACAGCGGCCACGCGGTCAGCAGCACCTCGTGGCTGAGCTCCACGGTGCCCGCCGCGAGGGTAAGCAGCCGTTCGGCCGCGAAGACCTCCAGCAGCGCCTCCACATCCCGGATCTCGGCTGCACTCTTGCCCTCGGTCAGTTCCGCCCTGGTCGCGCGGCCGGCGGTGTCCACCCCCTCGCTGCTGGTCGCGGTCAGCCGCAAGAACACCTGCCGGGCGGCCGCTTGCTGGGCCGGGGACAGACGGTCGTAGGCGCGCTGGGCGCTGGCCGCGACCGAGCCGTCGATGCCGCCGGCCCGGTCATAGTCGGCCAGGGTGAGAGCCTGCCCGGCCCGGCACCGCCACGCCTGGTCCAGGGCATGCGACAGCAACGGCAGCACTCCGGCGCCGAACGCCCCCGGCTGGCCGGTGCGCACCTCGGCCAGCAGCAGGTCGGCCAAGCCGTCGTCGACCTTCGCGCCGGCCTTCTTGGCTGGCTCAGTGATGGCCATCCGCAGCTGCCGCTGGGTCATCGCCGTGACCAGGTACCGGTCCTGGACCGGGCCGGCCAGCTGGGGGTAGTCGGCGCACCGGGCCTCAAAGTCGGCCCGCACACTTAGGACCACCAGCGCCGCCGGGGCCTGGGCCGGGCCGTGCCCGGCGGTGGCCGCGGCGTGCAGCGCGGTGATGAATGCCCGCCGCTGCCCCTCCTGGTCGCACTGGGTGAACACCTCCTCGAACTGGTCCACCACCAGCACCACCCGGCGGTGCCGGGGCGGCATATCCCGCTCCGCCGCGAGGCCAGCTGAATCTCCCGGCCCCCGTGGCCGCGCCAGCGCGGCCTGCCAGGCGGTCAGCGCGAACCACGCTGGAGCAGTGGCCAGCCCGCGCCGCACCGCCACCGCATCCGCCCCGGCCAGCACCGCCATCCGCAGCGCCAGTTCATCCAGCGGCGCCCGGGTCGGGGTCAGCACCAGGCACGGCCAGGACCGGGACCCGGGCGCCCCCGGCAGCCCAGCGGCCCGGATCCGCGGCAGTACTCCAGCCCGCAGCAGCGACGACTTCCCCGCGCCCGACACCCCGGACACCACCAGCAGGCCCGCGCCCGCCAGCAGCCGCGACATTCGCTCCAGCACCTCGGTGCTGACCATGTCACGGCCGAAGAACCACCCCGCGTCCTGCTCCTCGAAGACGCTCAGCCCGCGATACGGAGAACCGGCCACCGGCCCCAGCTGCGGCCCCGCGCCCTCGATGGCCGCCAGCACGTCAACGGCCGGGGCCTTGCCCCGGGCCGCCGCCACGAACAGCTCCCCCGCCGCCCCGGCCAGGCCCAGCGCCCCGGCCAGCAGCACGGCGGTGTCCTTATGGGCGGTGCGGGTGACGCCCCGTTCCAGGCCGCTGACCGACCGCGGAGACAGACTCGCCGCCTGCGCCAGCTCTTCCTGGGTCAGCATCGCCTCGGCGCGCAGCTGCCGCAGCAGCCCGGCGAACGAAAGCGCAGGCTGCTCGGCCACCGCCTCAGCGTCCCCTCACAACCTGTCCGCCGCGGCACCCGGCACCGGGCGGAACTGAGCCTGCACCAACAGTACGCAGACCCAGGCCACCTCCGCTATCAACCGCCACCCCGGGCGGATTCTTGTGACCGGTCTTGTCAGCGGTCTTATGACCGGTCCTGTGTGGTGCACGCCCCCGCCGCGGCCAACGGTGGAATCGGC
This sequence comes from Streptosporangiaceae bacterium, assembly GCA_036497045.1. GTDB lineage: Bacteria > Actinomycetota > Actinomycetes > Streptosporangiales > Streptosporangiaceae > DASXKD01. The sequence goes on along the minus strand of DASXKD010000077.1, from coordinate 3,829 downwards.
CCCCGGTTAACCGGGCGGCTACCCAGCAGGGACAGGAGTCCGTCGTGAACCCCAGCCACGCCATCAGCCGTTTGGGCTGGCATCCTTGCCTGGCTGGCCAGCGTCCCGGTGGCGTCCGTCATCGCCCGGCCCGCCGGGCCCGCCCCGGCATCGCCCGGGCGGCCCCGGCTGCTGTCCTGGCCGGACCCGCCACTGCCACCAGGCGGAAGAAAGTACCCGCCGCTGCCGGAAACGGCCTGGGTCCACGCTGCCCCGCACGGCGGCACGCCCGCGCGGCCGATCATCCCCATCACAGCCCCGGCCGCGCGGTTGGCTGCCGCGCTGGCGGTGACCGCCCACCGGATGCGGGCTGCGCCGCGGCGCCGGACCACAACCGCCGCCTGAAACGCGTCCCAGGCGGCCGCGCCCACCACACGCCAACTAAGACGGAAGCAATCGCGATGAATGCCAACGACGCCATGCTGACCGCACTGGCCACCGCGCAAACCGGCAGCACGGTCGCAGACACCACGCCCAACGCCCCCGCCAGCGCCAGCTTCGACCTGGTTCTTGAGGCGGTCGCCGGCAGCGCCCTGGGCAGCTCCGGCACCCCCTACACCCTCACCATCAGCGCCATCGACCTGACCGCGGTCACCCAGGGCTGGCCCACGCAGACCCTCCACCAGGCCTTCGACGCGGCCAACGGGTGGGAGCTCAGCGGCACCGGACCCGACTACCAGTGCACCCAGACCGTGGCGGTCCCCGTCCCCGGCGGCGGCCCAGGCGGCCCGCTGGCCGGGCACACGCTGCAGTGCGTTGCCTCCCTGGTCAGTCAGGGCGCCCAGATCGCCTCGATCATCCACAGCGACCCGTTCGTGCTCGTCTAACGCGCATGGGTCTTCCCCAGGAGGTTCTGGTCATGCTGACAATCGACGAGCGCGAGATCACCGGTCCCGGCACCGGCGCGCACCCCGAGCACGGCGGCTCCTCGTTCCGCCGGATCCTCGTGCCGGTGCGCTCACCCGGCCAGGCATACCCGGCGCTGGCGGTGGCGGCGCAGATCTGCGGCCTGACCAGCGGCGTGCTGCGCCTGGTCCACGTGCGGACCTGCGACCCGCCGCTGCGCAGTGCCGCCAGGTACTACCGGGAAACCGCCCGCGAGGCCGCGGCCGTGCTGGAGAAGGCCCTGCTGGCGGCCTGGGCCTGCGGCGGGCCGCGGGCCAGCACCGCCATGGTGGATGCCCGGCGCACCGATGTGGCCGTGGCGATCGCATGGCAGGGGGCCGTATGGCCCGCGGACCTTATCGTGCCGGCCCGCCGCCCGCGGCCGACCCTCACCCGCCTGGCGGGGCAGCGTAACCGATCAGGTCATGCGCCAAGCCAGCTGCCCGGTGCTCGCCATTCCCCCGGCCAAGACGACCGCGAGCACCGCCGCACCCGATCGATGGCACACCGAATCTGGGAGGAGATCGCCATGAACCGCACCCATCACAGACTGGCGCGCGGTGATGCAGTGGTCAGCCCGCCCGGCGGCCGTCACAAGCAGAAGAGTCACAGGCACAAGAGCAAGGAGCAGGAGATGACACGACGTCACTTTACCGATGCCACCTCGGCTGGCCGGAGTCTGCGGGGTCTGGTGACCTCAGCACTGCTGGCCGCGGCGCTCCCGGTCACGGCTGCGGTCCTCGCACCGTCAGCGGCCGTGGCCGCAACCAGCGCCGGGCAAGGCGACGCACAGCAGGTGTTCTACACCACCTCCGGGGCCGGCACCGGCTTGCCGAACGGCGCGGAAATCTTCGCCATCACCGTCGCCGGCGCCACCGTGACCACCCGCGACGTCGGGCCGACCCACGGCGGGGACTGCGGTTCCCTGGCGCGCTCCCCGCACGGGACGCTGTACAGCATGTGCGGGGCCCTGTTCGGGACCCAGCGGCTGGCCACCATCAACCAAACCACCGGGCGCGCGCACCTGTTCGGCGTGCCGGTCCCCGGGCTAGCGGTGATGGCCCTGGCCTTCCGCGGCGGCACCCTGTACGCGGTCGGCGACTGCAACCCCGCCCCGGTGACGTTCGAATGCGTTGCCGACAAAGACTTCAACGCCCTGTACCAGGTCAACCTGGCCACCGGTGCGTTCACCCGGATCGGCCCGACCGGCGCGCCCCAGTTCTTCATGGACCTAACGATCGACCCTCACGGGACCATGCTGGGCGTGACGAGCACGGTCAACCCGTCCCTCACCCCCGCGATCCTCTACCGCATCAACCCGGGCACCGGGAAGGCCACCGAACTGGTCAACCTGGTCGGATCGAATACCGTGATGGGGCTGGCGTTCGGCCGGGACGGCAACCTCTACGCGACCGATTTCACCCAAAACCCGGGCCTGTACCGGGTCAACACCACGACCGGTTTTGAGACCGCGATCGCCGCCCTGCCCTTCGGCTTTTCCAGCGGCCTCGAACTGATGAACCCGGGCGGATGAAGGCGGCCCGGCATGGCAGGCCAACACAGTCCCATCTGGCATAAAGGCGCCGGGCCGCGGCGCAGGACCGCCGCGCGCTCATAGGGCCCGGCCTCTGCCGGCCTCCGCCGCCAGCCCGCAAGGCCGGCCAAGGCTTCGCAGATCGAGTAGGGGGCCGGGCAACCCCGGCCCCCCTGCTCGACCCCACCTACGGCTCATCCGGCAACGCGGCACGGCGGCAGGCACTGCGCCGTACCTGCGCCGCTCACCACCTACCCCGCCCGTCTGCCCCGCGCCGCGGCGAAACTCACAGGCCGGTCAACGCCGCGCACGCAGAACCGCATGATCTGCATGCGCTCACGGCAGTGCGTGACCCGCCGGCCCCGCGCGCCGAGTCGGCGTTAGGCAGCTGACCCGCAGTGCAGTGTCCCGAAAGTCCGGTCACTCTTTGTGTGTGGTGGCCACGATGCCCCTCGCCGTGGCCGCCAGCAGGATGCTGGTGGCCGCCCACACTGGACGCCGGCCCGGCCCTGACCCGGTCCCGGCAGGGTGCTGCCTGCCGTTAGGGATGAGCCGCGCATATCGACACGAGGTAGTCATTCCTGTCTCTTACGTAGTTCTGGCCCGGCGAGAGGTATGTGTGGTGCAGATTTGTTCACCAGCAGCACCCCGCGTGTGGCACGCCCACGATCTTGCCGCCGTGAACCCGCGCAGGATCCGCACGCCACTGGCGATGGGCTTGCCCAGGCCAGCAGCCGGGTGACAGCTGAGCGCGCCCGGCGCGCCCAACAGAAGGCTCGATCGTGTCCCGCACGGCCGCCCGGCACCGTAAGCCTGACCAGCGTTCGTCCGGCCGCCCCAGCGGGGCCCCGCAGCGTTCGTCCAGCGGGCCCAGTGTGGCCCGCCAGCACCGCAAGTCGTCACCGATCGTGTCCGTCCTGCAGAACAAGCCCGCCCGGGCCGCGGCCGCTGCGGTCGCGGGCGCGGCCCTCCTGGTCGCCGCCGGGCCTACCGCGAGCCACTGGATAGCAGACCTGCCCCACGCCTCGGGGGCAGGCCAGGCCGATGCGCTCGGCCTGGCGCCGGCCGGCGCCCACCGGAGCCCCGCTCACCAGCCAGCGGCGGCGGCGGATGTTTACGCCAGCGGGCAGCCCGCGGCCACCCTGGGCGAGTTCGTCAGCCAGGAACCCGAGATCGTCAGCGTCGCCGTCGCCAGCCGCCCGGGCCGGCATCGCAAGCCCAGCCAGCCCAGCCAGACCGGGCAGCCGGCCCCGGCCGCGTCCGGCTACCTCAACCCGCTCCGTGCCGTCAGCGGCCTGGTTCCAGAACGCGTCGACCAGGGAGTCGACTTCGCTGGGACGGGCCCGGTCTACGCCATCGGCGACGCTGTCG
>DASXKD010000076.1:0-2315 GCA_036497045.1 Streptosporangiaceae bacterium | reverse complement strand
CCGGGCGGCTAGGTGCCCGGCCCCGATGACCAGGGCGTGATGGGACGCTCGTGGCGCTCACCGTCTACGACCACGTCCACCCGCTCGTCGAAGAACGCGGTGAGGCCGCGGACCTGCGCCGCGTCGTGCAGCGGCTCCTGGTAGGTCCAGGCGAGGTCGGGGACGACCCGGTCGCCAATGGTGGCCGACCAGTACGACGCCTGCCCCTTATAGGCGCAGTAGGTCCGGGTGCTGCTCGGGCTCAGTTCGGCGCGGATGTCCTTGCGGGGTAGGTAGTAGCGGACCGGGAGCATGGTCTCGAACAGCAGCATTGGCCGGGACGATTCGGCGAGCACCTGCCCCTCCAGTTCCAGGCGGACGTGCCGCGAGCTGGTGAGCACATCGATGCGGTGGAACGGGTCACGCGGGTGGGCCACGTTGACCTCGTCCTCCTCGTACCACCCGTCGAAGGCGCGGAAGTCCAGAACGATGTACCCAGCCAGCGCGGGGTCTGCGAGCCGGAACCCGGCACCCTGGCGGTCCTGGCCGAGCGCGCGCACATCCACCACCTGGCCCTCGGCGGTATGGGCGGCGAAGGGGTCGGCCGGGGTGAGCACGGGACGGCTGGACAGGGCGGGCATCTGCGCGCCGTCCTCCTCGCTGTCGCCCGCAGCCGCTGCGGCTGGGGCCAGTTCCCCGCGGATGTCACCGGTGGGTACTGCGTAGGACGGGACGATGCGGCGCGGTTCCCAGACCAGTACCGCCCGGGTGCTGTCGACGGCGGTTCCGCCGCCCAGTACCGCGCGGATGCGCTTGCCGATCGGTTCGTAGCGCAGCTCATCCAAGCCGCTCGCCAGCAAGGTGCCCATCTGACTGCTCATCGCGCTGTCCCCTCACCTCAATGCCTTGCCTCCAGCATCATCCACTGTCCACCATGCTCCGGTGCCACCAGGCAATCAGCGTCTCGGACGGACCGATCACCTGAGCCGGCTCACCCGCTGGCCTGCCACCCCGGGCGCGGCGACCGCACCCGGGCCAGGCATGCCAGGCGGCGGCACCTGGCCACACAGTCACAGCAGCCGCAGCAACCGCGCGGACTGGCCGTGCCCGCGACGCCGCGCCGGCCTCAGTCACTTGAACCATCGAGTGATGGGTACGCTAGTCCGGTGACTGAGAGAGCCCGCTCTGATGCCGGCGGGCAGCCGGTGAAATGGCTGACCGCCGCGGAAGTGGACTCCTGGCTTTCCGTGGTCCGGTTGATCACCTGGCTTCCCTGGTCGATCGATCAGCAGCTGCGCCGCGACTCCAACTTGGGCATGGTGGAGTACCAGGTCCTGGCCAGGCTGTCCCAAAGCCCAGAGCGGACCATGCGGATGAGCTCGCTGGCCGACCTCGCTAACGCGTCGCTGTCCCGGCTGTCGCACCTGGTCAAGCGCCTCGAGGAGCGAGGCCTGGTGCGCCGCGAGCCCGATCCCGCAGATGGGCGATTTACCAGTGCCATCCTGACCGAGAAGGGCTTCCGGACACTCGCCGAGGCCGCACCCGGTCACGTGGCGCATGTGCGATCGCTTGTCATCGACGTCCTGTCGCCAGAGCAGCTGCGGCGCCTTGGCCGCGACGCGAACCGGATAACGTCGCGCATCGACACCTCAGAAGCCGACTAGGCCACCAGCACGCCTGCCGGGCGGTCGGGCGGGCGGAGTCGTCCTCAACGTGTGTCACGCACCGGCACCGGTGCGGCTCCAGGCCACCCAGGTATCTGCCGGGCCGGCTCAGCTCGCGGCAGGCTAGAACGTCAGGACGCAGCGCAGGTAGCTAGCGGCCGCCCTGCAATGACTTGACCCATCAAGCCATGATGGTTTAACGTTCACATGAATCGTCAAGTCAACGCATGGATTGAGCACGAAGGAGATTGTCATGGGAAAGTTGCCACGCGTCGCCGTGGCCGCGGCCCTCGCCGCCGCCGCCCTGGGAGCCGGCGGCGGCGCCGCGAACGCGGCGACGGCAGCCCCCGCGCACCGCACCCAGGCGGCGACGGCATCGCCGGCCCATGGTGCAGGCCTCACGGGCAACGAGCGGGTGGTGGAAGCGTTCCTCCAGGACGTCATCAACGAGCACAACGGCGACCACGCCGCCAGCTACCTGAACCCCGGCATGCAGTGGTCCGGCGGCACCGTGGGCACGGTCACCGGCAGCGCCAACGTCGCCGGGCTGTTCGCCGGCGTGGTCGCCGCGTTCCCCGACGCGCACATCACCATCAATGACATCTTCGCCCAGGGCGACCAGGTCGTGGTGCGCGTGGTCGTGAGCGGCACCCAGGAAGGCGCCATTCTCGG
>DASXKD010000075.1:0-1550 GCA_036497045.1 Streptosporangiaceae bacterium | reverse complement strand
CATGCAGACGGCCATGAAGGGCGGCGCCAAGGGCATCCGGGTGCAGTGCTCGGGCCGCCTCGGCGGCGCGGAAATGTCCCGGTCTGAGTTCTACCGTGAGGGCCGGGTGCCGCTGCACACGCTGCGTGCCGACATCGATTACGGCTTCTACGAGGCCCGCACGACGTTCGGCCGGATCGGCGTCAAGGTCTGGATCTACCGGGGCGAAGCTCCGAGCACCCGGGCCGAGCGCGAGGCCCTCCAGGCGGCGCTCCGCGCGGGCGGCCAGCGCCGTGACCGTGACTCCGGCCGCCCCGACTCCGCCCGCCCGCCGCGCCGGGGCCGCCGCGGCGGCGAGGCCCCAAGCACCGATGAGGCAAGCGCACGGGCTGCCGCCCCGGTTGAGGCCGCGGCCGGCGCGGGCGAGGGGGGCTGAGGAATGCTCATCCCGCGCAGGACCGCGCACCGCAAACAGCACCGGCCGGACCGGCACGGCAAGGCCACCGGCGGCACCAGCGTGGCGTTCGGCGAGTACGGCATCCAGGCGCTGGAACACGCCTACGTGACGAACCGGCAGATCGAGGCCGCCCGAATCGCCATGACCAGGCACATCCGCCGTGGCGGGAAGGTGTGGATCAACATCTACCCGGACCGCCCGCTGACCAAGAAGCCCGCAGAGACCCGCATGGGCTCGGGCAAGGGCTCACCGGAGTGGTGGGTGGCCAACGTCAAGCCGGGGCGGGTCATGTTCGAGCTATCCGGCGTGGCCGAGCCGGTTGCCAGGGAGGCACTCCGCAGGGCCATGCACAAGCTCCCGATGAAGTGCAGGTTCGTTACACGTGAGGGGTTCGAGGCGTAATGGCTAAGGGCTTGACCGCCGTCGATCTGCGGAACGCAACCGAGGAAGAGCTGGACAGCAGGCTCGCCGACGCCAAGATCGAGCTGTTCAACCTCCGGTTCCAGGCTGCCACCGGGCAACTGGAGAGCCACGGGCGGCTACACGCCGTGCGCAAGGAGATCGCCCGCATCTACACGGTGAAGCGGGAACGTGAGCTCGGCATCGTGACCTTGGCGGAAGAGGCGGAGGAAGACAGTGAGTGACGAGACCGAGGCCGCGCTCGCGCGTGGCTATCGCAAGGTCCGCGAGGGCTACGTCGTCAGCGACAAGATGGACAAGACGGTCGTGGTCGAGGTCGAGGACCGGGTGAAGCACCCCAAGTACGCCAAGGTCATCCGCCGCACCAGGAAGTACCAGGCACACGACGGTGACAACGCCTGTGGCGTCGGCGACCGCGTCCGGCTCATGGAGACCCGGCCGATGTCGGCGACCAAGCGCTGGCGCGTCACCGAGATCCTGGAGAAGGCCAAGTAATCACCCGGGGGACGCCCCGGGACCACCACCACCCCGCCAGGCCGCACACGGGCCGGCGTCGCAGAAGCAGGAGTTGACGTGATCCAGCAGGAGTCGCGGCTCAAGGTCGCCGACAACACCGGAGCCAAGGAGATCTTGTGCATCCGGGTGCTCGGCGGTTCCAGCCGGCGATACGCGGGCATCGGCGATGTCATCGTGG
>DASXKD010000074.1:0-8966 GCA_036497045.1 Streptosporangiaceae bacterium | reverse complement strand
CGGGGCCCGGTGCTCGCCGAGGGCATGGCACTGGCCATCGAGCCGCTGCTGGTACTGGGCAGCCCGGAGACCCGGCTGCTTGACGATGGGTGGACCGTGGTGAGCGAGGACGGCGGCTGGTCGGCCCACTTCGAGCACACGGTCGCGATCACCGCGGCGGGGCCGTGGGTGCTGACGGCATCCGCCGGGCCGCCTGCCTGTACCGTCGCTGCCGGCCAGGTCATCGCCGGTGACGTGGCACCCGTCAGGCAACCGCACCCGGCCGGCTGAGGAGGTAGGACTGGATGGCCAGTGATCCCAGGATCCGCGCCTCCGACGCGGATCGCGACAGGACCGCGGCACTGTTGCGCGAGCACCACGCGGCCGGGCGGCTGACCGCCGAGGAGTTCAACGACCGCCTCGACAAGGCCTATGCCGCAAAGACCCTGGGCGAGCTGGACCAGCTCCTGTCCGACCTCCCCGGCATCGACCTGTACAAGTTGCCGGACCATTCGGTGCAGCGGCGCGGTCCGACGGGCTTCGGCCTGCCCTGGCTGCTCGCGCCGCGCGGCAGCGGCCGCATATCGCCCGCCTGGCGGGCGGCCTGGGGTTCCTGGGCCACGGTCAGCCTCGTCGCGTTCCTCGCCTGGCTGCTCAGCGGTCACCCGGGTCACCTGTGGTTCTTGTGGGTCGCCGGGGTGTACGGCATCGTCCTGTGCGGGCGGCGGGTTTCCAGTGGATCACCGCGCCGGGACCGGAGCAGGGACCACGACCGGCGCCGGGACCGTCGCCGGCATGGCTAGGCTTGCTATCCTTGGCGGAATAACCGGGCAGGTGCCCGTGTTCGCAATGTCGGTTGATGTCGCGTAGACTCTCCTGCGGCCCGTGAGTTTCTCCTGCCCGGTTTTGCCGAAGGCGCGGAGGCAGCCGTGGGGCGGGCCGCCGTATCCGGTGATCATCTGATGATCATCTGAGTATGTGCCCGGTTGCGGGAAAACCCGAAGCTGAGCTACTGCGGCACGGCACGGACAAAGAAAAAATGGCCCTGGTGGCCGGCCAGGCAGGCCGGTGCCACGGCCGGGAAGCGAAGTGCGGAGGACATGCCCAAGAAGGATGGCGCCATCGAGATCGAGGGCAGGATCGTCGAGTCACTACCGAATGCCTTCTTCCGGGTGGAGCTGGACAACGGGCACAAGGTCCTGGCTCACATCAGCGGAAAGATGCGGATGCACTACATCCGGATCCTTCCCGATGACCGGGTGGTCGTGGAGCTGAGCCCCTACGACCTGAGCCGCGGACGCATCGTCTACCGGTACAAGTAACGAACCAGCTCCGAACGCCGCCCCGGCCCCCGGGGCAGGCAATCGCTGCGGGACAGACACGAACGAACCCGCCGGGCAGGTGCCCGGCCCTAGAAGGAGACCCGGATGAAGGTCAAGCCGAGCGTGAAGAAGATCTGCAGCAAATGCCGGATCATCCGCCGGCATGGCCGCGTCAGGGTCATCTGCACCGACCCCAGGCACAAGCAGCGCCAGGGGTAACGGCGCATCAGGCGCACCGCAGCCCTGACCAGGCTCGCTTGGTCAGGGCAGCCCCCGGAAGGAGGCCGGGGCCCGTCCTGGGCAGGGACGGGAGGCGGTGGGTGAGACCTCCGCGAAGAGAAGGAGAACTGCCCGCACATGGCACGTTTGGTTGGTGTTGACCTCCCGCGCGAGAAGCGCCTTGAGGTTGCCCTCACCTACATCTACGGGATCGGCCGCACCCGCGCCCACGAGACGCTGACCGCCACCGGTGTCAGTGGTGACGTCCGGGTGCACGACCTGACCGACGACGACATCGTCAAGCTCCGCGACTGGATCGACGCCACCTACCGGGTCGAAGGTGACCTTCGCCGCGAGGTTCAAGCGGACATCAGGCGCAAGGTGGAGATCGGTTGCTACCAGGGCATCCGCCACCGCCGTGGGCTGCCGGTCCACGGCCAGCGGACCCAGACCAACGCCCGGACCCGCAAGGGCCGCAAGAAGACCGTGGCTGGCAAGAAGAAGACCGGCAAGAAGTAGTCCGCAGACCCGGACCGACGACCTCGCGAACAGGAAGCAGATGCCTCCAAGGAGCCGTACCGGTGCCGCCAAAAAGGTGCGCCGTAAGGAACGCAAGAACATAGCCCACGGGCACGCTCACATCAGGAGCACCTTCAATAACACGATCGTGTCGATCACCGACCCCGTCGGCAACGTCATCTCCTGGGCCTCCTCGGGCCAGGTGGGGTTCAAGGGATCGCGTAAGTCGACGCCGTACGCCGCGCAGATGGCGGCGGAGGCCTGCGCGCGCCGCGCCATGGAGCACGGCATGCGGAAGGTCGACGTGTTCGTGAAAGGCCCCGGCTCAGGCCGGGAAACCGCCATCCGATCGCTGCAGGCGACCGGCCTGGAGGTGGGCTCCATCCAGGACGTTACGCCGGTCCCACACAATGGCTGCCGCCCGCCCAAGCGGCGCCGGGTCTGAGAGGAACTGACAGATGGCTCGGTACACGGGACCGGACTGCAAGCGGTGCCGCCGGGAAAAGATGAAGCTTTTCCTCAAGGGCGCCAAGTGCGATTCGCCGAAATGCCCGATCGAGATCCGGCCCTACCCGCCGGGGGAGCACGGCCGCAACAGGCCCAAGGAGAGCGAGTACCTGCTCCAGACCAGGGAGAAGCAGAAGGCGCGGCGGATCTACGGGATCATGGAGCGGCAGTTCCACAGCTATTACGAAGAGGCGTCCCGCAGGCGCGGCAAGACCGGCGACAACCTGCTCGAGATCCTGGAGAGCCGCCTCGACAACGTGGTCTTCCGTGCCGGGTTCGCCAAGAGCCGGGACATGGCCAGGCAACTGGTGGGGCACGGGCACTTCATGGTGAACGGCGGCAAGGTGGACATCCCGTCCTACCGGGTGAGCGAGAGCGACATCGTTGAGGTGCTGCCCAAGTCACTGGAGCTGACCCCGTTCATCGTCGCCCGGGCCGAGGCCGGCGAGCGCCAGGTGCCGGCCTGGCTGGAGGTCATCCCGGACAAGATGCGCGTGCTTGTGCACGCCATGCCGGTCCGGGCCCAGATCGACACGCAGGTGCAAGAGCAGCTCATCGTGGAGTTGTACTCGAAGTAACGGCAAGAACCAGGCCCGTGGAGCCAACCGCGGGCCTGGCGGTGGCCTCGGCCGCCGATGATCGCGGCGTCATATAGCGGGCGCCGCGGAGAGGGGTAGTCATGCTCATCGCTCAGCGTCCCAGCCTGACCGAAGAGGCGGTGGACGAGTTCCGGTCGAGGTTCGTCATCGAGCCGCTCGAGCCGGGATTCGGGTACACCATCGGCAATTCGCTGCGGCGGACCCTGCTGTCGTCGATCCCCGGCGCGGCAGTGACCAGTCTCAGGATCGAAGGCGTCCTGCACGAGTTCTCGACCGTGGCCGGGATGACCGAGGACGTCACCGACATCATCCTGAACCTGAAGGAACTCGTGGTCTCCTCGGAGCAGGACGAGCCTGTGGTCATGTACCTGCGCAAGCAGGGCCCGGGCGAGGTCACTGCGGCCGACATCGCGCCGCCCGCGGGCGTCGAGGTGCACAACCCCGACCTGCACATCGCCGCGCTCAACGGCAAGGGCAAGCTCGAGATGGAGCTGACGGTCGAGCGCGGCCGCGGTTACGTCTCGGCCGCCCAGAACAAGCAGCCCGGGCAGGAGATCGGCCGGGTTCCGATCGACTCCATCTACTCGCCGGTGCTGCGGGTCACCTACAAGGTGGAGGCGACCCGTGTCGAGCAGCGGACCGACTTCGACCGGCTGATCGTCGACGTCGAGACCAAGCCCTCGATGCGCCCGCGCGATGCGGTCGCGAGCGCGGGCAAGACCCTGGTCGAGCTGTTCGGCCTGGCCAGGGAGCTGAACGTGGACGCCGAGGGCATCGACATCGGCCCGTCGCCCACGGACGCCGCGCTGGCCGCGGACCTGGCGCTGCCGATCGAGGAGCTGAATCTCACCGTCCGGTCCTACAACTGCCTCAAGCGGGAGGGCATCCACACCGTCGGCGAGCTTGTCGCCCGCAGCGAGCAGGACCTGCTGGACATCCGCAACTTCGGCGCCAAGTCGATCGAAGAGGTCAAGCAGAAGCTGGCCGACATGGCGCTGACGCTCAAGGACTCCCCGCCCGGATTTGACCCCGGCAGCGCCGTGGACAACTACAGCGCGGATGACGACGAGAGCTACGTCGAGACCGAGCAGTACTGACGGGCCCGAGCCCCGTAGGCAGAATCGAGGAGAGAACCTTCCATGCCCACGCCCACCAAGGGCCGACGGTTGGGTGGCAGTTCGGCCCATCAGCGGCACATCCTGGCGAACCTCGCCACCGCGCTGTTCGAGCACGGCAAGATCACCACAACCGAGGCCAAGGCACGGCGGCTGCGGCCGTACGCGGAGCGCCTGATCACCTTCGCCAAACGGGGTGACCTGCACGCGCGCCGCCAGGTGCTCACGGTGGTCACGGACCGGGGGGTCGTGCATACCCTGTTCACCGAGATCGGCCCGCGGTTCGCCACTCGCGAGGGCGGCTACACCCGGATCACCAAGATCGGTCCGCGCAAGGGTGACAACGCACCGCTGGCCGTCATCGAACTGATCGAGGAGGAGGCCACGGCCACCTCGTCGCGGCGCCGCCGCCCGCGCCGCGTCCCGGCTCCGGCCCGCCGGACCACGCCCGAGGCCGACGCGCCTGCCAGCGCTGAAGCTCCCGAGGAGCAGGAGGCGGCCGCGGCAGCCGAGCACGAAGCGGCGGCCGAGGAGCACGAGGCTGCGGCGGCCGAGCACGAAGCGGCGGCCGGGCAGCACGAGGCGGCGGCGGCCGAGCACGAGGCCGCGGCGGATGACGCCGCGGACGCGGAGGACGCGGACGAGGACGACACCAAGTAAGGTCCAGAGGGCCGGTCATGGGATTCGGGGACAGTGAGCCCGGTCCCGTGGCCGGCCTTACTGTTATCCGGGTCCGGCTGGACATTTCCTACGACGGCGCCGGGTTCTCGGGCTGGGCGCGCCAGCCCGGCCAGCGGACGGTGCAGGGGACCCTGGAAGACGCCCTCCCCCGGGTGCTCAGCCTGGCGGAGCCTGCCGCCCTGACCGTGGCCGGCCGCACCGACGCAGGCGTCCACGCGCGCGGCCAGGTCGCGCAGGCAGACATCCCTGCGGACCGCTGGGCGGATGGTGGGCACGCCGCGGTGCGCAGGCTGGCCCGGCTGCTGCCTCCCGACGTTCGGGTGCACCGGGTCACACCTGCCCCGCCGGGCTTCGACGCCCGGTTCTCCGCGATCTGGCGGCGCTACGCCTACCGGGTCTGCGACGACCCGGTCCTGGCCGACCCACTGGCCCGCCATGCCACGCTCTGGTACCGCAGCAGGCTCGACATCGCGGCCATGAACCAGGCGGCTCAAGGCTGCCTGGGCGAGCATGATTTCGCCGCGTTCTGCCGCCGCCGCGACGGCGCCAGCACCGTCCGCACGCTGCTGCGCCTGGACTGGGCAAGGACGGGGCCGGCCGTGGCCGAGGCGACGGTGGTGGCCGACGCGTTCTGCCACAACATGGTCCGCGCGCTGGTCGGCGCGCTGCTCAAGGTCGGGGACGGCAGCCGGCCTCCCGGCTGGCCCGCCCAGGTGCTCGCGGCCGGGGTCCGGGACCCGGCTGCGCCGGTGGTGGGCCCGCACGGGCTGTGTCTGGAGGAGGTCGGCTACCCCGCGGACGCCGACCTGGCCGCCCGCGCCGCCGCCGCCAGGAACCTGCGCGCCGCCCCTCGGTGACGGCAGCGATCCCGAAAGGGAGGCGACGGATCAGTCGTGCGGTGGATTGGGCTTGCGGTGGATTGGGCTTGCGGCGGGTCAGGACGAATGGCCGGTGACCATCCGGCTGGTCAAGCTGACGTTGGCCGTTCCCGCGACCAGGCCCGTCGAGAACGCCTCCAGCTGCTTCCGCTTGGTCTTGCCGGACGGTGCGTGCAGGTTGGCGAACTCCGTCCAGGTCAAGATCAAGTAGTGCCCCTTGACGTAGGCCGCGACGATCCCGGTGCCCTTGGCTATGTTGCGGGTCGGACCGTGCTTGGAGCCAAGTTGCTTGATGAACTCCACGGCGCCCGCTGCCTTCCCCGCCTGGTGGGCCGCGGTCGCGTCCTCCAGGTTCAGCACCCCGATGGTGGCCATGATCTTGCGATCCGTGGACAGGTAACTGGCCCGGAGTACCTGGGTGCAGTCCGCCTTGCGGACCGCTTTAGCCAGCTTCGAGCCGATCACCTCATGGGTGCACTTGGTGCCTTCCTTGCTCACCGTCAGCGCCCCTGACTGGCCGCCCGCCGTGAACTTCGCGGGGAACAGTTCGCTGATGGTCAGCGGTACCGGGTCCTGGCTGCGGCTCTCGATGTGTTTCCACGGCCCGAGCGTCGGCGCCGGGCTCTTCGGCACCGCGGCAGGGTGGCTGGACGGTGCCGAATGCGGAGCGGCCGGCGCATGCCTGTTGCTGAGGTAGACGTATCCAGCGACCACCAGCACCACGACCAGGACCGGGGCGAGCAGCAGCCCGGCCATCATGCCGTTGCGCCGTACGCCGCGCCTGCCGGAGCGGCGGCCGGCCGCCGGTTCATCGCCGGCGTCCGGGCGGCGCGTGGCCGCGCTGCGTGGCGGCTGTCCGCGTTTGGTCTCGTCGAAGGGCGCCGGGGCCTGCCGTGCCGAATCCGCTTCCTGGCGGGCGGCCGCCCGGCTACCGGTCACCCGGCCACCGGTCGCCGTGCGCTCCCCGGCGCCTGCGGCTAGACCGCCGGGCCCGGCCGGTCCACCAGGCCCGGCCAGCCCCGCAGGCCTGCCCGGCGCCCCAGTGTCGGTGTCCGGCCCGGTGGAGCCGCGCCGTCCGGCGTCAGCCAGTGCTCCGGGAGCCGTGCCCGGTCCGGCGGCATCCACCGCAGCGGCGCCAAGCCCGGCGGCGCCGGGCCTAGCGGCAGCGAGCCCAGCGGCAGCGAGCCCAGCGGCACCGGGCCTCGCGGCGCCGGGCCCCGCCGCGCCCGCGCTCAGTCCGCGCCCGCGGCCCGTGGCACCGAGCCCTCTGGGACCGAAACGGGTGGCACCCGGCCCGGCCGCGCCCGTGTCCGGCCCGCCGGTCCGGCCGCCCGGGGCACCACCGCCGGAAGTACCGCCGCCGCCGGCGGTGCGTGGCCGGTCCGGGGCCAGGTCTTCGGCGTGCGAGCCCCAGTCACGGCCGGCGCGCCGCGTCGCCGAGAGGCTGGGCGGCGGCTCGTCGTCGATCACGGCCCAGGTCTGGGTGGCGGTCAGGTCGGCCGCGGCATCGCTCATCGCGAGGGCCGAGTACCCGGGCTCCGCCTCGGCCTCTGTGGCACCGCCAGCCCTGCCGGTGGTACCAAGCCATGCGGCGCGCGTGGAGGCGCGGTTCCATGAGGAGAACTGGCCCGGCGGGTAGACGGGGTCAGGCTGGCCCGGCCTCGGCGGGTAGCCGCCGATAGGGCCACGCCGGCCATCCCTGGGTGAACCGGCCTGCTGCGGGGCGGTGCGATGCGTGCCCGGCGGATCCCGGGTGATGGCCAGGCCCGGCGGCGCGTCGCCCGGGTCGTCCGGCCGTGCCCGGTACGGTGCCTGTGACCCCGTCATGGCAGGTCCTTGTGGCAGGGAACGTCCGTCACCTGCGGGGCGCCGGGTGAGTCCCGGCCTGGTGGCGGGCGGCCGGTGGTCGGTGGGCCGGGTGGAGTGCTGAGGTCCGGTCCGGCTGGGCAGTCGCGATCCGCTGTCCGGCACGGCGGGCGGGCTCGACAGCCACGCCTGGTCCTGCGGGCCGGTGACGGGGCGGCCGGGCGGCTGCGTTGCGTTGCCGGGGGCGGCCGGGCCTGGTGCGGGCGCAGCCGGCCACGGGCTGGTTCCCGGAGCGGAAGGGGCAGGCGCAGGTTGCCTGTTCCGGCCCCCGCTGCCAATGCGGTGCGAGCCGGGACTACCGGCCCGGGCTTCCGTACCGCCCGCCGCAGCGGGCCTGGCGGGCCCCGGTTCGGCCCGGTGCGCGCCAGTGCGTGGCGCTGGCCGCGAGCCGCCGGGCGCCGGGCCGCTGCTAGGCGCCGGGCCGCTGCCAGGCGCCGGGCCGCCGGGTCCCGGGCTGCGGGGTCCCTGGCTGCTGCTGGGTCCTGGGATGCCGTTGACCGGCGCGGCGTAGGCCGACCGGTCCGTCGTGCCGGTGCCCCGCCACGCAGCCTCATCCGCACCCCGCCACGCGGCCTCATCCGCGCCGCGATCCGCACCCTGCCACGCGGCCTCATCCGCGCCGCGATCGGTGCCGCGCCACGCGGCCTCAGCCGCGCCTGGAACCGGCGGCGGGCGGTACCCTGGTGCCTCCTCGCCGGGCATCTCCGCAGGAACAGGGCCGTCTGTCAACTCGGCGCCCGCACTGCTGCGCGGAGGCCGGCCGTCCTGCACATCCGGATAGCCCATCCCGCGAGCGTATTTCTTCCGGCGGCTCCGCATGGCGCGGTCAGGCATTTCTCCTTGCCCGCGCACCTGGTAACCCGCCCTCGGGACGGTTGCCCTCACCTGGGGTGTTCGCCCGGATACCCTCGTGAGCCGCGGGGCCGATGCCCGCCCCGGCCACCGGCCTGGGGCCCGGCCAGCCCCGAGCGGCGGTCACCCCAGGCGGGCCCAGGCGGGCCATGCGGGGCGTATCGCATGCTTCGCTTTGCCCTCCCCGGCGCAGGCCGGTATCCTTACCTGACGTCCATGAGCATCAGCATGCCCGCGGTGCCTCACTTTGCGTGAGGCTGTGGGGCGGCAGGTGCGGCGGACTCCCTCGCTGCCGGGCTCGCCCAGGGCGCGGGTCCGGAACAGGTCCCACAGATGAAGGCTTACGACTGTGCGCACTTTCAGCCCCAAGGCCGCTGACATCCAGCGTCAGTGGCACGTCATCGACGCCTCTGATGTCGTGCTCGGCCG
>DASXKD010000073.1:0-2188 GCA_036497045.1 Streptosporangiaceae bacterium | reverse complement strand
GCCGGGAGGGCTACGAGCTGACCGTGGGCCGTCCCACCGTGGTCACCAAGGACATCGACGGCGTGCTCCACGAGCCGGTCGAGCGGCTGGCCGTGGATGTGCCCGAGGAGTACCTGGGCGCGGTGACCGGGCTGCTCGCCGGGCGCAAGGGCCGGATGGAAACCATGATCAACCACGGCACCGGCTGGGTGCGCCTCGACTACACCGTCCCGGCGCGCGGGCTCATCGGGTTCCGCACCCAGTTCCTCACCGACACCAGGGGAACCGCCATCGCGCACCACGTGTTCGAGGGTTTCGAGCCGTGGTCCGGGCCGATGCGGGCGCGTCCCACCGGGGCGCTGGTCGCCGACCGGTCCGGCGCGGTCACCAGCTACGCCTGCTTCTCGCTGCAGGAGCGCGGCTCGCTGATGGTGGCCCCGGGGACCGAGGTCTACGAGGGCATGATCGTCGGCGAGAACTCCCGGTCCGACGACATGGACGTGAACATCACCAGGGAGCGCAAGCTCAGCAACGTGCGCCAGTCCACCGCCGAGGAACTGGAGCGGCTGGTGCCGCCCCGGATGCTCAGCCTGGAACAGGCGCTGGAGTTCTGCGCGGCCGACGAGTGCGTGGAGGTCACCCCGTCGGCGGTCCGGCTGCGCAAGGCGGTGCTCGACGGCAAGGACCGGGCCAGGCAGCGCGCCCGGCGCTCCCGCGGCGAGACCGAGTAAGCCGGGCCCGAGACCGGGTAAGCCAGCCCGCTGCGTGACCCCGGCGGCTACTGGATGACGCCGAGGTAGACGATGCTGCCGAGGCCGACCACCAGGCAGTAGATACCGAACGGGGTCAGCGTGCGGGTCTGGAAGTAGCGCATCAGGAACCGCACAGACAGGTAGGCGCCGATGCCGGACAGCAGGCTGGCGAAGATCGCCTGACCGTGGATGCCGTTGCCCAGCGGGCCCAGCAGATCGGGGATCTTCAGCGCCCCGGCGGCCAGGATGACCGGCGTGGCGAGCAGGAACGCGAACCGGGCCGCGTCCTCGCGGGACAGCCCGCTGAACATGCCGGTCACCATGGCCACCCCGTCCCGGCTGATGCCCGCCAGCAGCGCCAGAATCTGCGAGCTGCCGATGATCAGGGCGTGCCAGAAGCTCCGCCTGGCCAGCCGCCGGTCGGCCGCGATCGCGTCGGCCAGTTCCGCGGAACGCACCGCCTGGTGGCCCGCTGCGTGCCGGGCGCCGCCGGTCCGCCGCGGCGCGCCGACGGCCGTCATCTCCCGCTCCCGCTCGCGGTCGGCGGCGGCCTCCTGGTCGGCCTGCACCGACGCCTTCCGCCGGAAGACCTCGCCGGCGATCAGGATCACGCCGTTGATGGCCAGGAAGATCGCGGCCCGGATGGGCTTGCCGAAGAAGACCCGGAACTCGTGCTCGAACTTCAGCCCGACCAGGCCCACCGGGATCGTGGCCACAATGATCATCCAGGCCAGCTTCTCGTTGACCGACCTGAGCTGCCACCGGCTGGTGCCCGGCTCCGGCCTGGCGAAGTGACCGAGCGAGCTGAAGAACCCGCCGATGATCCGGACCCAGTCCTTCCAGAAGTAGATGAGCAGGGCGATCGCGGTGGCGACGTGCAGGCCGACGATGAAGGCGAGGTAGGGCGACTCGGGCGCGGCCACGTTCAGGTCGTGCGCCCAGCAGCCGCCGACCAGCGCGGGGAGGAGCACGTTGTGGCCCAGGCTGGACACGGGGAAAAGCTCGGTCACGCCCTGGATGAGGCCGACCACACCGGCTTCGAGATAGGTGAGGTGCGCCGGGCAGCCGTGGCTGCTGGCCGCGGCCAGCGTGGTCCCGGAGTGGAACAAGGTCAGGTCGGTCATGCCGGCCCTTTCACCAGGGGGGAGGTTGTGGTGCGGCACGCCGTCCCCCTAAGGGCGCTGGCCTGCACGTGCTCATGGTACGGAGTCCGCGCCCGCGGCGTGTCCGGCAAGTGGGAATTTTGCTCTGGATTCGCCCCCGGGTTACCCCTTCTTGCGTGGCACCGCCGGGGTGTCGTGGCTCTGCCGGCGGCTGATCTTCGAGCCCAGCCAGACCAGCGGGTCGTACTTGCGGCCGACCACGCGCTCCTTCATCGGGATCAGCGCGTTGTCGGTGATCTTGATGTTCTCCGGGCAGACCTCGGTGCAGCACTTGGTGATGTTGCAGAAGCCGAG
>DASXKD010000072.1:0-3462 GCA_036497045.1 Streptosporangiaceae bacterium | reverse complement strand
GGGTGAGTGCTGCCCGCAGTACTGGACCATCCGCCCGAACTGCTCCGACCAGAAGTAGGGCACCGGGTCGTAGCGCTCGTCGCCGCCCAGGATGTTCGCGGCCACCACCTCCGGGGCGTGGATGGCGCCGTCCCAGTGCTCGACCCGCAGCCTGCGCCCGAAGCGTCGCGAGATGAACGCGGCGCAGTCGCCGGCGGCGAAGATGCCGGGGACCGATGCCCGCAGCCCCTCGTCCACGGCCACCCCGTTCTCCAGCAGCACCCCGGAGCCCGCCAGCCAGCCCACCTCCGGCCGGACGCCGACCGCGGTGACCACCTCATCAGCGGCCAGCCAGACGCCGCCGGGCAGGGCGAGCCCGCCCGGCTCTACCGATTCCACCGGCTGGCCCAGCCGCAACTCCACCCCGGCGGCCGCGTACCACGGCACGGTCCGTGAGCCGGCCTCGGCGCCGAGCGCTCCGGCGAGCGGGGCGGGCGCCGCTTCCACCACCGTCACCTGGCAGCCCCGCCTCGCGGCGCTGGTGGCAAGCTCGGCGCCGATCCAGCCGGCGCCGACCACGGCCAGCTTGAGCCCGGGCCGCAGTGCCGAGCGCAGCGCGGCGGCGTGGTCGAAGGTGCGCAGCACCCGCTGCGGGCCCGGGCCGGGCAGCCGCACCGGTGTGGCCCCGGTGGCGACCACCAGGGCGTCGAACCCGAACTCCGCCGTGCCGGTGCGGAGCACACCGTCATCCAGGCCGGTCGCCGCCTCCCCCAGCCGCAGGTCGGTGCCGAGCGCGGTCAGGTCGGCCCGCAGCGAGGTGTCGTCGATCTCGCCGGTCATGAACTTCTTGGTGAGCGGCGGGCGGTCGTAGGGCGGCCGGGGCTCGGCACCGATCATGGTGAGGGTGCCCAGGTAGCCACGGGCCCGCAGTTCCTCCGCGGTCCGCAGCCCGGCCAGGCCGGCGCCGGCTATCACCACCTGCCCCGTTCGCATAGGCCCCAAGGGTAGGTGCGCACGGGTCAACCCGGACGGCGGCCCCGGCACGCGGCCAGCCCCGTGAGCCACGCCGGCCGCCGGAGCCACAGCCAGCGCGGAGTTTCGTCACCGGCTGTGTCCGCCTGGTTGCGTTCGTGCTGTTCCCGGGCTGAAATCAGGTGTCAGCTTTAGAATCGTCGCAATGGATACGACCCTGGCCCGCGTGCCCATCGGCCAGCTCCTTGATGGCCGGTACCGGGTGGAGTCCCATCTCGCGCACGGCGGGATGGCGACCGTCTACCTGGGCACCGATACTCGGCTCGACCGCACGGTCGCGCTGAAGATCATGCATGCGGAACTCGCCAACGACGAGGACTTCGTCCGGCGGTTCGTCGCCGAGGCCAGGTCGGTCGCCAGGCTTTCCCACCCGAACGTGGTCACCGTGTACGACCAGGGCGCCGACGGGCGCACCCTGTACCTGGCCATGGAGTACGTGCCCGGCCGGAATCTGCGGGACCTGCTGCACGAGCGCACCAGGCTGCGCCCGCGCGAGGCGCTCGACATCGTCGAGGGCGTCCTGTCTGGGCTGGCCGCCGCGCACGCGGCCGGGATCGCGCACCGTGACGTCAAGCCGGAAAACGTGCTGCTCGGGAACGCCCAGTCGATCAAGGTCGCAGACTTCGGCCTGGCCAGGCTGCTCTCCGACGTGACCCACACCAAGAGCGGCCTGCTCATCGGCACCGCCGCCTATCTCGCCCCGGAGCAGGTGGCCGGCGGCCGGGCGGACTTCCGCACCGACGTGTACGCGGCCGGGATCATGCTGTTCGAACTGCTCACCGGCCGTCAGCCGTTCACCGGCGACACCCCCCTCGCGGTGGCGTACCGGCACGTCAACGAGGTCGTCCCGGCGCCCTCCAGCCTGGTCCCTGGGCTCCCGCCCGCGCTGGACTCCCTGGTGGCCCTGGCCACGAGCAGGGATCCGGACCTGCGCCCGGCCGACGCCGGCCAGTTCCTGCGTGCCGTCACCGGCGCCAGGCACGGCCTGCCGCTCGACGTACCGGCGTCCGCGCCGTACAGCGCAGGCGCCGGCGGACTGCCCGGCGCGCCCGGCGCTGCCCCCGGCCCGCCGGGTGCCGCCCCTGTGGCTGGCTTCGGCGCCATGCCCGGCAACGCTCCGGGGCCCCACGCCTCGAGCGCGGACACCGCTCCGCCGCGGGCGGTCGTCGCACCGGTGTGGCCAGCCCCGCCGCCTGCCGAGTGGCCCGCCCCGCCGTCCGGGGCGCCGTCCAGCGGATGGCCGCAGGCGCCCGCCGCAGGCTGGCCGGATCCGCCGCAGAACGGCAACGACCTGGGCGTGATCCCCGGCCTGGCGACGGGGACGGCGGCGCAGCCCTACGGCGTCACCGGCGCTGACCCCTACCACCCGGCCACCAACCAGACCCTGATCGTCGCCACGTCCGACACTCCGTACGGGACTATGGCGCGCGAATCCCGGCTGCAGCAGTTGCTGTTCAGCCGCAGGCTCGCCTACCTCGCGGCCGGCCTCGCCGTGGTGCTGGTGTTCGGCCTGCTCGGCTGGTGGTTGTTCGAGGGCAGGTACACGACCGTGCCCAAGGTCACCGGGGTATCCGCGGCGACAGCCCAGGCCGACCTGCGCGACGTGGGCCTTACCCCCGGCGGCACCACGACCGTGCTGGACAACAGCGTCGCCAAGGGCCTGGTCATCCGGACCAGCCCGGCGAACGGGTCCCGCATAGCGCGCGGCGGCCGGGTCGACCTCGTCGTGTCGGCCGGCCCGCACATGATCAACATGCCGCAGGTGACCGGGCAGACCCTGACCGACGCGCAGGCGGCGATCAAGCACGCGGGCCTGATTCCCGGGAAGGTCAAGACGGTCACATCTACCACGATCGCCGCCGGGATCGTCATCTCCACCGGTCCCGCGGCTGGCACGTCCTGGCCGCAGCCCAAGCCGGTGTCCATCGTGCTGAGCGCGGGGCCGCCGCTGCCCAACTTCGTCGGCCAGGACAAGTCGGTGGCCGAGCAATGGACGGCCGCCAACGGGGTGAAGATCAACGAGGTGACCGCCGCGCACAGCGACCAGCCGGCCGGCATCGTCGTCAAGCAGTCGGCCCCCCCGGGCAGCGCGTTCACCAACGGTGAGGTCATCACGATCCAGATCTCGCCAGGCCCGCCGATGGTCAACATTCCCGACGTCACCGGCATGCGGATTCCCAAGGCGGTGCAGATCCTGCGCAACGCCGGCTTCGTGGTGCAGATCAACCAGGTCGGGCCGTTCAACGTGGTGTTCAGCGAAAGCCCGACGGGACAGGCCCCGAAGGGCAGCACGATCACGCTGACCACGGGGCTGCCCCACTTCGGCTGAGCACCCCGGCCAGGCACCGGCCCGAATCAGGTCTGCGCGGTCTCCCGGCCGGGCTTGCGCAGCGCCATCGCGGCCGCGATGCAGGCCAGCGGCACCGCGGGAAGCACGTACCGGTAGGTGTA
>DASXKD010000071.1:0-6688 GCA_036497045.1 Streptosporangiaceae bacterium | reverse complement strand
CGCATGCACCGCGCGTAGACAAGGGCGCTGTTTGTTTGGGGCCCGGAGGCGGAGGAGCCGCTACCGCCACACGCCGCTACCAGCACAGTTATACAGGCCATCGGGGCCAGGATTCCCGCAAGACGAGGCAACGCCAGCCTCCGATGCCCGTTGTCACTGAAGCCATTATTCATTGGGTAGCCTCCAAAATCGGGTAGTGATCTTATCAATGGCAGTTAGGGCGAGCAGCACCTCAAGCGCCGCCTACGACCCTCCTATAGGAATCCCTGGGAGCGAGCTGGGCAGCAGGTGGCCGCATTCATGTATCTTGGCCATGAGCTGCGGGGAACGCGCCTCGCTGTGAGATATGCCGGCTCTACCGAGATCGAACACAGGGTTCCCCTGGGAACCGACGGTGGGGTCGGGCCAGTTCGGCACTCCGTGGGAGCGCATGCAGTGGCTGAAACTCCGCATGCCGCTCAGTTCCTGCTGCACCTCGGCCTGGTTCGGCGCGCTGCCGCCGTTTGGGAGCAGGTGCTGGCAGGCGTTCTGGGCTGTCTGGTACAGGGAAGCGCTGAGGTCTTGCGCGCTAGGGAACTTTTCGGTGACCTGGCCTGGCAGGGGGTCGGGGAAGCTCGGCACGCCGTTCGAGCGCATGCAGCGGGAGAAGGCCAGCAGCTCGGAATTCACCGACCCTCCCGCATGCGATGAGCCGCCGGAACTGGTGGATGACGGGCTGGAACGGCATGCTGCCAGCAGGGCAGTCACGGCAACGGCCGTGCAGGAACACAGCGTGCGCGACCGGCTGCGTCGCAGCGTCTGGCGTACCCGTTTCACGAGAGGTCACCTTTCCCAGGTATGGAGAGCCGAATAACGGGTTTGCGGTGCTAAAGGCTCCACAGTGCTTCTGTCGGTGACAGGCGGGCGGCGCGGATGGCGGGCAGCAGCCCGGCGATGGCACCGATCGCGAGTGCGGCACCCAGCCCGCCGGCCCAGGCTTCGGGCGGGATCACGATGGCCCAGCCCTTGGCATGAGCGTAGATCGCGGTTGAGATCACGCCCATGATCACTCCGATGGCGCCGCCGATCAGCGAGAGCAAGATGGCCTCCGACAGAAACTGGATGCGTATCTGGCCCCGGGTAGCGCCCAGCGCCCGGCGCAGCCCGATCTCCTGACGCCGTTCCAGCACCGAGATGATCATGATGTTGGCCACGCCGACCGCGCCGACCAGCAGCGCGACCGCGCCCAGGCCGAGGAACAGCGCGTCGAACGCGCCGGCGGCGTCGGCCTGAGCTGTCAGCGCGTTGGAGGGCTGGGACACGTAGACCCCGCTAGGGTCCTCTGGATTGGCCTGGTAGCCGAGCAGGTTGTCGACAGTAGTGGTGACGGACTGGCTATTCTGTGTCCGCACGTAGAGTTCCGAGGGATGCCCGTCGAAGCCGAGGTACCTTTCCGCGGCGGGGAATCCGATCAGGACCGAAGAGTCGATTCCGGACGCCAGCGGGGCCGGGTTCAGTATGCCGACCACGTAGAACCACATCCCGCCGACCCAGATTTTCTCTCGTGGCCAGATCCGGTCGATGCCCAGCCGCTGCGCCGCCTGATACCCCAGCACGGCGACCGGTTCGTTCGCGGTGGCCGCGTTAAGGTAAGTCCCCTGCGCCACGCTGGTACCCCCCGCGCCCGGCAGTCCGATGCTGGAGGCATCCACGCTCAGCGCGTTGGTGTCGATCGACGGGATATACGAGCTGCGGTAGGCGTTAATGTTGTTGAGCGCTCCGGTGTACTGAACCGCGGTGACACCGTGCAGCGCACCGACCATTCCCGGCGCGGCTTTAGGGAGCTCGGCGGTGCCCCCGCCGATGTTCTGCCCGTTGGTGACGGTCAGCAGGTTGGTGCCCAGCTTGGCGATCTCGTTCAGCAGCCCCTGCTTGGAGGACTGGGCCAGGCCCAGTACCGCCACGATCGCGGCCACCCCGATCGCGATGCCGAGGGCCGACAGCGCCGCCCGCAGTTTCCTGGTCCGGAGTCCGACGCTGGCCAGCGCGCCTAGATCCTCCGGCCGCAGACGGACCGCGGAGGGCCGGGAGGGGTGCGCGTGGGCTGGGGTGGTGGTCATGGGGTTCCCTCCCGTACCGTGCGGTCCCCCGCCGAGACCTCAACGGGGCCGGTGTCGGCGATGATGTGTCCATCGAGTACTTCGATGCGGCGCTGCATCCGGGCGGCGACGGCGTGGTCGTGGGTGATCACGATGATCGTGGTGCCCTGGGCGTGGAGCTCTTCCAGCAGCGCCAGCAGCGACGCGCCGGTGGCCGAGTCCAGGTTGCCGGTCGGCTCGTCGGCCAGCACCACGGGCGGGCGGCCCGCGATCGCCCGGGCGATGGCCACCCGCTGCCGCTCACCGCCCGACAGCTGGGTCGGCCGGGCGGCGGCCCGGTGGGCCAGCCCGACCCGGCTCAGCGCGGCCAGCGCGAGGCGGCGCCGCCCGGCGCGGCGGACCCCCGCATACAGCAGCCCGTCGGCCACGTTGTCCAGCACATTCTGGTGCTCGGCCAGGAAGAACTGCTGGAACACGAACCCGATCCGGGTCGCGCGCAGCGCCGACAGCTCCCTGTCCTTCATTTGCGCGACGTCGATCCCGGTAACCCGCGCGGTCCCGCTGGTTGGCGTGTCCAAGGTGCCCATTAGGTGCAGGATCGTGGTCTTGCCCGACCCGGACGGGCCCACGATGGCGGTCAGTTCGCCTGGCGCTACCGCCAGGCTGACGTCATCCAGCGCCCGGACCGGCGGAGACCCGGGATACAGCTTGGAGACCCGGTCCAGCTCCAGCACCGGCCCGTTCATGGAGATGCCGCTCATATGTTCGGCACCACCACGCGCTCGCCGGGTGTCAGGTTCCCGGTCACCTGCACCAGCCCGTCGGTGTCGTCGAAGATAGGTCCAACCGACACCGGCACGCGACGCCGCGTGTTCCCCGGGCCGACCACCTCGACGGCGTACCGGCCATTGGGCTGGGCCAGCAGCGCCGCCACCTCCACTACGAGCACGTTCGAGGCGCTGGCGGTGGTGATGTTCACTGTCACCGGCGCCTCATCCAGGGATCCTGCCGCGCCCGGCCTGGTGAGCTTCACGTGCACCGGGACGGTCGCCGAGCTGCTCGACCCGGATGCCACCGTGCCTACCGAGGTGATCACGCCCGGCGTGGTGGACCCGTCCGGCAGCGTGACGCTCACCGAGTCCCCGGCCTTTACATCCGTCTCCATGGAGGTGCTCAGGTTGATCGTCACCACGTGCCGGCCCGACGTCGCCGAGAAGATGGGTCCCGATGCCGGGTTGCCCGTGCTGCCCATGACGTTGCTGACCCGCAGCGCCTCCGGCTTGAACACCACCGACCCCAGGGTCAGCGACCCCGACGGGTTCGACACCCCCCAGTGCTCCTCCAGCCGCTCCACCGCGTACCGGGTCTCCCACGAGTAGTAGTCCCACCCCAGCGCGTTGATATCCGAGCTGTTCGCATACCCGAGGTCCACCAGGTCATGGTTGAGCTGCGTGACGTCTTCGCCTGTCGTCCCCTCCGACATGGCCCGCCAGGCCGGGACACTGCCGTACAGCAGCACCACCGGGGTCCCGTTATCGACCCGGTACAGCACCTGCCCCTGCCGGATCACCTGCCCCTGTGACGGCAGCGAGGTCAGCGTCCCGCCGCCCTGCCCGGTCACCGTGTACGACCCCGCGTAGCCCAGCGTCGCGTTCTCCGATGTCGTCGCCGAGATGTCCCGCCTCGTCACGGTCGACATCTGCGGTGGCGGCGCGCCGGTGTTCCCGGCGGATGAGCCTTTCGAGCCGAAAGCCCCCGCGGCCCGCGCGGCTCCCGCGCCCGTGCTGAGAACCACGAGTACCACCACGGTGGCCACCCATCGGCGCCGTGTGCTCCGGGGCCGCGCGGCCGCGACAGTGTCCTCGCGGTCCTCGCGCTGGTAAGCCTCCTGGTGGCCTCGGGATGTCGTCTCGCTCATGGCGCGGACCCGCCGGGGTTCTGCGGCATCAGCTTCTGGCAGTCCTTCTCCGCGGCCTGCCACTGCGGTGACTGGGGATTCGCGCCTTGCGGAAGAGTGAAGGAGCCGTCAGGATTCGGGTCGGGGTAGTTCAGCGCTCCGTGACTGCGCATGCACTTGGCGAACTGCAAGGACTTATTCGTCGTGTTCGCTCCCTGCGACGCCTGCGCAGGACCCGGGAGGGCGGCGGCCAGCTTCCCGCAAGCTTTATTAACCGCGTCCGCGACGGCCTTGCTGACGTTGACGGGGCTACTTCCGTTTGGTACGAGAAACTGGCCTTTACTGTTGGGATCAGGGTAGTTTGGTTCGCCATGCGCCCGGACGCACTGCGCGTATTCGAGTGCCTTCTGGTACGCCAATGACGTTGGGCTGTCCCCGCTCGAGGTGGTCCTAGGGCCGCTGCACGCCGCCAGCAGGGCGATGCCGATTATGGCGAGCAGGGCTCCCATCCATGCCGGCCGAAGGCGGTGTCGGCCGGATTTACCGTTCATTTGCATTTGCGTCTTCATTTGCATACGCGTCCTCAGGATTTGTCGGGTGATGCGGCTACGCTTCCAGGCGGGCCCGGCCTGCGTCGTCACCCAGGTGCGGCAAATCGCGGCTCACCCCGCTGGGGTAGCAGGGCGCGGTCGCCACCTCGTCTGCCCCACGGCGGTGACACCGCTATGGGTGACGACCCCGGTGCCGCCAGCGGCTTAACCTGGCAGTGTGCAAGGGACATCCGGCATCGCTCCGCCAGCGGAAGGCGCCCGGCAGATCGCGGGCGTAGCGTGGCGCGGGCTGGTCCAGGTAGTGGCCGGCCCCGACCCGCCCGCTGGGCGACGCTGGCGTTCGCCGGGGCAGCGCTGGGCTGCCCGCGCCGTGCTCGGCGCCGCGACGCTGGCGCTGTGTGCCGCCAGCCTGGCCAGCCTGAGCGACGGCTCCGGCCTGCCGATCCTGGACTTTGGTGCCCGGCAAGCGCCGGACGCCCGCCCCGCCGGTTTCCCATCCCAGCCGCCCGCCACGTCAGTCGTGCCGTCATCTCTGTCTACGGTGCAGCTGCTAGCGCTGGTGCTGGTGGCCCTGGCAGTGGTAGCGCCGCTGCTGGTGGCGATCCGGTATCCGCTGCTGGGCTGGCGGATCGGGTGGCTCGGGCTGCTGCTGGTCCCCCTGCTGCACGAGCGCTGGTGGGGCGGCCTGCCGTGGGACCCGGTGCAGATACCGGTGCTGCTGACGGCGTTGTGCCTGGCCGGGATCCGGCACGACCGGCCGGTGCTGTGCTGGCTGTGGGCGCTGACCTTGATCCCGTGGTGGCTGCGGGCCGGCAAAGACGGCCTGAGCCTGGTCACCGCCGCGCTGGGCAGCCTGGCGTTCGTCGCCATGGCGATCGCGGTGGACCGGGCGGGTTCCGAGCGGCGAGCCCGGCAGGCCCTGGCCGACCAGGCTGACCAGACCGAGCTGGAGCGGGCGCGGCTGGCCGTGCTCGAGCAACGCACCCAGTTCGTGCGGGAACTGCACGACGTGGTCGCCCACCATATGTCGCTCATGGCCATCCAGGCCGAAAGCGCGCCGCACCGGCTGGGGGCACTACCGGAACCGGTACGCGCCGAGTTCGGATCGCTGAGCGGATCAGCGCGCCAGGCACTGGCGGACATGCGCCGCCTGCTCAGCGTGCTGCGCAGCGACTTGCCCGCCGCGCACGCCCCGCAGCCAGGGCTCGAGGACCTGCCCGCGCTGATCGGCAGGGCCCGGCAGGCAGGGATGACAGTGGAACTGTCCGCGCCTCCCGCGCTGGACCAGGTGCCGCCAAGCGCCGGCCTATGCGCCTACCGGATAGCCCAGGAAGCCCTGTCCAACGCCGGGCGGCACGCTGCCGGGGCCCCCGTAGCGGTATCGGTGCACCATACGTCGCGGACGGTGGCGCTGCAGGTGACCAACGGCCCCGGGGATCCCGCCGGGCCGCGCCTGAACGGTCACCGGCCAGGCCACGGCCTGGCCGGGATGCGCGAACGGGTAGAGCTGCTGGGCGGCTCGCTGTCGGCCGGGCCGACGCCCGATGGCGGGTTCGCGGTGTCCGCCGTGCTCCCACTCGGCGGATCGGCATGACCACTAACGGCGCGACCATCCGCTGCCTGATCGCCGACGACCAGGCCATGGTCCGCGAGGGCTTCGCCGCCATGCTCGGCGCCGAGCCCGGGATCATTGTCACCGGGCAGGCCATCGACGGCACCGACGCGGTGCGCCAGGCGCGCCGACTGGACCCCGACGTGGTACTGATGGACGTGCGGATGCCGGTGATGGACGGCCTGGAGGCCGCCCGCCAGATCCTCACCGCCGCAAACGGCCCGCACACGCCGCGGGTGCTGATGCTGACCACCTTCGACCTCGACGAGTACGTCTACGAGGCGCTGCGGGCCGGTGCCAGCGGGTTCGTGCTCAAGGACGCCACCACCGCCGAGCTCATCCACGCCGTCAAGGTCGTGGCCGCGGGCGACGCGCTGCTGGCACCGTCGGTGACCCGGCGGCTGATCGCGGACTTCACCCGCAGGCCGTCCGCCGCCGGCACGCCCTCCCCGGCCGCGCTGAACGTTCTGACCAGCCGCGAAACCGAGGTGCTGAAGCTGGTCGCCCAGGGCATGTCCAACACGCAGATCAGCGACACCCTGTACATCGC
>DASXKD010000070.1:0-2936 GCA_036497045.1 Streptosporangiaceae bacterium | reverse complement strand
GCCGCCGCCTTCGAGCGGTACGCGCATCACGATGCCGCGGCCTTCCTTCGTGACCTCGAGCGGGCCGTCACCCGTCCGCGGCTTCATCGCCGCCATCCTGCATCCCCTTTCATGCCCGGGGCCGCATGAAGGCCTCAGGCGAGGCCCGCCGCCGGGAAACACCGGCGGCCGCGGCGGGTTCGGCCGATTCACAGCCGTGTCGATTCGTACATCTATTATCAGAGTTTCCGCGCCGGATGGAAACGATCAGGGGTTACTTCACCCCCAGCCGCCCGCTGAGACAGGCGAAACTAGTTCTGTGAACGCGCGATCGGCCCTCTTCGACCTGTATGGCGATCACCTACGGAGCCGCGGCTCCCGGGCGCCGGTCGCCTCGCTGGTGCGGATGCTCGCCCCGCTCGGCATCACCGAGCCCGCCGCCCGCACCGCGGTGTCGCGCATGGTAAGGCAGGGCTGGCTGGCCGCGGTG
The DNA here is from genome assembly GCA_036497045.1 of Streptosporangiaceae bacterium. GTDB lineage: Bacteria > Actinomycetota > Actinomycetes > Streptosporangiales > Streptosporangiaceae > DASXKD01. The sequence continues at coordinate 2,467 of DASXKD010000070.1, read as the reverse complement.
CGGTGCGGGCCCGGCCTGGCCGGTTACGCGCTCACCCCGCGCGCTGCCATGCGCCTGGACGAGGCGGCCGAGCGTATCTACCGCCGCGGCGACCTCGCCTGGGACGGGCAGTGGCACGTGCTGGTGGTCGAGCGGATCCGGGACCGGGCACGCCGCGGCCGGGTCCGGGCCGCCCTCGGCTACCTCGGCTACGCCCCGCTGGATGAGACCACCTGGATCAGCCCGCGGCCGTCGGTGGAGCTTGACCCGCTGCTCGAGGCGGAGCGGCTGCGCGCGGAACGGTTCCTGGCCAGCTACGACGGCGACGCCCGCGGCCTGCTGGCCCGGACCTGGGACCTGGACGGCCTGGCCAGGGCCTACCAGCGGTGGCTGGCGCAGGCCGGCGAGCTGATCGCGGCGGTCGGCCCGGATGCGGCCGACCCGGCGGTCTTCGCCCTGCGCAGTTCGCTGGTCCACGAGTGGCGCAAGTTCCTGTTCACCGACCCGGGGTTCCCGGCGGCACTGCTGCCCCCGAACTGGCCGGGGCACGAGGCGGCGCGGGTGTTCCAGGCCGAGTCGGCCAGGCTTTTGCCGGGCGCGTCCCGGTTCGTGGACTGTTGCCTGCGGACCGAGGATCCAGGGAGTGCGCCGTGACGGGCAGCGACACTATGCTGTGGGACCTCGGGGGACACCGTGCAGTGGGACCGCGAGGACGCCGTGGTTCCACGGCTAGTGGTTCCAGGGCTAGCAGAGAGCACGGACGCCGCGGTCCATCTCGGCGCAGGCGCAGACGATCTGCTCGGCGATCTCCACCAGGTCGGTGGGCACCTGCTCGGACTGACGGCCGTCCGGGCACCGCCACCAGATCGCGTTGTCGCGGCACCACGCGGTCAGGCCGCACCTGACTGAGAGCACCGACATGCCCTCGGACGGCTCCTGGGCGCGGAGGAGACCACCCCCAAGCCCGCGTTCCACGAGCATCTCCTCCAGCGCCCGGGCCGCCCGCCCTGGCGCCAGGCGGGTGCGCCGCAGCGGCTCAGGAACGACGCCGCCCGGCACGGGCTGCGCGAACCACACCGCCTTTCCGGGTACCTTCCAGCCACCGAACCGGGAACGGCTCAGGTGATGGCCCCACCGCCCGGCCGACAGCCCAGCCACTACCTGGAGCCCGCGCCCGCTCACCGCGTCTGCTCCGGCAGCGCCGGGCACCGGCACCAGGTCGTCCTTCCAGCTACTGAGCGAGTCGAAGACCTTGACGACCAGTTCCCAACGTCCCGCCGCCCGGCGCAGGTAGATCCACAGCTCGGGGGCGCCCGCGATGGGCCAGGCCCCGGCGCCGTCGAACTCGAGGTTGCCGTTCGCGTGGAGGGAGTTGGCGGCCAGTTCGCTGGTCATGAGCAGGCCGTCGGATGCCAGTTCCTCGGGGAGGGACAGGGCAGCGGCCACCTCACGGAACACGCCCCTCGCGACCGCGGCGCCGGTCGCGTCGGCCGGAAGGGGCCGGGCGTGGCAGCCACCGCCCGCCAGGGCGGCCGCGACGGCGGTGGGACGGCCCGAACTGGCCGGCGCGGTTCCGGTCGTGGCGGGCCCTCCGCTCCCTCGGTCCGCAACACCCGCATCGGCCAGCGCCACGCCGGTCGCAGACCTCATGGCAGAACCGGCCGGCGGCATCACGGCTAGGGCAGGCGACGGTAACATGATCCTCGGTCTTCGCGACTCGTAGATCTGCGAAACTCAGATTACGATTTAACACCCCGGCTTCGCAATGACATCCCGGCGATTTTGCTGGTCGGTTGTGGCCAGGTCATGGTCAGTTCTGGCCGATGCGTGCCACGCGCCGTGCGTGTACAGTACAAGGGCGACGGCTCGGCCGTCGCACCTGCGTTGAGACAGGCGCAGCAAGTAAAGAATCCCCCGGGTGGCGGCCCGGGGGATTCTTTGACGAGATCAGCGAGTGGCCGGCTCGAGATCAAAACGGCCGGTCTTCGCGTCCGCGAGGAAGGCTGCGAACTCGGCGCGGCCGACGACGTGCGCGCCACCCTCGGGGCGCTTGCTGTCGCGGACCGCAACCACCTCGTCGAGGTTGGCAGCCACCTCCACACATCCGCCGTTGTGCTGACTGCGGCGGGCCTTCCGCCATACCGCGCGAGACAGGTCTGTCATGGGTCTACTCCATCTGTAGTGCGAGTTGTCTGAGGTAGAGCGTCGTGTCATCTGGCTCGAGGGCACCGTCGACAGCTCGGTCGAAGGATTGGCTGTACATGCTCACATGCTCCGTGCTGGCCACCTCGTGTATGCCGATATCGGTCTCGGTGTAGGCGATAGAAGGCTCGGCACCGGGGAAGTCGAAGATGTTGATCGGCGACATCAGGCCGCGGGGCGGCCCGTCGGCAAAACGCTGGATGCGCAGGTCCACGTTGGTGCGCTGGCCGATCTTGATCAGGTGCTGGATCTGATCCTGCCGGTCGGCCCTGGTCCCCCACTGGTA
>DASXKD010000069.1:0-34414 GCA_036497045.1 Streptosporangiaceae bacterium | reverse complement strand
GCGCAGATGGCGATGCCGCCGTTCTTAGTGATCTCGGAGGCCACGAAGCCGATGCGGCGGATGTTGATGTCGCGGTGCTCCTTGGAGAAGCCGAGCTCGGACGAGAGGTGCTTGCGGACGACGTCGCCGTCGAGCAGGGTCACCGGCCGCCCGCCCAGCTCCAGCAGCTTCACTAGCAGCACGTTGGCGATGGTCGACTTCCCCGATCCCGACAGGCCCGTGAAGAACACGGTGAACCCTTGGCGGGCGCGGGGCGGGTAGCTGCGCCGCAGCTCGGCGGCCACCGCCGGCGGCGTAAACCACTCGGGCAGGTCGCGTCCCTCATTGAGCCGGCGACGCTGCTCGGTGCCCGAGATCGTCAGCGTTCGGGCCCCCTCGGGAACCTCATTCTCGGGGAAGTAGCCATCCAGGTGCTCGACGTAGACCATCTGGCGGAAGGGGACTATCGTCACCCCGATCTCGGCCTCGTGCTGGCGGACGAGGTCCTGGGCGTCGTAGGGGCCGTAGAACGGCCGGCCCTGGGCGTCGGCGCCGGGCCCGGCGTGGTCACGTCCCATGATGAGGTGGGTGACCCCGTGATTGCGCCGGATGATGGCGTGCCAGACGGCCTCCCGTGGTCCTCCCATGCGCATGGCGAGAGGTAGCAGCGACAGCATCGCCGTGCCGTGGGGGTAGCCGTCCATGATCGCCTGGTAGCAGCGGACCCGCGTGTAGTGGTCGACGTCACCCGGCTTGGTCATGCCGACGACGGGATGGATGAGGAGGTTGGCCTCCACCTCCTTGGCCGCCCGCAAGGTGAGCTCGTGGTGGGCACGGTGCAGCGGGTTGCGGGTCTGGAAGGCCACCACTCGGCGCCAGCCCCGGCGGGTGAACTCGGCCCGCAGCTCCGCCGGCGTATGGCGCAGCGACGGGTAGTCGTGGTGGGCGGGCAGCTGGATGCCCTCGAGGGTGCCGGCAAGGTAATTGGGGTGCGTCCGCTCAAGCAGGTGGGCGACGCCCGGGTGCGCGGGGTCGGTCGTCCCGAAGACCCCCTGGGCCTCCGCCCGCCGATCGGGCCGGTAGACCTCCTCGACGTGCAGGGCCGCCAGCATCACCCCCTCGGGGTCGCGCAAGGCCACCGACGCGCCCGGACCGACCTGGGTGGCCAGCTCGTCGGGGACGTCGAGGGTGACCGGTATGGGCCAGAGCGTTCCGTCGGACAGCCGCATATCAGCACAGACCGACGCTACGTCGGCGCTGCCGAGGAACCCGCGCAACGGCGAGAACGCACCGGACAACAAGAGCTCGAGGTCATACAGATGGCGTGGCGTGAGATCCCACGACGGCCAGTAGGTGGACGACTTGCGCAGCTCGGAGGCGCGCCCGTCATCCACGACTACGTCGACCAGGGCACCACCGTACGGAGGAACAAGGTGATCGGCCATCGCGCCACCCTAGCCTCCGGCATTTCAGCGTGAGTGGTGAATTAGGGATCTACCCCAGCACGATTTAGCAGACGCTCGGTTAGAGCACCACCGGCGGCCACAGGTTGTGCTGCGCGGCGATCGGGTCGCCGGCCCACTCGTGCATCGCGGCCAGGTTGTCGTGCGCGGGGTGCTTCGCCGCCGCCGGGCCGTCGGCGAACGCACGCAGCAGGTTCGCCGTGACGCCCCGGGTGAAGTCGCCGGTGTGCCGGTTCATGCCGAAGTGGTAGGGGGCGCCGAACGAGGCCACCCAGCGCATGGTCCCCGCGTTGAACACCCCGGCGCCCCCGTGGTGGGTGTAGTACGCCGAGTCCGAGTAGCTGTTCACGCCGCGGCAGGTCACCGGCGAGTGGGAGAGGATCTCGATGGGCCGCTCGACCGGTGAGCCGGGGTTGACCCGGTCGTATTCGATGCCCACAAGCCCGCGGAACCTGGTGCCCTTCCGCACCCGTGTCCCGGCGAACATCCAGGCATGCGGCGCGGCGACCACATAGGGGGCGGACACCGGATTCGACTCGTACAGCGTACCGGTCAGCGAGGACTCGGGGTCGGGGTGCGGCGGCTCCCGCCAGTCGCTGGTGACCAGCGCTTTGTCCTTCCCGTACATCGGGTCCTGCAGGTAACTGGTCTTGTAGCAGATGACCAGCCGCCGCGGGCCAAGCCGGGTGCCGGCCAGCCGGGTCCGCCGGAACATGCAGTTCGCGCCGAGGAAGGCGACGTTCACCCCGGCGTCCCTGGCCGCCGTGACGTGGGTCCGCTCCGGCGGCGACCAGTACTCGTCGTGGCCGAGGGAGAAAAGCGCGCTGGCCCCGTCCAGCAGGTGCGGGTCCGCCTCGATGTCCATGCCGGTGACGTAGGCGAGCGGCATGCCCAGGCGTTCGGCTAGCTCGATCAGCTTCCGCTCGTGGTAGAGGAACATGTAGGCGCCCTGCCGGTCATAGGGCCGGTCCAGGCTGACCGCCAGCGAGCGGTGGTTGTAATCGGTGATCCCGCCGGGACCGTTGTACAGGTCGTAGCCGCCCCACATGTTGTAGGCCTGCCAGGTCTCCACCGAGTTCTTGATCACGGTCTTGCCCGCGGTCTTCGCCGACCGCACGGTGACAGGGACGAAACGCTGCGGGCCTGCCTCCGAGTCCATCCGCAGCAGGTAGCTGCCCTCGGGCCAGTTGTGGGTGGGGATCGTGACGGACGGATCCCAGCGCGCCTCCACCGTGTTGGCCGGCTTGAGCACGACCGGCTTGTTCTGCTTGTGGCCGGTCACCGTGCCCGACCGCCATACCTTCCGGGCCAGGTCACCGCCGTACCAGCCCATCCGGAACGCGGTCACGGTGAACGAGCGCCCGGTCGTGGACGCGTACAGCGTGATCGGCTCGCCGGGCAGCACGCTGGACTGTCCCGCGTAGCCCATCATCGCGTCGGCGTGGCCCACGTGCTTGATGTCCCAGCGTGGGTCGCCGGGCAGCGAGTTTTCCGGCACCGGTCCGCGTCGCGAGGGGGCGGGCCCGGCACCGGTACGGGAAGTGCCGTCCGGCCCGGACTGGCAGCCAGCCGTGACCGCGGGGATGGCGGCCGCGCCGGCAGCCAAGCCGATGAAGGCTCTCCGCGAAAAGCGAGAGGGCGAACGCATACGGCCAATCCTCCCCCAGCCAGGCCGGGGAACCGTCATGATCGGCGCGTACGTCTTATAGGTCGCGCCACAAACCGGCAAAATCTGCGCCGGCGGTGCCGAAACGCACGGGGTGCTCGGGGCGGTCACCCTGGCGAGTCTGCGCGGGGCGGGCCGTCAGCCGGTGCGCACGTAGCAGCCTGCCCAGGAGCAAGCCGCGGGCCTCAGTCCTGGCCGCGCGCCGGGACGAGCAGGCCCGCGTCCGCGAGCACCTCGTCGTTCGGGCGCGGGCTGGTCCGCATCCCGGCGGAAAGGCCCCGGGCCAGAGAAGAGCCGAGCGCGCGGCGGTGGTGCGACCGGGCGAACGTGCGGGCCCAGCGGCGCAGCGTGGAGCCGCCGTACATGGCCCGTTCCAGCGGTGCCAGCGGCGCTCGGTCCCTGAACATCCAGACCTTGTTCCGTACCTCGTAGAAGAACCGGTCTCCGGGGTCGACGTCGGTGGAGCCGAACGTCTTGGTCTTGTGCACCACGACGCTGGCCGCACACAGCAGTCCGGTGTTGCCGCGCAGCAGCCGGGTGGTGAACTCGAAGTCGTCGTTCCACAGGAAGTAATCGGCCCGGGGCAGGCCGCGCCGCCGGCATTCGGCCGCGTCGACCAGGATCGACACGAACGACGCCGAACGGATCGGCACGCAGCCCACGGCGGCGGCGGCCAGCCGCTCGGCCTTGGCCGCGAACGGCTTGCGCCGTGGGGTGTTCATCGGGTGCTCGCGCCCGTCGGTCCACAGCACCTGGCTGGCGACCAGGGCGGGAGGCCGGCCAGCGGCGGGCCCGGCCGCGCGCGGCTGTGCTGCCCCGCGGGGCTGGGCAGCCATCCGATCCCGTGTATTGAGCAGCGCGCTGAGCGCGCCGGGCTCGGGCATCGTGTCGTCATCCATCAGCCAGATCAGGTCCGCGCCATCGGCCAGGGCCAGCGCCATGCCTCCGGCGAACCCGCCGGCGCCGCCTGAGTTGCGCCGCAGTGCGGCCAGGTGCACAGCGGGAAACTGGTCCCGTACCGCGGCGGCGGTGCCGTCCTCGGAGGCGTTGTCGACCACGATCACCTTGTCCGGCGCCCGGGTCTGCGCGAGCACCGCCGCCAGCGACTCAAGCAGCAGGTCACGCCGGTTGTAGGTAACCACGACCGCGATCACCTTGGGGCCGTCGGTCATCAGTGTCCCCGCGCCCGGATGCGCTCCATGGCTCGCCAGGCCAGCACCCGCAGGCGGCGCACCGCCGGGTAGCGGCTGCTGAACTCGCGCACGGTGCGCTTGAGCCGGGGCGAGGCCGCGGCGGTGGCCTCGATCCGCCCCGCCAGCCCGCGGCCCCGGCCAGCCTGCGGCCTGGCCGGCGGGTACTCGCGCTGGTACTGGCCGACCACCAGGGCCGCGGCGGCCTGGACCGCCGCGTCAAGGATCGCGTCGGCGGGCTGGTCCGACGGACTGGCCGGCGGTTCGGTGACCTGTGGCGGGCGCAGGTCGTCGAGGTCGCCCGCGATCTGGTAACCGCTGGCGCGCAGGCCGCCGATGAGTGTCTCCGACTGTTCCTTGGCCCAGGCGTCCCGCTCGGCGGGCAGGACCAGGCGCCCGCCGAGCGGCCGGCCGGCCAGCGCCCGGTGGGCCACCGTCTCCTTCACGTTCCACATGTAGAACCAGTCAGGGACCGCGTCCGGGCCGGGCAAAGCCTGGTTCAGCCGCCGCAGGAACTCGGTCTCGGCCATGCCGAGCGAGGCGTTCGGACGGGCCCGGCCGAGGTCCGCGCAGCCAGGGTCGATGCCGAGCAGCGACGCGAACCGTTCCCACAGCAGGCCGGCGTCCGAACCTCGTGGCGGGTTGGTGACCACGTGGATCCGCTCCGGCGGCACGTGCTCGGCCCACAGCCGGAGGATCGCCAGCGTGTCGTGCACCCGCCAGAACCACCACTGGCGCCGGTCGGCATCCACCGATTCCCGGTCGATCACGTCGCCCAGCCAGTCCTCCCAGCTCTGGGCGTTGCGGTGCTTGACGGTCTCCTGCCATTCCGCGGGCAGCAGCGACGCCATGTCGCGGACGGTCAGCGCGATGTGCACTTCGGCCGGCTGGAGCGAGCGCACCGCGGTGGCGGCCTGCTCAGGGTCGGCCGCGGAGAACAGTTCGTGCGAGATGACCGCGGTCTTCCCCGGCTGCTTGGCCTGGCTGGCCAGGATCTCCCATTCACCGGTCCATGGCCCCGCCGGGTCGGAGGCCAGCTTCTCGATGCCGCGCAGGTCCTGGCTGGCCCGGAAATGGTCCTGGGGATGGTGCCCGGGCAGCACGACGCCCTGGCCGGCCAGTTCGGCCCGGTTGCTCCATAGCACCTGCTGGATAAAGGTCGTGCCGGTCTTGGGCTCCCCGATGTGCAGGAAGACCCTGGCCTCAGCTGTGCTCAGCTCTGCCAACCGGTATACCTCGCGGATTCTGAGTGATGGCGCGGCTGACCAGGCAAGATGGCCTGCCGCCGCGACCAGCCGGGCGAATCAGCACACAAGCTATCGTAGGAGAGGGGGCGCCCAAGGGTGTACGGGAGTACCTGCGCACAAACCTGCACACCGCTGGCAAGCCGCCTATGCTTTACAAGCGTGCCTCGGGGCCACTTGCGCAGGCCCCGCTCCCTGCAGCACGCATTTCATAAGCACAGGAAGGCGAGTTCTGCTTATGCATGAGCCCTTCTCGCTCCTGGTCCCCGTCTATGACGGAGACCGGCCCGACCACCTTCGCCGGGCGTTCCGCAGCGCGGTCCATGACCAGACCGTGCGGCCGGACCAGGTGATCATCGTTCGGGACGGGCCGGTGCGGGCGGAGCTTGCCGAGTGCCTTGATGGACTGCGGAAGACCAGCCCGGTGCCGGTGACGTTCGTTCCGCTGCCGCGCAACGGCGGCCTGGGGCCCGCGCTCGACCGCGGGCTGGCCGCGAGCCAGCATGACGTGGTGGCCCGGATGGACGCCGACGACGTGGCCATGCCGCACCGGTTCGAGGTGGAGCTGCCGCTGATGGCGGACGCCGACATCGTCGGGTCCGGGCTGCTTGAGTTCTCTGGCGACATCGACGAGATCGTCGGGCGGCGGGTGCCGCCCATCGGTGCCGCGAAGATCGCCAGGTACGCGCGGATGCACGACCCGTTCAACCACCCCACGGTCGTGTACCGGCGGCGCGCCGTGCTCGGGGCGGGCGGTTACGGGGACCTGAAGCTCATGGAGGACTACGCGCTGTTCGCCCGGATGCTGCAGAACGGCGCGCGGGCGGTCAACGTGGCCGAGCCGCTTGTCTACTACCGGGTCGGGGAGACCGCCTTCAAAAGGCGCGGCGGCACCGACCTGCTCCGCTCGGAACTGCGGTTGCAGCGCGAATTCAGGAAGAACGGCTTCACCACGCCCGCGCAGTACCTGCGCAATGTGATCGTCCGCGGCGGTTACCGGCTGATCCCCTGGTGGGTACGCCGCGCGGTGTACCGCCCGATCCTTTCCCGTGGTGGCGGCCATGCGGCAGAGCAGCCGCCGGAGCCCGCGGAGGGTGACCACGCTGGGCACCATGACGGCGGGACCACCGGCTCCGCCCCTGGCCCGCGGCTGCCGGTGCGCCCGTGAGCACGGACCTCGTCATCGTTGGATCCGGCTTTTTCGGGCTGACCATCGCCGAGCGGTGTGCCCGGGACCTGGGCCTGCGGGTGCTGATCCTGGAGCGCCGGCCGCACTTCGGCGGGAACGCCTACAGCGAGAAGGAACCGGAAACCGGGATTGAGATTCACCGGTACGGCGCGCACCTGTTCCACACTTCGAACGCGCGGGTCTGGGAGTACGCCAACCGGTTCACTGGTTTCACCTCCTACCAGCACCGGGTCTTCTCGGTCTACAAGGGCCGGGTGTACCCGCTGCCGATCAACCTGGCCACGATCTGTGAGTACTTTGGCGCCGTGATGTCCCCGGACGAGGCGCGGGCGCTGATCGCCGAGCAGGCCGCCGAGGTGCCGCCCGGCGCCGCGGCCAACCTTGAGCAGAAGGCCATCTCGCTGGTCGGCCGCCCGCTGTACGAGGCATTCTTCCGCGGCTACACGTTCAAGCAGTGGCAGACCGACCCCGCCGACCTGCCCGCAGAGGTCATCACCCGGCTCCCGGTCCGCTATACGTTCAACAACAGGTACTTCAACGACACGTTCGAAGGGCTGCCGGTCGACGGTTACACGGCCTGGCTGGGGCGGATGCTCGACCACCCGCTCATCGAGGTGCGGCTGGACACCGAGTTCGCCAGCCTGCGCGGGGACCTGCTGGGAAACGTCCCGATCGTGTACACAGGCCCGCTGGATGAGTATTTCGGCTACGCTGCCGGTGACCTGGGCTGGCGCACCCTGGATTTCGACCTCGAGGTGCTTGGCACCGGGGACTTCCAGGGGACGCCCGTGATGAACTACGCGGATTCCGACATCCCCTTCACCCGCATCCATGAGTTCCGCCACTTCCACCCTGAGCGTGACTGGTACCCGAAGGACAAGACAGTGATCATGCGAGAGTTCTCGCGCTTCGCCGACCGCGGCGATGAGCCGTACTACCCGATCAACACGCCGCAGGACCGGGAACGGCTGCTGGCTTACCGGGAAATGACGGCCCGTGAGCCCGGTGTGATCTTCGGCGGGCGCCTGGGCACCTACAAGTACCTCGATATGCACATGGCCATCGGGTCCGCGCTGAGCGTCTACGACAACCGGGTGCGGCCGTTCTTCTCCGGCCACCAGCCGCTGGCCAGCTTCGGGGGCAACGATGAGTGACGATCCCACGGCGGGCCTGCCGTCGGTAGCCAAGGAGGGCGCGGTGGGCGGCCCGGCCCCGGCCACGGCCGGGCGCACCATGCGGGTCGTGCAGCGGGTGGTGTTCCCCGGAGCGGACCTGGACGTCGCCCCACTGTACGTGGAGACCAACCCCGACCGCGGTGCCGCCGAACTGCACGCCGAACAGGTAGCCGACGCGCGGGGGCACCGCGACAAGATACCCCCTCCCGCCTCGGGGATAGGCGCGGCGACCGGGGTGACCCAGTCGGTCATCCGGTTCGGCGTCGGCCTGCCGGCCCACCCGGCCGAGGAGATCCTGCCCCGGCGCAGCGCGGCGATCAAAGCGGGCGGTCGGGTCTCGTTCGGTACCTACTTCAACGCCTTCCCGGCCAGCTACTGGCGCCGCTGGACCCCCGTGGACTCGGTCACGCTGCGGCTGCGGATCGCCGGGGACTGCGCGATCATCCTGTACCGGTCCGCGGCCAAGGGGCACAGCTTCCCGATCGAAACGATCCAGGTCGACAGCGACGAACCCGTGTCGGTGGAGCGGGCCCTGCCGCTGGCCCCGTTCATCGACGGCGGCTGGTACTGGTTCGACATCGTGGCCGGCCCGCGCGGGACCACCGTGATCCAGGCGGAGTGGGCCGTACCGGCTGAGCCGGGTCCGCCGGGCCGGCTCAGCCTCGGCTTCACCACATTCAACCGGACCGGCTTCATGGTGGGGCACCTGCGCACCCTGGGCGCCTCGGCGGAGGTGCTCGACCTGATCGACGCGGTGTATGTGATCGACCAGGGCACCAGGCGCGTGGCCGACCACCCGGATTTCCCCGACTCGGCGAAGGGCCTCGGCGACAAGCTGCGGATCATCGAGCAGGGGAACATCGGCGGCTCCGGCGGCTTCTCCCGGTCCATGGACGAGGCGGTGCGCGCCGGGGACAGCGACTACCTGCTCATCCTGGACGACGACATCATCCTGGAGCCGGAGAGCATCCTGCGCGCGGCGGCCTTCGCCGACCTGGCACGTAAGCCGACGATCGTCGGCGGGCACATGTTCAGCCTCTACGACCGGTCGGTGCTGCACGCATTCGCGGAGTCCATCGCCCCCCGCAAGTGGTGGTGGGAATCCTCGCCGAACACCAGGGCCAGGCACGACTTCGGCCGCCGGAACCTGCGGAACACCCCGTGGCTGCACCGGCTCGCCGAGGCCGACTACAACGGCTGGTGGATGTGCCTGATCCCCACGAAGATCATCAAGGAGCTGGGCCTGGCGATCCCGGTCTTCATCAAGTGGGACGACGCGGAGTACGCGGTACGCGCGGGCGCCAAGGGCTACCCGACGGTGTCACTGCCCGGGGTGGCCGCGTGGCACATCCCCTGGCTGGACAAGAACGACGCGCTGGACTGGCAGGCGTACTACCACATCCGCAACCGGGTGATCGTGGCCCTGCTGCACTCGCCGTTCAAGCGCGGTGGCCGCCTGATGGCGGAAAGCGGCGAGCGGCAGCTGCAGAATCTGCTGTCGATGCAGTACTCGACGGCGGCCCTGCGGCTGCTGGCCATCGAGGACATCCTGTCCGGGCCTGGCCACCTGCACCGTGACCTGGGCACGAAGATGACCAGCCTGCGTGAGCTGCGCCAGCAGTTCACCGATGCACGGGGGTCCGCCGACCTCGGGGACTTCCCACCAGCCCGGCGGAAGGTGCCGGACCAGTTGAAGACGAACACCACCCCGACCAACAAAGTCAACCTGATGGCGAAGGTCGCGGCCGGGACGCTGCATCAGTTCCGCAAGCCGCGCGAGTTCCAGCGGCCGCAGATGACCCTGCCGTACCAGGAAGCGGGCTGGTGGGTGCTGTCCAAGCTGGACAGCGCCGTGGTGTCGGCACCTGACGGCACCACCGCCTCCTGGTACCAGCGGGACCGCAAGCAGTTCCGGGAACTCGCCCGGCGCAGCGCCGTGCTGCATATGCGGCTGGTGATGAACTGGCCCAGGCTGGCCAAGGAGTACCGCTCCGCCGCGGCGGAGTTCACCTCGCCCGCCAAATGGCGGGAGACCTTCGAGGCGTCGCTGCGGGATCGCCCTGACGGGCCGTGAACCAGGCTTCCCCCCGGCACGGCGGCCAGGCTTACGGGACGCGCTCTAGCCCTGGTACTGGGGCCGTACTAGCCCGCGCCGCTCATAAGCGCCTGGGCTCAACGTAGGCCACGACGTTTCCCGCTGTCTTGGGCAGGCGGTGTGCGGGCCAGTACTGCGCAAAGGGCTGCGGGCGCGCGCCGCCCTGCACGAGCACGACCACCCGGCGGCTATCCGCCTGCGCGAGGCTCTTTATGTGCCGTTGATAGCTGCAGCCGAGATAGTACGCTGCGGGCAGGGTAATTGGTACGGCGACCCGGGAGCTGGTGATCACGCATGGGGCCCGGACGCCGAGCTGGCGCATGTCCTGCACGGCATCCGTCTGACCCCGGCCGTCCGCCACGCGCTGGGCATTCGAGGCGGCCAACACCGCGTGCTGGGTGCCAAGTTCGACGACGACGAACAAGCTTGCCGCGGCGATAGCCGCCACCCGGAGTCTGCCCCGTGGCGCGGTAACCAGCCAGTAGATTGCGTCTGCGGCCGAAATGGCGAGCAGCCCCCAGACCGGCTGCAGGTAGCGGGTATTGTCGCGGACCGGAAGCGAATAAAGAGCGTAGACGCCGAGAGCACATATCACGGGAGTCGCCGCGAGCAGCCAGCCGTGATAACGGTGCGCGGCGTAGACGCCGATGAGGGCGAGCACGCCGAACGCGGCCCACCAGGCGAGCAGAGGCGGGTGGCTCCACCCACGAATGCTTGGAAAGCCTGGCTTCGAGCTAACCAGGCCGCCGCTCATGATCCGCAGGTTGTTCAGGAGGTTGAGCTTGCGGCCGCCAGAAGCCATACTCGCTGCGTGCAGCCTCCTCGAGGGACCGCCGAAGTACAGGTAGGACTCGGCGACCCATTCTCCAAGACCGACGGCGAGGCCCGCCACGATGGCACCGGCAAGGGCCGCCGCGAGTGATACCGAATGGCGCCAAGGTCGTGCGATTAGCATGATGACGAGCAATGGTACGAAGATAGCGATGGCATCGGCCGGCCGCATGAGCGCGGTGAATGTCACCGCGGCGGCCAGGACGACAGTACCCAGCGGCGACGAACTGCCCCGCTCCATGGCACGCAGGAAGAGCCCCACCCCGGCCAAGCCGCCAATGGCACTCCAGTAGCTCGGGAGCAGCAGCGAGGCCTGCTGCTGGGCGACCCAGAGGCCGCCGAAGATGACCCCCGCAAGAGCGACCACCCAGTCGGGCCGACGGCCACGCCACGCGAGCATGGCGAGGAAAAGCCCGATCCCTGCCATCACTTCCAGGTAGGCGCGGAGCGCGACCACCGAGCTGGTGAGCAGCGTCACCGGCGCGACGAGCAACGGCAGGCCACGGGCCCGCTCGGCGCCCCAGGGCATCGGCACATGCTGGCTGATCTGACTGGCGTAGACCGACTCGTCCCAGAAGAGGGGAATGCGCGGCGAATCGAACAAGAACAACGCAAGCGTGAACGCCGCTGCGGCGACGATTAGCCAGGCAATACCCCGACCGCTGAACCGCGGCTTTGCTGCCGCTTGTGCCCCGAGATCAGCTTGCGGGCCCGGGCGGATCTCAGCTGCAGCGTCGGCCCGCGGGCCGGGTGTGGCCGACGCGATCCGCCTAGCGGCCAGGCGTTCAGGCGGCCAGAATCTCCCGCGTGCGTAGCGCGGCCAGTCGGACACGTTCCCACCCCCTCCTGCGGTGTGAAAGGCAGTCTCGAGGCGCCTACGTCTATGCGGTCAGGATCGCCCGTGCTCGCCCGAAGGCGCACGCTTGGCGGCCGAGCTTACCGTCCCACGCCCACTGCCCGGAGCGCGACAAAACGTCTCCATTCGTGGCAGACTCCCGCCAGCTTAGCTACCTACGGTGGGGACGTCGGATGACCGTGGCTCCCGATATGTCGGCCTTGCGGATGCTGCGGCAGGCCAGGGACAGGATCGACCGTGACTCGGGCAACTGGTTCAGCTTCACCCAGCGCAACGGCTGATCCGCCGCGCCCGGCTGGCGCCGCTCGCGAGCGGGCGGTTGCCGGGGCACCGGCGAAAGGGTTGACTGGCGGGATGTTCACGGAAGCCGAGCTTGAGTACCTGCGGTCCCAGCGCCTCGGCCGCCTGGCCACGGAAGCTCCCGATGGCACGCTGCAAAACAGTCCCGTCGGGTTCGAGGTCGACGCCGAGGCCGGGGTGATCCTCATCCGTGGCCGGAACCTCGGCAACACCCGCAAGTTCCGCAACATCGCGGCCAACGGGAAGGCGGCCTTCGTGGTCGACGACATCGCGTCGGTCAACCCGTGGATCGTGCGCTGCTTCGAGGTCCGCGGCACAGCCGAGGCGCTCACCGGCCAGCAGCCGCCCAACTCGTACATGAGCCCGGAGGTCATCCGCCTGCATCCGCGCCGGATCATCAGCTGGGGTCTTGGCCCGGACGGCAGCGAAGGCTCGCGCCGCACGGTCAGCTAGGAGCTGCCCTAGTCGATCATGTGGGCGAGGCGCCACAGGCGGGTCGCTGGCAGGCCGATCATTCCGGCTTCCCCTAGGAACGACACGATCTTCTCCCCGCCATAACGGATGGTCTCGTGGTGGGCGGGGTTCGCCAGCGCGACACGGTGTGCCTGCGCCGGGTCCAGGCCCACGGAGCGGTAGACCTCGGGGCTGATCAGGTTCCTGGCCACGATGAGCGCGACCCGGCCGAGCACCGCCCGCTGCATGGGCAGTTCGGCCAGGGACAGCTTGGCCGCGCTGCGGGTCAGTTCGGCCCGGGCGAACCCGATGTGCCTGGCCTCCTCCAGGATGTGGATCTTGTTCACCATCTGGACGATGGGCTGGATCGAGTCGTCGTCGGCCATCTCCCGCTGGTAGCGGTCGGTGATTTCCTCGCCGATCAGGATGGCGCCCCACATGGTGGGCCCGTGGGCGGTGGCGGTCAGCAGCCGTCCCAGAGCGTGGACGTGGCGGGGCGGCCCGTAGTAAGGGACGCCCATCCATTCGATCAGGCGGGCGAACATCGTCGAGTGCCGGCACTCCTCAGCCATCTCGGCGAGCGCGTACTGCACATGCCTGGTGACCGGGTTCTCCTCGTAGGCCAGCTTCGCCAGCAGGCGCATCAGGATGCACTCCAGCCAGATGCCGAAGCCGGCCACGCTGGCGGCCTCGTGCTTGCCGAGTTCGCGCCGCTGCTCGGGGGTGAGCCGGTCCCACAGGGGCGTCCCGTACAGCGTGGAGCGGTGCTCGGGCAGGAAGATCTTGCCCGGCTCTGGCGGCGCGGACCAGTCGATGTCGAGTTCCGGGTCGTAGGACCGGGCCGCGGTCGAGCGCAGCAGGCGGTCGGCAACCCGCTCTTGGCCCGTCCTGCCAGCGCCCTTGCCGCGCCGCCCTGGGTTCGTACCGCGCGCGGCACGGGCGGGCGGTTCGGTGGCCTTCGTCACCTGGTTCGCCTCCAGCCAAACTGTAACTTCAAGTAACAGTTACCTCTGGTATCATCATCCGCATGAGTCCGGCTGTCAAGGGCGGCGACGCCCGCAGGGACCGGTGGAGCGACCACAGGGCGCGCCGCCGGCGCGAGTTCGTGGACGCGGCGCTGCGGGTCCTGGAGGCCCAGGGACCTGACCTGCCGATGGACGCGGTCGCCGCGGAGGCGGGGGTCACCAAGCCGGTCCTCTACCGCTACTTCCAGGACAAGTCGGCCCTGGTGGACGCGCTGGCCGAGCGCGGCTCCGAGATACTGCTCGACCGGCTGCTGCCGGCGATCCGGGCGGGCTGCCCGGCGCTGTCCCGGGTGCGGGACGCGGTCGGCGCCTACTTCGCGGTGATCGACGAGCACCCGAACCTGTACTGGCTGCTGGCCCGCGAGGCCAGGGCCGACTCCGGCGCCGGGCCGGACTCCATCCAGCAGAACAAGGAGTTCATCGCCACCGCGCTCACCGCGGTGCTCGGCGACCACCTGCGGGCGTACGGGCTGGACTCCGGGGGGGCCGAGCCGTGGGCCTACGGCATGACCGGCCTGGTGCAGAGCACCGGCGAATGGTGGCTGCAGCGGCGCTCGATGAGCCGGGCCACCGTGGTCGAATACGTCACCCAGATCATCTGGGCGGCGATCGCGGGGATGTTGCGCGAGGCGGGCATCGTGGTGGACCCGGACGAGCCGTTCCCGCAGACGCGCCCGCCGTTGCACGCCGTGGCCCGCACGGACGCACGGCTGGCCCCGGGGTGACCCACGCGGGGACGATGGCAGGCAGGCGGCAGGCGGCTAGAACAGCAAGGAGGCCAGATGGCCGGGCTCGGCGACTCAGACGGCTACGAGGGCACCGCAGTGCTGGAGGTGGACCGGTCGCGGTTCGACGTCCAGGTGCGATTGCGGGGCCACTTCCAGCCCATCGACGGCCGCTATCACTGGTATGGGCGTATTGACGCGCATGAAGGCCTGGAGGAGTTGCTCGGCCCGGGCAAGGCAGCCGGCGTGCTGACCACGGCCGAAGGTTGTGCGCCGTGTGAGCTTTCTGAACCGGATCCGTCGCACCGGTACCGCGTCACCGGCATCTCCACCCCGCCGTTCCGCGCCGGGGAGTCTGCTGCGGGGTCAGCCAGGGAGGAGGCCGGAACCGCCGGGCCGGGCGGGGCCGCCGAGGCCGCCGGGCCGGGCGGGACCGCCGCGCAACAGGCTGGGACCGCACGAGAGGGCGCCGGGCCGGCCGCGCCGCTGCCCAGCCACGTCCGCGTGGCCATCATCGGTGCCGGGCTCGGCGGTATCGGGGCGGGCATCAGGCTGCGTCAGGCAGGCGTGACCAACTTCGTGATCCTGGAACGCGCCACCGCGGTCGGCGGCACCTGGCGCGACAACACCTATCCCGGCTGCGCCTGCGACGTGCCGTCGCACCTGTACTCGTTCTCGTTCGCGCCGAACCCTGAATGGTCACATAGCTTCTCCCGGCAGCCGGAGATCTGGCAGTACGTGGAGGAGGTCACCGACCAGCACGGACTGCGCGAGCACCTGGTCTTCGGCACCGAGGTTCTCCGCGCGGACTGGGATGCGGGCCAGGCGCGCTGGCGGCTGCGGACCAACCGCGGCGAGATCACCGCCGACGTCCTGATCTGTGCCTCGGGACCGCTGTCCGAGCCGTCCCTGCCCAATGTCCCCGGGCTGGCCGACTTCCGCGGTGAGATCTTCCACTCAGCCAGGTGGAACCACTCCTACAGCCTCGAAGGCAAGCGGGTCGCGGTGGTGGGGACCGGGGCCTCGGCGATCCAGATCGTGCCCAAGATCCAGCCCGAGGTGAAGCACCTGGTGCTTTTCCAGCGCACGCCCGCCTGGATCGTGCCGCGCCGGGACCGCCGGATCACCGAGTTCGAGAAGCGCCTGTACCATCAGGTCCCGGCGGCGCAGCGGCTGGCCCGGCTTGGCATCTACATCTCCCGCGAGTCCCTGGTGGGCGGCTTCACCAAGCGGCCCGCGATCCTCAAGGCGGCCCAGCGGATGGCGCTGCAGAACCTGGCCAGGTCCGTCCCCGACGCCGAACTGCGGGCCAAGCTGACCCCGGACTACGTCATGGGGTGCAAGCGGATCCTGATCTCCAGCGACTTCTATCCCGCGCTACGCCGGCCGAACGTGCAGGTGGTCGCGTCCGGGCTGGCCAAGGTGGACGGCAACACGCTGACCGCGAAGGACGGCACCTCCTGCGAAGTGGACGCGATCATCCTGGCCACCGGGTTCCACGCGGTGGACGCGCCCATCGCCGAGCGGCTCTACGCGGCGGACGGGCAGAGCCTGGCACAGTCCTGGAACGGCGATATGCGCGCGCTGCGCGGCACCACATTCGCGGGCTTCCCCAACCTGTGCATGGTCATCGGGCCCAATACGGGCCTCGGCCACAACTCGATGATCTACATGATCGAGTCCCAGCTCAACTACATCCTCGACTACCTCGCCACGCTGGACCGCACCGGCGCCGCCGCCCTGGACACCAGGCCAGGCGCCCAGCAGGCCTGGTGCGACGACATCGAGCGGCGGATGGCCTCCACCGTGTGGACCACCGGCGGCTGCGTGAGCTGGTACCTCAATGCCGCGGGGCGCAACCCCACGCTGTGGCCGGGATCCACGATCGGGTTCCGCCGGGCCACCCGCCAGCTGGACCCGGCCGAGTACGAACTCATCCCGCCGCAGCAGGGGACGGGCCGCTAGCCAGGGCCGCCCCCGCCGCCACGCGGGCCGCGCCGCGCGGGGGAGCGCCGCGCGCCGCGGCGCCGCGTGTCAGTAGCTGCCAGGTGCCATCAGTTCGCTGCGGGCACGCTGCTGGCCGGGGACCTGGCGGATCCGGACATGTGTGTGCACTTGTGGCCCGGCATGGGACCAGGGGCCGTGGCGGCCGCTGGTGACGGGCTGGCCGCCGCCGGTGCGGCTGAGGTCGCCGTGGATGATCGGTGCGCCGCCGCTGTCGAAGCCGCTGTCGAAGAGGTGGAGGCGCTGGCCATGGTTAGCCCGAACGCCAGGGTGGCGCCAAGCACGGCCGCACCTGCGGCGGTGCCGATGAGCGGCTTGGTGATCCTCACATGGTTCTCCTTTCGCTGGTGTCCACCGGATACCGCCCGGCTCGGTGACCCGTGCGCCGTGCGGGTAGTGGCTGAGGCGGGCCCGGGTGATCCCGTGCTCGCCGGGCGGTGGCCCGGGGCGGGCCGGGTGGCCCGCCAGGTCCCAGTACGCCAGGCCGGCCTGACCGGGCCCTGCGCGCTGCTTCTCAATCCGCGCTGAACCGTCACCGGGGCGTGTCCCCTTCCCCCGGCCCGCGCCGGAACCCCCGTCGCCAGGGGCCTGCGCGCCTCCCCCGGCCCGCGCCGAACCTCCGCCAGGGCTGCCGCAGGCCCTGCCAGGATGGGCGAGTGGCCCTCAAGCACCTGACGTCGAGCGTTTTCGTGTTCCGCCGGTTCACCGACGGTTGGCGGACCGGGCTGATCCGGCATCCCCGGCTGCACCGGATGATGATTCCTGGCGGTCACGTCGAGCCCGAGGAGTCCTCCGCCGAGGCCGCGCTGCGGGAGGTGGCCGAGGAGACCGGCCTGGCCGTCACGCTGGTCAGCCCGCCGGCCGCGCCGGTGCCGCACGGCTACCGGGGGCGGCGGGTCGCCCTGCCCTGGTGGATCGCCGAATACCAGGTCAAGCCGGACAACCACCTCGACGTAGCGCACGTCCACGTCGATCACCTGTATGTGGCCCTGGCCGACGGCACAGCGCCGACCGCGTCTGGAGCCGGCCTGCCCGATGCGGCACACCAGTTCGGCTGGTACGCGGCTGGCGACCTGCCCGGCCTTGACATGTTCGACGACGCCAGGCTCCTCGCGCGGCTGCTGCTGACCGGCCTGGCCAGCGGCGCGGACGGCACGGATGCCGCCGTGGCGGCGCAGGCTCTGGTGGCAGGGCTCAGGGAGCCCGCCCCGCAGTGTCCCCAGCCCTAACCCTGGCCAAGCCGCCGTCGGCAGGCCTGGTCAGGCCCGTTCTTCGGCGATGATCTCGTTGCACAGCGAAATGCACTCGTTGCAGATAGCGGCAGGACCGGAAGCCCCGCCCGTTTCGGCCGGCCGGGCGGCCATACCAGTGACGAGATAACGCTGCTTGCCGCAGAAGGGGCACCTCACCAGCCCGTCCTGCTCCGGTACGGCATGCACCTGCCCGAGCCGGGTATGAGCGGGGCTGCCGCCGCTAACCACGTCCCCGGCGAGCCCGACGCACGCGTCACAGATGTAGCAGCCCGGGCCGGCAATCAGCTTGGCGACCTCATGCTGCGACCGTCCGCAGAACGAGCAGACCAGATCGGTGCCGGGCTTCTCATCCACACTGCCAGAGTAGCCAGACAGCAAGCACTCAGGTCATCGCCGGCGTCGGCCGCCGGGCACGAGTGTCCAGCGACGGCAGCCACCGCCAGACGGCAGCCCTGGCCACGCCGCGGTCGGCCGCCCAGCTAGTCCGGATCGCCCGCTCCGGCCTGGTCGCCGCTCCAGAGCGCGAGCACGGACTCGATGGTGTCCGCCTCCGTGGCCGGTTTGTCCGGCCGGTGCCGCAGCACACGGGCGAACCGCAGCGCCACCCCACCTGGGTAGCGCGGGCTGCCCTGGACCCCGTCGAACGCGATCTCCACCACAAGTTCCGGCCGCACCCGCAGCACGCCGTAGGCGTTCTTCAGGTCCCCGGCCGGGCCCGAGCCCGGCGGGTCGGCGAGCTCAAGCAGCCGTTTGGTCTGCCAGGTGAGCATCTCGTCGGTGAGCCCTTTGAACGTCTTGCCGAGCATGACCAGGCCGCCCGTGGCCGGGTCACGCGCGCCCAGGTGCAGGTTGGACAGCCAGCCGCGGCGCCGGCCGTGGCCCCATTCGGCCGCGAGCACCACCAGGTCGAGCGTGTGCCGTGGCTTCACCTTGATCCACTCGCTGCCGCGCCGGCCGGCCGCGTACCTGCCATCCGGCGACTTGACCACCACGCCTTCGTGGCCACGCCCGACCGCGTCGGCGAAGAACGCCCCGGCAGCGTCGACGTCCTCGGTGACCAGGCGTGGGACGAGCAGGTTCGCGGGCATCACCGCCGCCAGCCTGGCCTGCCTGACGTGCGCGGGCTCGTCGATCAGGTCCGTGCCGTCCAGGTGCAGTAGGTCGAAGAAGAACGGGGTCAGCGGGGTGTCCGTGCGCTGGCGCGCGACGTCCATCTGACTGCTGGTGCGGCTCGCGGTGACCTGGAACGGGCGCGGGCGGCCATCCGGGGCCAACGCCACGGCCTCCCCGTCGAACACCGCCGCCTGCACGTCCAGGGCCAGCACCGCCTCGGTGATCTCGGGCACCCGGATGGTGATGTCGTCGAGCGTCCTGGTGAACACGGCGACGTCGGTGCCGCTCCGGTGTACCTGGATCCGGATCCCGTCGATCTTCCACTCGACCACCGCGGGCGACAGGCGCGCGAACGCGTCGGCGACGGTGGCCGCGGACGACGCGAGCATCGGCCGCAGCGGCCGGCCCACCTGCAGGCCAACCGCGCGGAGCGCGGCCAGAGCCGCCTCCGAGTCGGGCTCCGGATCCATGGCCGGGATGGCCTCCGCGGCCGGGGCCGCCTCCGTGGCCGGGGCATCGGCCGGGGCGGTCGCCCAGGCCGCGGTCAGTGCCGCCTGGGCGACCAGCGGCAGCGACCCTACCAGCAGGTGCGCCCGGCGGACCTCCGCCGCGGGCACCCCGGCCGCCCGGGCCACGGCCTCGGTCATCACCCCTTCGAGCGCTCCCTGGTGCAGTTCACCGGCGAGCAGGCGGACGAGGAACTCGCGCTCAGTCTGGCTGGCCCGGCCGAACAGGCCAGCAAGCAGCCGCCTGCGCTCGGCCTGCGCGCCCGCCCCGGCGACCTGGCCGACGGCCTCGAACACGGCGTCGGTCTCCGCCACGGTGAGCGGCTGGCCGGAGGGCTCCAGCAGGAGCAGTTCGCCCAGGGAGGCGTATCCCACACCGATCTGGCGCTGCCGCAGTTCCCCGGACAGAAAGGCGACCACCACCGGGACCTCGCCGGAGCCAGCCCGGCGCAGCAGTCCCGCGATCTCCGTGATCTTCGCGGTGCGCCCGGACGTGCCCGCGACCGCCTCCGACGTTTGGACGAGTTCACTCAGCAGCACAACCGCATTGTGCCCCAGATGATCTATTCGAGGTCAGTGGCCGTCGGCCAGCACCCTCGCCCTGAGCGCAGGCCTCGTCTAACCCCCGCGGGCGCGCTCAACCCCGGTGGGCGGTTCGCCGTCATGGTCCCGGTATGCGGGTATGCTCAGGCGACGCCATCATGAAAGGGTCTGCCCCCTGGCGGCACCCGGGCCATGCCAGGATTCAGTCATGACCAATACGCTCACCGCCACCTTGCGGACCAACCAGGGCGACATAGTCCTGCGGCTCTTTCCCGACCACGCTCCTAAGACCGTTCGCAACTTCGTCGAACTGTCACAAGGCACCCGCGAATGGACCGACCCGCGGACCAGGCAGCCCTCCAAGGACAGGCTCTACGACGGGACGATCTTCCACCGGGTGATCCCCGGTTTCATGATCCAGGGCGGGGACCCGCTCGGCACCGGCACCGGCGGGCCTGGCTACAAGTTCGGTGACGAGTGCCACCCCGACCTGACGTTCAACCACCCGTACCTGCTCGCCATGGCGAACGCCGGGCCAGGCACCAACGGCTCGCAGTTCTTCATCACCACCGTGCCTACCCCGTGGCTGACTGGCAAGCACACGATCTTCGGCGAAGTCGTGCAGGGCGCGGACATCGTGGACAAGATCAGCGGCATCCAGACCGACTCCCGGGACCGGCCCGCGAACGATGTTGTGATCGAGTCGGTGGAGATCACCGGCACCGACGACAGCCAGGAATCCACGGGATAGCTCATGGCCACCCAGCAAGCCCCCGATGCCGGGAGCGGCTCGGGTGTGCCCACCTGCTACCGGCACGCGGGACGGGAGACCTACCTGTCCTGCACCAGGTGCGGCCGGCCTGCATGCCCGGAATGCCTGAGATCGGCGCCGGTCGGCCAGCAATGCGTGGAATGCATCAAGGAGGGCGGCCAGACCGTTCGGCAGCCCAGCGGAGTCTTCGGCGGCCGCGCGGTGTCTGGTGCGGTCGTCACCTATACGCTCGTCGCGCTCAACGTGGCGTTCTACCTGGTCGAGTGGGTCTACCCGAAGATCGTTGACTACCTGGCCCTGATCGGCGGTGCCTACGACCCCACGATCCATCAGGTGATCGGGGTCGCCCAGGGGCAGTACTACCGGCTGCTGACCTCGGCGTTCCTGCACGAGCAGGGCCTGTCCGGGTTCGGCCCGGCGCACATCATCTTCAACATGTGGGCGCTGATCCTAGTCGGACCGGCACTGGAGCGCCTGCTGGGCCGGCTCCGGTTCCTGCTGGTATACGTGCTCAGCGCGCTGGGCGGCTCGGTGCTGTTCTACCTGCTCGCCCCGGTCAACGAACTGGGGCTGGGGGCATCCGGTGCCATCTTCGGGCTGTTCGGTGCCTATTTTGTGGTGGCCAGGCGACTGCGCGTGGACTCCCGGTCGATCGTGTTCCTGATCGTGCTCAATCTCGGGATCAGCTTCGCGGTGGCCGGCATTGCCTGGCAGGCCCACGTGGGCGGGTTGCTCACCGGCGGGCTGCTCACCGCCGCCTACGCCTACGCACCGCGCAACCACAGGACCCTGGTGCAGGTCGGGGCGACCGTCGCGGTGGTGGCCGTCCTGGTCATTGCGGTGCTCACCCGCAACCACCAACTGCTGGGCTGAGCCCTGCCCGCGGCCGGCGGCTAGGCCTGCCGGGTTACCGCCACTTCGTGGGCTCTGCTTACCGCCACTTCGTGGACAGTGCGACGCCCGCGATGATCAGGGCGAACCCGATGGCGAGGTTCCACGCCGCTAGCGCCTGTATGGGCAGGGTGCCGCCCGTGATGTAGTACAGCGCGATCCACGCCAGCCCCACTAGCAGGCAGCCGAGCATGGTCGGCACCAGCCAGCGCGGGCTCACCTTGGACTTGGCTGTCCGCTGCGGCGGCGTGTAGACCGCCTTACTTCTGGTTCGGGACTTGGGCACGTTCGTCTCCTGAGAGCGGCTTGTGCGTCCAGACTAGTTGCTTCCGGTCGCGGTGGCTCCTGTCAGCGGAGACCCGATCCGGGCCGCCGCTGACAGCGGAGCTACGGCCCGGTGGGTGTCGGCGAGCCTGTCGGCGTAGGTGTCGGCGAGGGCGTCGTGGGCGTCGGGCTGGGAGTGGCGGGGTTCTGCACAACGCTCAGCGTGATCTGTGTGCCGGCCGGCACCCGCCGCCCGGCGCGCGGAGACTGGGCTTGCACCGTGCCGTCGGGGACCTGCGGGTTGGTCACGTGCACGACCTGGATGTTGGTGAACCCGGCGTTGTTCAGCGTGCCCAGGGCAACCTGGTAGTTCTCCCCGACGACGGCCGGCACGAGGTTCCCGCTGGGCGGGACGAAGATCGTGACCGTGCTGCCGAACTTGGCATTCGTGCCCGGGGTCGGGTCCTGGCGGACCACAGTGCCAGGAGACGCGGTCGAGTTGTTGGCCGTCTGCACGCTGACCAGGAACCCGGCGCCCTTCAGCTTGGCCGTCGCCTGGGTCACCGAGTCGTGCCTGACATCGGGCACAGCTACCATCTTCGGCCCGGTGGACACGATGAGGGCCACCGTGCTGCCCGCGGGCACGACGTTCCCGTTGGGCGGGCTGGTGCTGATCACGATGTTCTTCGGCACCGTGGGGTTGGGCTGCTTGTGCACCGTGTACTTCAGCCCGGCGGCCGTGAGCTCCTTCTGAGCCTGGCTGAGCGTCTGCCCGTTCACCTGCGGCACGGCGTGGGTGGAATTGCCACCGCCGAGGATCGCGTAGGCGACGCCGCCCACCACACCAAGCACCAGGAGAACCCCGACGATCCACAGCACGATCGGCAGCCAGCGCCGCTCGTTGGTCTCGGGCGGGTAACCGTCGTCGCTGCCGTACTGGTAGTCGGGCATAGCACCGGTGGGCATGCCGGCCATCGCGGTGGCCGGGCCCACCCGCTGGGTCGCCGTCCCGTAGGCGCCGGTGCGCGGCGCCGCGACCGGCACGCCCTGCAAGGCGCGCTGAATGTCCTGGCGCATCTCCCCCGCGGACTGGTAGCGATCCCTCGGGTCCTTGGCCATGGCCCGCAGCACGATGGCGTCGGCCCACTGCGGGACCTCCGGGTCCACCCGCGACGGCGGCACCGGGTTCTCCCGGACGTGCTGGTAGGCGATCGCGACCGGGGAGTCGCCCAGAAACGGTGGCCGCCCGGTAAGCAGTTCGTACAGCAGGCACCCGGTCGAGTACAGGTCGCTGCGGGCGTCCACCCGCTCGCCGCGGGCCTGCTCCGGGGACAGGTACTGCGCGGTGCCGATGACCTGCGCGGTCTGCGTCATGGTGGCCTGGGCGTCGCTGACCGCCCGGGCGATGCCGAAGTCCATCACCTTGACCTTGCCATCGCGGGTCAGCATCACGTTGCCGGGCTTGATGTCGCGGTGCACGATCCCGTTGCGGTGGCTGTAGTCCAGGGCGCGCAGCACCCCGTCGGTGATCTCCAAGGCCCGCTCCGGCAGCAGCCGGCGGTCCTCCCTGAGCAGGTCGCGCAGGGTGCGGCCGTCCACGTATTCCATGACGATGTAGGGGATATGCGACCCGTCGGTGTCGTCCTCGCCGGTGTCGTACACCGCCACGATCGAGGGGTGGTTCAGCGAGGCGGCCGACTGGGCCTCGCGGCGGAACCTTGCCTGGAATGTCTGGTCCCTGGCGAGGTCCTCGCGGAGTGTCTTCACCGCGACGATGCGGTCCAGGCGGATATCCCGTGCCCGGTACACCTCGGCCATGCCACCCCGGCCAACGATGCCGTCGAGCTCGTAGCGGCCGCCGAGGAGGCGGCGCTGGGTCATGTCTCGCACTTGTCGTATCCGTCCTGGGTCATAGCCAACCGCTGATCCTGGTGCTCATCGTTTCGGCGATGAGTGGAGGTAGTTCATGTATGCCTTGATGATCTGCACGGCAATCGGGGCGGAGGCATCGGCACCGAGACCACCGCCCTTTACCACGACGCCGACAGCTATCTGCGGGTTGCCATAAGGCGCGAAGCTGGTGAAGACCGCATCGTCCAGGCCGGTGTTGTTGGCTCCGTTCTGGGCCGTCCCCGTCTTCGCCGCGACCTTGATGCCGGGAAGATCTGGCGCGATGTCGTGCGCGGTGCCCCACGGCTGGTTGACCACATCGAACATCATCCGGCCCACGTCGGTGGCCACGCCCGGGGTGACCGCCTGGCTCAGCACGCTGGGCTGCGTGGTCACCAGCGGGGTCAGGTTCGGCGCGATCACCTTCTGCACCAGGTAGGGGCGCATCAGCGTGCCGTGGTTCGCGATCGCCGCCGCGAACATCGCCTCCTGCAACGGGGTCACCGTGTCGTTGTACTGGCCGATCGCCGAGTAGGCGGTGTAGTCGGGGTTGGACACCGGCGGGTAATTGCTCGGGGAGACCGGCAACGGGATCCGGAGCGGCCGGTTCATCCCGAAGGCGTTGGCCTGCCGGCGCAGCTTGGCGCCGCCGAGGTGCTCGCCCAGGCCGCCGTAGACCGTGTTGCAGGATACGGCGAAGGCGTAGATCAGCGGGACCGTCCCGTTGCCGGACGGGTTGCTGCCGTCGTTGCAGGGAGTGTTGTCGAAGTTGATGAGCTGGTTGGTGGTACCGGGCAGCTTGAGGTTGGTCGGGGCGTAGTAACGGCTGTCCGGGGTGTACTTCCCGGTGGAGAAGGCCGTGGAGCCGGTCACGATCTTGAATGTGGAACCCGGTGGGAAGGTCTCGTTGATCGCCCGGTTGAGCAGCGGCTGCTGCGGCGAGCTGAGGTACTTCTGGTCGGCCTTGTTGAGCGCGGTGCCGTTGAGCGTGGCCAGCTTGTTGGGGTTGAACGACGGGTAGGAGGCCAGCGCCAGGATGGCCCCCGTCCTGGGATCGATGGCGACGGCGGCGCTGGGCATCCCGGATGCCTTGAGCGCCTTGTAGGCGGCCTGCTGGGCGGCGGAGTTGATGGTGAGCTGGACCGTCGCCCCCCTGCGGGGCTTCCCGGTGACCAGGTCGATGAGGTTGCGGACGGCGAGCCGCGGGTCGGTGCCGGCCAGGAGCCGGTCCTCCGCCCCCTCGATGCCTGTCTTGCGGTACGGGGTGTCGTAGCCGGTCACCGGCGCGTAGGCAGGCCCGGACGGGTAGGACCGCTGGTAGCTGTACACGCCGCCGATGTGCTTGGACTCCGCGATCGGCTGGTTGTCGGCGGTGATGATCGACCCGCGCTGGTACTGGTACTGCAGCGCGAACGTACGGCCGTTGCCGGGGTCGCCGGCCAGCTTGCCCGACTCGAATCCCTGCACGTAGTTGGCGTTCGCCAGCAACAGAAGGAACATTGCCAGGCAGGCGAAGGAAACCCGGCGCAGGGCATGGTTCATATGGCCCGCACCACCTGGGTCATTCCCTCGTCCTGGATCGGCTGCGGTGCGGGCCGCCTGGCCGTGTCACTGATCCGCATCAGCAGCGCGATGAGCATCCAGCTCGCCACCAGGGATGAGCCCCCCTGGGACAGGAAGGGCGTGGTGATTCCGGTGAGCGGGATGAGCTGGGTCACGCCGCCCACGATAACGAAGACCTGCAGGGCTACCACGAACGCGAGACCACCGGCCAGCAGCTTGGAGAACGGGTCCCGCACGGCGATCGCGGCGCGCAGCCCCCGCTGCACGATCAGGCCGTAGATCAGCAGCAGCGCCATCAGGCCGGTGAGGCCGAGTTCCTCCCCGAACGCGGTGATGATGAAGTCGCTCTGCACCAGCGGGGTCAGGTACGGCTGCCCGTGCCCCAGCCCGGTGCCCAGGACCCCGCCGAAGCCCAGGCCGTACAGGCCCTGGGCGAGCTGGTAGGACGGCACGCACGAGCCGTGCACGCCGGGGGACCCGCAGAACACGTTATTGAACAGCGTCGGGTGCAGCCAGATGGCGAACCGCACGCCCACATGGGCGACCAGCTTGCTGGCGGCCCACGCGCCGACCAGGAAGAGTGACGTCCCGATGAGCAGCCACGAGGTGCGCTGCGTGGCTATGTAGAGCATGATCAGGAACAGCCCGAAGAACAGCGCCGAGGTGCCGATGTCGCTCTCGAACACCAGCACCAGCAGGCTGGCACCCCACGCGATGAGCACCGGCCCCATGTCCCTGGCCCGGGGCAGCGCGATCCCGAGGATGTGCCGGCCTGCCAGCGCGAGCACGTCCCGCTTGGCCACCAGGTAGCCGGCGAAGAAGACGGCCAGCGCGAGCTTGGCGAACTCCTCCGGCTGGATGCTGAACCCGCCGAGGGCGATCTGGATCTTGGCCCCGGTCCCCGGCACCTCGCTGATGCTGTTCGGTAGCAGTGCCGGAAGGGCGAGCAGCACTAGCCCGATAGCGCCGAGGGTGTAGGTGTAACGCTGCAGCGTGCGCGGCTCGCGGATGACCAGCAGCACGGCCACGAATGCGATCACCCCGATCGCGCTCCACATGAGCTGGAACGTGGTGGTCGATGCGCTCATGGTGGAGATGGCGTTGCCGGGGTTGCCGTGACGGCCCGACTCCTGGAGCCGGTAGATCATCACCAGGCCGAGGCCGTTCAGCAGCGCCGCCAGTGGCAGCAGTAGCGGGTCCGCCCACGGGGCGAGCTTGCGGATGGCCAGGTGCGCGCCGAGCATGAGGACCGCGAACAGCACGCCGTAGGTGGCGAGCCCGGTCGGCACATGCCCGTTCAGGCCCAGCCCGACGTTCGCGTAGGCGAACAGGACGACGCCGATGGAGAACGTGAGCATGATCAGTTCGGCCCCGCGCCGTCCGCGCGGCAGCAGCAATGACCCGGCCAGGCCCGGCGCGGGCGTCACCGCCCCGGTGGTGCCGGTCCCATTGCCGGTCGCCCGCATAGCGCTCACGAAGAGCCCCCGGAACCCGTGGTGCCCGTGGCCGAGGGGCCTGGGCAGTCCGCCGGGATCGTCGGCTGCGTCCCCGTGGGCGGCTTCGGCGGCGTGTGGATGACCTTGCCCTTCAACCGCACGTCGCCCTTGGTGTGGTAGCGCTTCTCGTAGGCGGTCAGCCTGGACTTGTAGCTGGTCTGCGCTGCGGTGTACCTCTGCACGGCCGTGTAGGCGTTCACGCAGTTCTGGTATTGCCTGCGGACATTCGCCACGATGTGGAGCGCGCTGCTGCGACTGGTGGCGGACACGGTCGCCTGGATCTGCCCCTGATACGGGGACGGGACCCCGGCCAGCGGGATGCCGGTCCGCTGGTACACGTGCGACAGGTTGACCCCGGCGACGCTCTGGTTGACCCCCTGGAAGATGGCCACCTGGCCGCCATCGGTGCCCACGTAGTACTGGTCCTGGGTGTACCGCCAGCCCAGGTAACCGCCGCCGATAATCACGATGAGCAGAAGCACGAACAGCGACCTGACGATGGGCAACCGGCGCCGGGGCGGTTCGGGGTCCTCGTCGTCGTCGTGCCGCATCCGGGGCGCGGGGTCGTCGTGGTCGACCACGATGGCCGCCTGCGGCTTGGTCTGCGACAGCAGGTGCGCCCGCGCCGCCGGGCTGTCGGTCCGGATCATCGGCCTGCCGCCATTGGAGGCCGCACCGGCCAGCACCGAAGACCTGCCCGGCACGCGGGGTGCGGTCATGCTGTCCACCACGTCGGCGACGATGCAGGTGATGTTGTCCGGGCCGCCGCCCTTGATGGCCAGTTCCACCAGTTGCAGGACGGCGTCCTCCGGATCTGGCACCGTCGCCAGGGTCCGGTGCAGCGTTTCCTCGCTGACCACGCCGGACAGCCCGTCCGAGCACAGCAGGTACCGGTCACCGGCGTGCGCCTCAAGTATCGACAGGTCCGGCTCGGCTTCCGAGGTCCCGTCCAGGGCGCGCAGCAACAGGGATCGCTGCGGGTGGGTGGCGGCCTCGTCCGGGCTGATCCGGCCCTCGTCCACCAGTGACTGGACCAGGGTGTGGTCGTGCGTGATCTGCTGGAACCGGCCGCCGGACAGGACGTAGGCGCGCGAGTCGCCGATGTGGCACAGCGCCACCTTGCCGCCCGACCAGAGCATGGCGGTGAGCGTGGTGCCCATCCCGCTGATCGACGGGTCGGCACTGACCATGTCGTGCAGGATCTGATTGGCGTGCGCCACCGCGCTGGACAGGGCGATCTGCAACTCGTTCGGGGACATGTCGTCGTCGAGGTCGGCCAGTGCGCCGATGGCCACGGCGCTGGCTACCTCACCGGCGGCGTGGCCGCCCATGCCGTCGGCGACGGCGAGCAGGCGGGGGCCGGCGTAGGCCGAGTCCTCGTTTCCTTCACGAAGGAGGCCTACGTCAGAGCGGACCGCGTAGCGGAGTTCGAGTGTCATCTGCGGAGTTCCAGGACGGTCTTGCCGATTCGGATCGGCACGCCCGGGGGTACCGGGGTCGGCTGGGTCACTTTCTGCCGGTCGAGGTAGGTACCGTTGGTCGATCCGAGATCCTCGACAATCCACTGACCGTCCTGCGGGAACAGCCTGGCGTGTCGCGTCGAAGCGTAGTCGTCGTTCAGCACTAGCGTGGCGTCATTTGCCCGGCCAATGGTGATTTGCTGGTCTGTCAGCCCGATCGAGGTCCCGGCCAGCCCGCCCGCCGTGACCAACAGTCGCTGTGGCACGCCGCGGCCCGGCCGTCCGGCCCGGGGCGGGCGGGGGGCCTTCACCTGTGGCGGCTTCCGCTGGCGCCGTCGCTGACGGCCCTGCCGTGCCTGGCCGAACATGTCCGTGCGCACCACGCCTACGGCGGCGATGACGAACAGCCACAGGACCGCCAGGAAGGCGAGCCTGATCAGCAGGAGCGTGAGGTTACTCATCGGGTTATGTGTCCTCGGGTGGGCCGAGTCCGCAGTTTTGCCTTTCCTACTTGTCCCGCCAGGGAGATCAGTATGCAGCGTCCCGGCGGAACACCAGCGTGGTCCGCCCAAGCGTGACCCTTGTCCCGTCGGTGAGTGCCACTCTCCGGACCGGCTCACTATTCACGAACGTGCCATTGGTGGAGCCCAGGTCCACCAATACCACCTCGTCGTCTTCGACACGCAGCTCTGCGTGATGACGGGACACACCAGGGTCAACGAGGCGCAGATCGCAGTCGGTTCCCCGGCCGAGCATGGTCACCGGCGAGGTCAGCTCGTAGGTGCGCTGCGTGCTGCCGTCGCTGCCGGGCTCCGGGCCGGATACCAGCAGCCGCGGCCGGCCGGCGAAGGCACCGGGCGGCCGTGGCAGGTCGCTGGCTGGCCGCCGGATCTCCCCGCCCTCCACCGTGGTGCCCCGGATGACCCCGGACCGGATGCGGAACGTGCCGGTCGTCAGGTCGGGCACGCCCTCGAAACGCATCCGCACCGGGCCGACGAAGGAGTACCCCTGCTCCTTGGCGTGCTCCCGGGCCAAGGTGGCCAGCTCGATCCCCAGACTGTCCGCGTAGACCTCGAGACGCTCGTGGTCGGTGCTCGACAACTCCACGACGAAATCGTTCGGCACCAGCGTCCGGCCCTGCGCGACGATCGCCGCGCGGTCGTCCATCTCGCGCTGAACCGCACTGGCGATCTCCACCGGTTCGACTTCGGATTTGAACGCCCGCGCGAAGGCACCCTCCACCATCCCCTCGAGCCTTCGCTCGAAGCGCTGCAGCACTCCCACCGGGTACCTCCTTCCCCTGCTCGCATCCGATGGTATCGGCGGTAAGGGTCCGTATGAGGACGTGCTAACCTGACTCGTTGCCCCGGGCGGGTGGCGGAACGGCAGACGCGCACGGTTCAGGTCCGTGTGTCCGCGAGGACGTGAGGGTTCAAATCCCTCCTCGCCCACGAGCTACCTCATCATGGTCAGTGGCCTTCGGCCACCTTCCCCCCACGGCCGCGATCATCCCCCCGGGGGCGACCCCCCGGACCCTCACGTCCGACGGTTCCCGTCCGCTGCACAGTACCCCGAGATCACCGATGCGCCAGAAATCCCCAGACTTCTGGGTCGCGAGCGCACCCCACTGCAACCCCGAAACCCGTTCCCCGCAAGCACGGTGAGGACACTGTTACCCGCAGGCAACCTCACGATCACGGCACCACGATCACCGGGCACCGCGCATGCCGTGCCAGCCATCCGGGCACCGACCCCGCCACGTGGTGCCACCTTTGCCGAGGTGCCCCTATCACCAGGGCATCCGCACTCAATTCCTCAGCCGCGGTGGACAACTCCCGTGCCGCGTTGCCGTGCCGCATGATCACCCGCACGTCTACGTTCCTGCAGTCGCACACCTCGGCAAGCTCGCTGCGCACCCATTGCTCGGTCTCCGCCCGCGCCTGGGGCGCACCAATAACCTGACCGGTCAGCGGTTCGCAGTAGACGCCGGGAGTGACGTGCACGATCACCAGTGGCCGGGACAGGCGCTGCGACACCCCGGCGGCATAGGCAAGCGCGTTGCGGCTGGACGGCGACCCGTCATAACCCACCACGACCGGGTGGTCGAGCCGCGCGGCCGCGCTGGATGGGCGCGCCGGCTCGGTGCCGGGCTCGCGCTGGCGCCGCCGGTCCGGCTGGCCGCCCAGGGGCGAAGACTCTGCTTGGTCCATGGCCTCTCGTCCTTGTAGGGTCCATGGTCCGCTTACGGAGGCGCTCCCGCAACGTCAAGCGGAAGTAAATCAAATTATAAGTTAGTTTTCACCAAACAACTAAATGTCTCGCGGCGATCATGGCAGCCCCCGGCGTCCCGGTCATCAGGTGCCAGGCTGCACAATCGATACTGTGCCGGAACTGCCAGAAGTCGAATCTCTCGCCGTCTTCCTGCGGGAACGCGCGACGGGCGCGGAGATCGACTGGGCCGTGAGCACGGCCATCTCGGTGCTCAAGACCTACACCCCGGAGCTGAGCGCGCTGTCCGGGCAAAAGGTCACCGGGACGTCGCGGTACGGCAAGTTCCTCGACGTGATCAGCGGGCCGGAGCCGTTGCACCTGGTGATGCACCTCGCCCGGGCCGGCTGGCTCCGCTGGAAGGACGACCTGCCCGAGCAGCGCCCCAAGCCGGGCAAGAGCCCGCTCGGCTTCCGGCTCCGGTTCACCGACGGCAGCGGTTTCGACCTGACCGAGGCCGGCACCAAGAAACGGCTTGCGGTCTACCTGGTCACCGACCCGCAGCAGGTGCCCGGCGTGGCCTCGCTCGGCCCGGACCCGCTGGCCGACGACTTCACCGTGGACGTGCTGGCCGGCCTGCTCAAGGACCGCCGCACCCAGATCAAGGGCGTGCTGCGGGACCAGAAGATCCTCGCGGGCGTCGGCAACGCCTACTCCGACGAGGTCTTGCACGTGGCCAAGATGTCCCCGTTCAAGCTCGCGTCCAGCTTCACCCCGGACGAGGTGGCCGCCCTGTATGCGGCCATGACGGAATGCCTGCGCGAGGCGGTCGAGCGCAGCACGGGCCTGGCCGCCGCCGACCTCAAGGCGGAGAAAAAGTCCGGCCTGCGGGTGCACGGCCGGACCGGCCAGCCGTGCCCGGTCTGCGGCGACACGGTGCGGGAGGTGTCGTTCGCCGACTCCTCGCTGCAGTACTGCCCGACCTGCCAGACCGGGGGCAAGCCGCTCGCCGACCGCCGCATGTCCCGGCTGCTGAAGTAACTTCCTGCGGCCAGCCAGCGGGACCTGGGGACGGCGGCGTCACCAGTCCATCTCGAACCACATGGTTCGCCGGCCAGCCCCGTCCTCCCGGCCCCACCGGCTGGCCAGCTCGCCGACGATCAGCAGGCCGCGCCCGCTCTGCTGCCCGACGCCGTCGCGGTACGCGATTCCAAGGAGCCCGACGGCCCCAGGCTGACCTTCACTTCGGCCGCCTGGGCCGCCTTCACCGCGACGATCCGCACCGGCGCCTAGCCCCGGCCAACGCAAAGATGGCGGCCGGCGTGCCCGCCGCCGCCACCGTCACGCCCCCCGGTATTTATGGTCCCCCGCCGGAATAAATACCCGAGCTTGACTCAACCGGCCGGCTGCGGGAGTGTCTATGGGCAGTTTGTGCAGCAGCGCAGCATGGCGAGGTGGCGACCGGCGTGCATGTCTCACTGAGCGCGATGGAAAGCGCGCTCCGGTTCGTCGATGATCTGGCCGACACCGACGATCCTGCCGACCTGGGCCGCTGCGCGCTGCCCGGGCTGGACCGGCTGATCCGTTCCGACGTGCTCTCCTACAACGAATTCGGGCCCGAACCTGGCCAGGTGTCCTACTGCGCCTACCCCGAGGATGTGGTCTTCAGCCCGGACATCTTGGCCGCGTTCGTGGCGCACGTGCACGAGAACCCGCTGGTCGGCCACCTGGAGGCCACCGGGGATGGCGGGCCGTTGATGATCAGTGACTTCCTCAGCCGGGAGCGCTTCCACCGTCTTGGTGTGTATACCGAGTTCTACCGGCACGTGCCCGTGGAGCACCAGATCGCCATCGGCCTGCCCAAGACGGACGGACGGGTCATCGGCATCGCGCTCAACCGCGGCCGTGGCGACTTCACCGAAGACGACCGCGACCTGCTCGCGGTGCTGCGCGCCCCGCTGGTGCGGGCCATGATCCGGGCCAGATCCCGGCACCGGGCCCGGCAGGCCCTCAGCAGCCAGGCCGACAGTCCGGTGGCCGGCCTGACCGAGCGCGAACTCCAGCTTCTGGAACTGGTCGCGCTGGGCCACACCAACACCGCGATAGCGCGCAAGCTGGGGATCAGCCCGCGGACGGTCGCCCACCACCTCGACAACGTCTACCGCAAGCTCGACGTCTCCAGCCGCGCCGCCGCCGTCTACCGTGCCGTGACCGAGGGCCTGGTCGCCCTCCAGGACCAAGCCAGGCCACCGTCCCATCACGCTCCCGCATCACGGCGGGGATGACTACACGCGGGACTAAGACGCCCGCCGCTCTATGGCCCTGCCTCGGGTTTGCTGAGCCTTGACGGCTGCATGATGGCACGATGCAAGGGTGCGATCCGAAACGATGGTAGCGGGCCAGGACCGCGTGGACGCGACAGCGCGCGCGGTGATCGAGTGTGCGGCCGATGCCATCGTGGCCTTCAGCGCCGAGCGGGCCGTGCTGCTGTGGAACCCGGCAGCCCAGCGGATGTTCGGCTGGCGCGCCGCGGAGGTCCTCGGCGAGGAACCGGCGCTGATCCCCGAGGAACTCAAGGCCGAGCACAACGCCGCCCTGGAACGGGTGCGCTCCGGCGGCCAGATCTCCTACGTCACCCGCCGC
Source organism: Streptosporangiaceae bacterium (assembly GCA_036497045.1). Classification (GTDB taxonomy): domain Bacteria; phylum Actinomycetota; class Actinomycetes; order Streptosporangiales; family Streptosporangiaceae; genus DASXKD01. The sequence continues at coordinate 1,617 of DASXKD010000069.1, read as the reverse complement.
GCCCGCAAGGACGGCAAGCTGCTTGACCTGCGCATCGACGCCAGCGCGCTGCGGGACCGCTCGGGCGAGGTCATCGGCTGGGTGAACGTGTACCACCGCACCGGTGAGGACACCGCGGCCAGGCACCAAATGGCCGAGCGGGCCCGGGTGGTCCGCAAGCTCGGCGACGTGGTTGCCGACATGAACGCCCAGCGCGACCTGGACACCGTGCTCGACCGGATCGCCGCCAGCCTCTGCGATCTGACCGGTGCCGACGCGGGTGGCTTCGTGCTCATCGAGGACGACCGGGTGCGCCTGGTCAGCATGAAAGGCCTTCCGGCCCGGCTCCGTGGCCGCACCTCGGACCTGCCCACCAGCCTGGTCGGCCAGCTCATGCGCTCCGGGCGCAGCGTGATGATGGCGACCGCGGCGTCCGGCGAGTTCGCCGACCTGATCTGGTCCGCGCTGCCCGGGCTGCACACGATCACCCTGGCCCTGTCGCACGTCGGGGGCCGGCCCTACGGCGCCCTGTACGCCCTGTACAGCGGCCGCGAGGTCGGGCACGTGGAACTCGAACTGCTGGAACTGCTCGCCGGGCACGCCGGGGTGGCGCTCACCAACGCGACCGCGTTCGAGGAACTGGTCCGCCAGCGGGCCCACGAGCGCGCGGTCATCGACGCCAGCGCCGATGGCATCGCCGTGCTCGACGACGCCGGGCTGATCCGCCAGTGGAACCCGGCGGCGCACAAGCTCACCGGCATGTCAGCCCAGCAGGTCATCGGAAAGCCGCCGCCGTTCCCGGTGCCCGAGCCCGGCGCACCCCGGGTCACCCACCGGCTGTCCACCGGCCTGTGGCTTGACGTTTTGTGCAATGAATTGAACGAGAAGGACGAGCGGGTCGTGGACTTCCGCGACGTCACCGCCGCCAAGGAACTCGAAGAGGCCAAGGACCTGTTCCTGGCCACCACCAGCCACGAGCTGCGCACCCCGATCACCGTCGTGCAGGGATTCGCGAGCACGCTGGCCCAGCGCTGGGACAAGCTCACCGATGCCGAGCGCCGCAGCGCGGTGCAGACGATCGCCGAGCGGGCCGGTTCGCTGAGCCACCTGGTGGAGCAACTGCTGCTCGGCGCTCGTGCCGGGGCCGACCAGCTCACCGTGCGGAACGGCCCGTTCGACCTGGCGGCGCTGCTGCGCGGGACGGTGGCCGCGTTCTTGTCGCTGTCGGACAAGCACACCCTGGTCGCCGAGATCCCCGACGACCTGCCCCAGGCATACGGGGACACGATGGCCACCGACATCATGGTCGGCCAGTTGCTGGAGAACGCGTTCAAGTACGCACCGAACGGCGGCACGATCACCGTGGCCGCCCGCCCGGCCGGGGACTGGATCGAGGTCACCGTGGACGACGAGGGCATCGGCATCGCCCCCGGCGACCACGAGCGGATCTTCGAGCGGTTCGTCCAGGGCGAGACCGGCGACCGGCGCAGGTTCGGCGGCATCGGCCTGGGCCTGTACATCGTCAGGCAGCTTGCCCGGGCGCAGGACGGTGAGGTGGCGGCCGCCTCCCGGCCCGGCGGCGGGACCAGGATGAGCCTGCAACTGCGCCGCGCCGGTGCGGCGCCGCCCGGTGCCTAG
>DASXKD010000068.1:0-3443 GCA_036497045.1 Streptosporangiaceae bacterium | reverse complement strand
GGGGTCCTCGTCCCGCGGGACCCTATTCGCTGCACGACGGGCAAGCGGCGCTGTCGGCATGGGATCCCGCCGCAGGGGCCAGTTTTCCATCGGAATCCTGCACGGCCTGCGGCTCCTGCCTGTGCGTCACATCATGTCGTCGGTGAACGGCAGCAGGACGGTCTTGACCTCGGTGTAAGCCTCGATGGCGGTGCGCCCGCCCTCCCGGCCCATCCCGGACTGCCCGTAGCCGCCGAACGCCACGTGTGGCTCCAGCGTGTAGCCGTTGATGCCGACGGTGCCCACCCGCAGCGCCTTGGTCAGCCGGATCGCCCGCTTGATGTCACCGGTCCACACCGTGGCGGCTAGGCCGTAATCGGTGTCGTTGGCGATCCGCACGGCCTCGTCCTCGTCGCTGAACGGCATCACCGACAGGACGGGCCCGAAGATCTCCTCCCTGGCGATGCTCATGTCGTTGGTTACGTCGGTGAACAGCGTGGGCGCGACGAAGTTGCCCGCGGCCAGGTCACCCTCGCCGCGGGTGCCGCCGCAGACCAGCCGGGCGCCGGACGCCTGGCCATCGGCGATCAGGCCGAGCACCCGGTCCAGTTGCCTGGTGTTGATCAGCGGCGAGGAGGTGACCGCCGGGTCGAACGGGCTGCCGTAGCTGACCATCCCGCTGATCATCTCGGCCATGGCGAGGAACTCGTCGACCACGTCCCGATGCACCAGCGCCCGGGTCTGGGCCAGGCAGACCTGCCCGGCCAGGCCCAGTGTCACCGTGCCCATGGTGAGCGCCGCGGCGTTGGACACGTCGGCATCGGCGAACACCAGCGCCGGGCTCTTGCCGCCCAGTTCCAGGCTGACCCGCTTGAACCCGGCCGCGGACGCGGCGATGATCTTGCGGCCGACGGCCCTGCTGCCGGTGAACGACAGTTTGTCCACCAGCGGGTGGTTGATCAGTGCGTCCCCGGTCGGCTCCCCGGGGCCGGTGACGATATTGAGCACGCCGGGCGGCAGCCCGGCCTCCTCCATGAGAGCGGCCAGCCGCAGCACCGCGAACGTCGCGTACTCCGATGGCTTGGCCACGATCGTGCAGCCGGCCGCCAGGGCCGGGGCGGCCTTCTGGGCGAACAGCAGCAGCGGCGCGTTCCACGGGATGATCGCACCCACCACGCCGACCGGCTCCCGCAACGTCATCACCAGGTGATCACCGCCCTGGTACGGCGGCAGCGTCTCCCCCGCCAGCTTGTCCACCCAGCCGGCGTGGTGGTCGAAGATGTCGGCCACCATGTTCGCCGACATCCCGTACACCGAGCCAAAGCTCAGCGGCACGCTGTTGTCCAGCGCCTGCAGCGCGAGCAGTTCGCCGCCGTGCTCGCGGACAAGGTCGGCGATCCGGCGCAGCACCCGGATCCGCTCGGTGGCCCGTGCCCGTGGCCATGGCCCCTCGTCGAACGCTTTCCGCGCGGCGCGCACCGCGGCGTCGACATCCGCGGGCCCGGCGATAGGGAAGGAAGCCACCTCCTCGCCGGTGGCCGGATGGCTGTGACTCCAGCTTTCGCCGGACCGGGCGGCGGCCCATGAGCCATCGATCAGCAGGAGGCCGTCGGAAAGGCCGATCTCGTCGCGATGCGGCTTGATGGATGCAACCATGCCCCAGCTCCTAATAGAACACGTTCTAGTCGCTGCGAGCGTACAACGGCGGTCCGGCCGGTCGCTAGGCAGCAGCCCGCCGGGGCGGTCGCCGGGGCGGCCGCCAGGCGGTCGTCGGGCGGCCGCTAGGTGGCGGACTGCCAGGCGGGCCACTCGCCGCCGCCGTGCAGCAGTAGCGCGGCGCCGCTGACGTAGGACGCCTGTGGCGAGGCCAGGAACAGGCAGGCGTCCGCGACATCGCCGGGGGACGCCAGCCGGCCCAGCGGCACCGTGCTGGCGACGGCGTCCGTGCCGCCGACGTCCGCATAATGGGCGGCAGCGGCGGTCTCGGTCGCCACCGGCCCGGGCACCACGACGTTGACCCTGACCTTCGGCGCCCACTCGACGGCGAGGCTGGTCGCCAGGTGGTGCAGGCCCGCCTTGGCCGCACCGTACGCAGCGGTGCCCGGTGACGGCCGCACACCGCTCACGCTGCCGATCATGATGATCGACCCGCCGTCCTGCTGGCGCTGCATCACGCTGTTCGCGCTCTGCGCGATGTGGAACGGTGCGATCAGGTTCAGTTCGATGACCTTGGCGTGGAACCGCGGTGACGCGGTGGCGGCGGCGGCCGATGGTGACCCGCCCGCGTTGCTGACCACGACGTCCAGCCGGCCGAACCGCTCCACGGCCTCGCCGATCAGCTTGCCGGCCTGGTCCGGATCCCTGACGTCGGCGCGGGTGAACCTGGCGGCCCGGCCGTCGGCCTCGGGCGGCGTGGCGCCGTCACCGGGATCGGTCCGGCCGCAGACAAGCACCTGGGCGCCGGCCCGCAGGAACGCCCGCGCGATCTCCGCTCCGATTCCCCGGGTTCCCCCCGTGACGATCACTGCCCGGCCCGTGTCATCGGTGGCGCGCATGGGGCACATGTTAGGCTTTGCCACCAAGCAAACGCTAGGCCGGGTGACGGAGCGTCAGGCCAGGCTGAGCGGCCATAACGGCCCCACGCGAGACGTGCGAGGACGCGGCGATGGGCATCGAGACGCAGCGCTTCGGCGGCATCGCCGAGATCGTCATCGACTACCCCCCGGTCAATGCGCTGCCCGTGGCTGGCTGGTTCGACCTGGCCAGCGCGATCACCGGGGCGGGCGCCGACCTGCGGACCCGGGCGGTGATCCTGGCCGCCGGGGGCCGCGGCTTCTGCGCCGGGGTGGATATCAAGGAAATGCAACAGGTTCCAGGGCACGAGGCGCTGCTTGGCGCGAACCGGGGCTGCTTCTCCGCCTTCGCCGCGGTCTATGACTGCCCGGTGCCGGTGATCGCCGCGGTGCACGGTTTCTGCCTGGGCGGCGGCGTCGGCCTGGCCGGCAGTGCCGACATCGTCGTCGCGGCGGACGACGCCACCTTCGGCCTGCCCGAGGTGGACCGCGGTGCCCTCGGCGCGGCGACGCACCTGTCCCGGTTGGTGCCCCAGCAGCTGATGCGCACGATGGTGTACACCTGCCGCACGGTCACCGCGCAGCAGTTGCTCGCCTTCGGCACCGTGCTCGAGGTCGTGCCGCCCGCGGAACTGCGGCAGGCCGCACGGGCCGTCGCCGCCGAGATCGCCGCCAAGGACCCGGCGGTCATCCGGCTGGCCAAGCAGTCGCTGAACGGCATCGACCCGGTCGACGTCAAGCGTTCCTACCGGTACGAGCAAGGGTTCACCTTCGAGCTCAACCTCAGCGGCGTATCGGACACCGCCCGCCAGACGTTCGTCGACGGGCAGCGGTGACCGCGTGGTGGTGATGAGCCCCGACGAGGTGGCAGAGGAACTGCGCTCGGGCATG